>DYHQ01000104.1:2611-8453 GCA_020724065.1 Candidatus Puniceispirillum sp. | reverse complement strand
GGAAAAAAGAAAATCTTCTATCATAAATTCAAGCCGTTTTCACAAGATGGAGTGAGGGTATTATGAAGCTCACACGGCGAGAGTTTCTGCTTACAACGGGTGCCGCGGCGGCAGGAGGGGTCTTTACCAAATTGGGTCTGGATCTCGGCCAGTCGGTCGCCTTTGCAGAAGCTCTCAAAACGCGCTATTCGGTGGAAAGTACGACGATCTGTCCCTATTGCGGCGTGGGCTGCGGACTGATTGTGTCCACAGTCAATCGCAATGTCATTAATGTCGAAGGGGATCCGGATCACCCCATTAATGAAGGAGCGCTCTGCTGCAAGGGACAGTCGCTGTATCAGGTGGCCACGAGCGATCGTCGGCTGTCGAAAGTGCTTTATCGGGCTCCGGGAAGCGCCGAATGGGAAGAGGTCTCCTGGGAATGGGCCGTTCGGCGGATCGCACAGCGAATGAAGGAAACTCGGGACGCAAACTTCGTCGCAAAAGACGACAAAGGGCGCGTCGTCAACCGGGTGGATGCCATCGCGGCGCTCGGCGGTGCAGCCCTCGACAACGAGGAGTGCTACCTTTACAGCAAGTTCGCCCGCGCTCTCGGCATGGTTTATATCGAGCATCAGGCGCGGCTATGCCACTCGGCCACAGTCGCCGGTCTGGCGGCTTCCATGGGTCGAGGCGCGATGACCAATCACTGGATTGACATCGGCAATTCCGATTGTGTGATGATTATCGGTTCCAATGCAGCCGAAAATCATCCACTATCCATGAAATGGGTGATGCGAGCGGTGGAGAAGGGTGCCAAGATTATCCATGTAGATCCCCGCTTCACCCGCACTTCGTCAAAAGCCCATATCTATGCCCCTCTGCGTTCCGGAACCGATATGGCTTTCATCGGTGGCCTTGTTCGTTACACCATTGAGAATAAGCTCTATCACGAAGCGTATGTCCGCGAATATACGGATGCGTCCTTCCTCGTTGATCCGAAATTTGGCTTCAAAGATGGGCTATTCACGGGCTATGACGCTACCAAACGTTCCTATGACAAGAAAGGCGGCGCTTGGAGCTACCAGATGGACGAGCAAGGAAATGTGAAAATGGATCCGACGATGCAGGATCCGAACTGCGTCTTCCAGCTCCTGAGGAAGCATTTCGCTGACTACACGCCCGAGAAGGTCAACGAGATTACCGGCATGCCCAAGGAGACATTCCTTGAAGCGGCTCGAGCCTACTGCGCGACCGGCGCACCGAACAAGACCGGAACCATCATGTATGCCATGGGTGCCACGCAACACACCTATGGCAGTCAGAACACTTTCAGCTATTGTGTGCTTCAGCTTCTTTTGGGAAACATTGGCGTGGCCGGTGGCGGGATCAATGCTCTGCGTGGCGAATCGAATGTACAGGGTTCTACCGACTACGGATTGCTTTTCCACATTCTCACGGGCTATCTGAAAACCCCGCGAGCGAACAATACCACACTGGCTGCCTACAATGAACAGTGGACTCCAAAGACCGTCGGCGGCGACAAGAGCGCCAACTGGTGGCAGAATACGCCGAAATATGTCGTCAGTTTGCTCAAGGCCTATTGGGGTGCCCATGCAACGAAGGACAATGAGTTCGATTACCAATTCCTGCCCAAGATTGACGAGGCAAAGAACTACTCGTGGATTGCGCTTTTTGAAGCAATGTACGAGGGCAAAATCAAGGGTATGATGGTTATGGGAATAAATCCCGCGGTGGGCGGCCCGAATTCGCGCAAAGAACGCAAGGCCCTGGAAAAACTCGAATGGTTGGCGGCCGCTGACCTTTGGATGACAGAGACCATGGAGTTCTGGAAAGGGCCCGACGTGGATCCCAAGAGAATTCAGACGGAAGTCTTTGCCCTCCCCGCAGCTTCATCGGTTGAAAAAGAAGGTTCGATCACGAACTCGGGTCGCTGGATGCAATGGCGCTATAAGGCGGTCGAACCTGTCGGTGTCGCGCATTCGGATAGCTGGATTTTGGACAAGATTTTCCGGACTCTGCGAGATGAATACAAGCAGGGCGGCGTCTTCCCAGATCCGATTGTCAATCTCACATGGAACTATGGAGAGCACGAGGAACCGGATGTTCATCTCATCGCAAAGGAAGTCAATGGCTATGCAACGCAGGCTTTCACCCACCAAGACACAGCGATAAAAGAGAAGGAACAACTCGCATCCTTCGCCATGCTGAAAGATGATGGCACGACCGCCTGTGGCTGCTGGATTTACTGCGGCAGCTATACCGAAAAGGGTAATATGGCAGCGCGACGGGTGCATGAGGATGCTCCCAACAAACTCGGGCTCTATCCACAATGGGCTTGGGCTTGGCCGGTTAATCGCCGTATCATTTATAACCGAGCATCCTGTGATCCGACAGGCAAGCCGTGGGATCCCAATCGAGTCCTTGTGCGCTGGGATGCGGAACAGAAGAAATGGGTCGGTGATGTGCCGGATGGCCCTTGGCCACCCGAAGCAAAATATCCCTTCATTATGGTTCCACACGGTCATGCTCGCTTCTTTGCCACCGACCTCGCCGATGGGCCATTTTTCACCCATTATGAGCCATGCGAAAGCCCTGTGAAGAACGCGCTCTATGCTCAAGAGAAGAATCCCGTTGCGAAAATCTGGACAGGGGAATTTTGCGAGGTGGGAACACCAGACAAATTCCCGATTATTGGGACGACCTATCGTGTTGTGGAGCATTGGCAAGCGGGCCAAATGACGCGAAATCTCACTTGGGTCTCCGAGCTAATGCCAGACATGTTTGTTGAGATTTCAAACGAACTGGCTAAAGAAAAGGGCATTCAAAACGGCGACAAAGTGCGCGTGAAAACCGCTCGCGGAAGTATCTCCGTTTACGCAGTGGTTACACACCGTTTCAAACCCTTCAAGATGAATGGCCGCGTGCTTCATGAAATCGGGCTTCCCTGGCATTGGGGATATTCAGGGATAGCCATTGGAGAGAGTGCGAACATTTTAACCCCGCATGTGGGAGACGCCAATACCTCGATTCCAGAATATAAGGCGTTCCTGTGCGATATCGAGAAGGAGGCATAAGATGGCTGAGAATGCTTTCCTCTATGATGGAAGTCTCTGCATCGCCTGCCGCAGTTGTCAGGTGGCTTGCAAGCAGTGGAATTACTTGCCGGGCGAGAAGACAAAGTTCTTTGCCAAGGCGGGCGGGTATCAGAATCCGTCGGACTTGTCGCCCAATACCTGGACGATTATCAAGTTCTATGAAGTCATGAAGAGCGACAAGGTGGAATGGCTATTCCGCCGTTTCCATTGCTTCCATTGCACGGATGCGGCATGTATCACGGTATGCCCCGTTGAACCGGTCAAAGCCATGACTCGGCATCCGCGCTTCGGTACCGTGTTTGTCAATCAGGACCTTTGCATTGGATGCGGCGCCTGTGCAGACAATTGCCCCTACGGCGTACCTCATGTTGACCCGAAGCTTGAGAAGTCGCGCAAATGCACGGCATGCTACGATCGTGTTGCGAACGGTCTGATCCCGGCCTGCGCCACAACTTGTCCGACAAGGGCCATCAAATATGGGACGATGGACGAAATTCTCGCCATCGTGACAACGCGAACGAAGGAACTCAAAGCGCGCGGATTCAGTCCGGTTCTCTATGGCAAGACGCAATTGAAAGGTCTGCATTCAATGCTCTTGCTGCCTGAAAAGCTCGAGAACTATCCCGACTTGCCCCCGAATCCGACCTTGCCGAAGGATTTGGGCGCGCTTCCCGAGCCCATTCGAGCCTTGCCGTCTTTCTCGCTGGCTGCGGCTTCGCTGGGGCTGGCGGTAGCTGCCATCGAAAAGCTTCGTCAGAGACGCAACACTCTCGCTCTTCAGGAAGAAGAAGTCGAGCAGGAATAGTCTTTTAATAGACAAGAATGAGGAACCCGGTCATGAAAATGGCCGGGTTTCTTTTTGGACAAAGTGCCGGAGAGCTGCAATTCGTCAAGTGCTCAGCGCGCTTGCCGGGATTTCGCGTCTTGAGCGTTGTTGTTTCTCGGAGACTCCAAGCATTTGGCGACACAGATTATCAAGAACCTTCTGGCGCGCTTGGACTATTTCGGGTCGGTGCTCCACAGTCTCGCTTTGACGAGCGTATATCCATTCATAGGCCAGAATGTCTTCATTTCCCGGAGGTGAGCACCAAACCTCACTCGTCGTTTTGTCTATGGGATGGAAAGTGAAGTGCTCGGCGAGTCGGAGGGCGAGCTCCCAGTCCGAAAGAGGGGAAGCGGTGGCATCGAAATGACCGGCTCGACGAAAACATCGCATTTCGACAAGCATTGCTTGAAGATAAAGGAAATTCTGCACCAGAAGCTGATCCAATTCAAAGGGGAGCGCAGGGCAGTGCTCCCGTTTCAATAGAAAAGGTGTCATTTTGGAAAGCCCCTTCGATTCGTTCCATTCCTGCATAGACAATTGGATGCCGACTGTCACGAGCCGCCTGGATCAAGGTGCTGAGGTGGTGAGGATAATAACTTCCCCCATCCTGCAAAAAAGCAATCCACTGGCCTGACGCCAGCGCAAAGCCCGCATTCCACGCGACTGCCTCGCAGGACTCTGGCCGTATCCGCACATACTTCGCCTTCGGGCCGAGCGGACTTCCTTCAATCGAACTCTCGAGAGGCTTGTCCGAGCAGTTCACGATGACGACCTCATAGTCGGTCCAAATCTGACGCTGAATGCTGGTTAGAGCGCGTGAGAGCAACTCCGTCCGACCCCAGGTTGCCAGAATGATTGAAACCGCCGGGGACGCAGTCCACGACCCGCGCGCGCTCCTGTGGCGCTCCCCGTCAGTGATAGTCCGGTAGAGTCGCGCACATTTTCCGCTTCAGCTTCGAACACTGCCCCGCGATTTCCGAACATAGCCTTCGTCAATCCATCGAATATCCATATCAAGAACCATGTCATTATCAGTGAGTTCTGCTGGCTGCATGGTGGCATCAAAACCATCATCGGCAATTTCATCCATATCTCCTACTTCTCAAGTATTGCCGGCGGGGGCCTCTGCATTTTTGAGGATTTCGTTGGACTGAGTGCCGGCGTTCGCGTCATCACAGGGTCGGAGCTCATTCGAGGCGAAGGTTTAACGAATCCCACCATCCCCCGAGAACATCGCGCGGTGTCAAGGTCCTTTGTTCATCTCGAGAAACATGTCTTTCTCGCCTCAGATGTCGTTGTTCACCCAGGCGTGACGATCCGTGAGGGGGCTGTGGTTGGTTCGAATTCGGTTGTGACCAAGGACCTGGAACCGTGGACAATCAACATCGGTATTCCTGCAAAGCCCGTCGGTCGCCGCCCATCAGAGAAAATAAAAGCGCTTGAGGCGCGGCTCTATGAGCAGAGCGGTGTTTCTCCCTTCGATCCGCATGACTATCTTCATCTGAAAATCACCCAGAATCTCATTCCGGAATTGCAGCCCCGCTGACCACCGACCACAGTTTGGGAAACGACGAAAGAGATTTCACAGGTCCAAAGATGCCACATAGAGAAAGGGCTCGACCACAAGGCCGAGCCCTTCTCTGCTGTATCAGCCACTTGATCCGAAAGGATCAGAGGTGGGACTTATTTTAGGTTCCACGAAGGGGAAATCCGACGGAGCTTCTCGCTACGAGCCACCTTCTCCAGTTCAGCCCGATTGATCTTCTTGGGCATGATACCCGACCTCAGTTGCTCTTCGAGTGTCAACTGCTCGCCCTGCATCAGCGTGGTCCGCAGACCGCTTGGCGTCCGACGCACCGGGCCAATCGCCAGCGTACCCATCTCTGGCGAAGGTGCAGACGGTGCGAAGGACGGCGGA
>DYHQ01000104.1:0-2601 GCA_020724065.1 Candidatus Puniceispirillum sp. | reverse complement strand
GCCATGCATCAGCGTGGTCCGCAGACCAGTTGGAGTCCGGCGCACCGGTCCAAGGGCAACCGCGCTCGACATAGCGGACGGTGGAACAGGCGGAGCCATGAAAGCCGGGTCACAAGAGCCCGTTACACGGTAGAAAGCCTTCGTGATCGTGCCTACTGGATCAATAAACGAATCAACACCCGCGGTTGCGGCAACCGTTCCAAGCAATGCAAAGCCGCTAAATGGGTCGGTCGTCGAACGATAGACTTTGTAGGTGACATTGTCTCCGACATGAGTCCAACGAATCACAACCGAATCCGGAGCGCCTGTGCCGTAATAGTAGACAGTGGCATTGGTCGGTGCCGAAGGCACGCAAGCGCATTCGATGGCACGGAGCCTCAGGTTTGCCGAGGGCCCCGGTGGATTGTTGGCATCGCCCAGGGTATCCAGACCCCACCGTCCAATGTCGGCGTAGAAAATCCAGGTCCGATATGGACTAACAGGCGGTCCCTGATCATATCCAAACGCTTCTTTATCCGTGTTCATGCTGCCGTCGCGGTTGCGCACGGCGATGTAGAAATCGCCGTCCGTAATTGTGACGCACGGATCAATCTTGATGTAAACCCACTTCGCAAAAGTGGTGTCATCACAGGCGTCCATGCCTTCATTCCAACTCGTGCCGTTGTCAGGATAGGCGCTGCCGATCATCGTCCCCGGTGCGCCACCGACTCCGTTATCGTCATACAGCTCGGCCACGATATCCTCATGGTCGTCATCCGGGAAGGGACGGGCGGCCGCTCCGAGCATGATCATTGCTCCGCCCAGAACATACGGATAGGAAGCGGGCGTGAAGCGAACGGCAAAGCGTGTTTCCCAGTAATCCGGGTCATAACGAACATACCGGGTCGTGTCGTTGTCATAGGCGATCTGAGCCTGGCTGTTGTCCAGGATGTCCACCTGGAAGTAGTCTGTCGGTGCCGTCGCCGGCAAATAGGTGGTAGGAGTACCCGGATCATTGTCATCCGCCTGGAAGTAGTAGTCGTAGGTATGGCAGACATCCAGATCGCAGAGAGTGTATTCATATAGATGCATATACTCGCATCCTGTCACCGGCGTCATGGCAACGGAGCTCCAGCCGGGGACCGCATGATCCCTGTACCAAAGAGTGACGGTTAACGGATCATTGTTTGGGTCGAGAACCTGGCATGTGAGATGGACACAATCGGGATCAATCCAGGTGGCCGGGCCATCGTCGCTGTGGTGCTCATGGCCGGGGCCTTGGAATTCAGGCGGCGAAGGTGGAATCGAATCGGCTCGAATGTCGTCAATGAACCAAGAGTCCGCATCCTCACCGACATACAGATAGGCAAGCTGGATGCTATCGGAAGGAGCATTCACATAATGTGGCCCCTCTTCAACGAATTCGCCCTCTGCAGTCGGACCGATGTTAGCGACCCAGTGATAGAGCGTGCAATCCGGACCGGTCCACCAGAAACTGTGACGGTAATAGTAAGCGCTCAACCTGTTTTCATTTTTCCAGCTCACTTTGACGCCGGCACTGTCTGGATTGACAAACGGCGAGGAAAGGAACCAGTCAATGCAGAAACATCCAGGTTCGCTGAACTGGTGTCCCCCCTGACAGCACTGGTCGGAGTAACCGCCACTGTAGTAAGCCCAGGTTTCATCTTCGCACGAGTCTTGCTGAATCCACCAATCCCCATTGAGCGTGTCAGGTGGATCGTAGAAGTTCTCGAGCCAGTGACCGCGCCAGCCGATTCCCGAAAGCTGAACGGTATCCGTCGTGGCGTTTGCCCCCGTGTGATCAACAACCAGGTCACCGGTAACCGTGCCCTCAGTTGCCGTCTGGAAAGTCACATTGATTTCTTCGAACTCGCCGGCGTCAAGATACCAGGGCAGTGGATTCCCCGACCAAGTGAAATCGGTCGGATTCGTCATCGTGATTGAATTCACCGTATCCCTTCCGCCACCCGTATTCATGAACCGCAGGGCTTCCTGTGTGATGGGTTCGGGTCCACCGTCCCAGTTGATCAAAGCGTGTCCGTAGAAAATCGTGTACTTCGAGATGGTCAGTTCCGGAGGAGTTGGCGCTCCCACCGTCACGCCATGAACGCGAATCAAATAGTGACCCACGCCCGACGGAGTCTGCCAAGCATCCCAGTGCTCACGCCAACCTCCGGCGAAATACAGATACCCTTCACAACAAGGAATGGGAGCTCCACCATCCATGAGAGGACCAAACCGATTGCCGCCGCCAGTAAACTCGATGTCGGCGATGAACTGGCCAATCATCACGCAATCCGGCAAGGCAACGCCTTTCCATGCCCAACCGCTTCCTATGGTAAAGGATTGGGTCCCCGAGGTCCACTTCACCGTGCCCGGTCCGTTGCAGTCTATTTCGCCCTGGGGACATTCAGTTGAGTGCACCACAGTATTGTCTTCCCGAAGACGTACTATGAATGTCAATGTACCAGAACCCGCCGTGTGGCGGTAGAGACCGATTATGAGCGAGTCCGTCATGAATCCCCAAGCCGGCGGAGTGTATGCTTCCGCCATATGATTGCCATTTGCCGGACCCCAAACGCTTGTTGGAGTACCCGAGTC
>DYHQ01000103.1 GCA_020724065.1 Candidatus Puniceispirillum sp. | reverse complement strand
CAAGCTCCACTCGAACTGGACCCGAAGCCTCCAGCCGATTCCAACGAACTGTGAGCGAGCCGCCGATAAGCAGGGTATCGTTTGGTGCGGGCGAAGTCAAGGTGAGTTGCGGATAGATAATGGAAAAATCTGATTGAGATGAATCGCCGGAGGGGTAATCGGTTGCCACGATTTTGACGCGCGCGTGCAGAGTCGGAACACCACTGACTGTCCACTCAAAACTGTCGCTCAAAACTGCCGAGGCAAGCTCTGTCCATTCGCCTGCAGGATAGGATGATTTCAAATGGACATGAACCGGCCCCTCATAATCTCGTCGCTGCCATGAAATCACTTTGCCATTGCCGATTCCCCACACTTCTCCACCGTCAGGCGACACGAGCGTCAAACTTGGTGAGATGATATGCAGTCCTTCAACTTCATCTTCAATGTCAGGATAGAGAACAGAACGGACGCGCAGGGTTGCATTGACACTCGTCGGCCCTGTGACAGTCCATAATAGCGAATCGCCTGCAACTTCCGAGAGCGTCTCCCAAAGCCCCGACGGGTAAGCACGATTGAGCTCGACCCGAACCGCACCGTCCACCAAGATGCTTTCCCAGCGCAATGTGCAGACTTCAGCGACGACAAGCACGCTGCTATCCGAAGGATGCGTCAGCGCAAGTGCAGGCTGCACGATGTGAATCGTTGGAGGAGAAGTCGCTTGCGTGGGCGGGCCGGAGGTTGCGCGCACCTGCACCGCTGCCGTCTGAGTTTCGGGTGCGGTGACGCGCCATGCAAAGGAATCTACGCCAACCACCTGCGCGAGAGTCTCAAAATTGTCCAATGTGCCGCTGCGGTCGAGACGAACTTCAATCGCTCCGCTAATCGCTTGCCTCGTCCAGCGAATCGGCATGGACCGCCCGATGCCAAAAGTCTCGTTTCCCTGAGGCGAGATGAGGGTCAACTGAGGCGTTAGAATCGAATGATTCGCCGCGCTCGTAACCACGAGACTCGGCACATCATGATGAGCGATCTTGATTCTCGCACGGCTCGTCGTGTCTCCTGCAATTGCCCAAACCAGAGAATCCCTAAAGGAAGAGCTAAGATTCTCCCAAGGGCCGTCTGTCCCATTGCGGCTTAGGAAAACATCCACCTCACCCGGTGCGTTGACACGCGCCCATCGAATGGTCGTCGCGGCACCAATCGGCCAGATTTCGCCGCCCGTTGGCGAACTCAGAACCAGCGAAGGCCGAACGATGGCCACTCCTCCGTCGGTCGTATCGCCCCAGCTTGAGTTCACACCCGAAAGCACGCGAACGCGAGCCGCCGAAGCAGTCGGGCTGGTCACGGTCCACAGATACGAGTCGCCGTATTGATTGTAAGCGATGGCTTCCCACCCGCCACTGGGCCAATTGCGCTTGACATAGACATGCACCTTCCCCGCCACGCCGATTCGTGCCCATGAAATCTCGCATTGCGAACCGACAAGGAGCGTGTCCCCAGCTATCGGCGATTGTAAAATCAAATCGGGATTGTAGATTCCAACATTGTTGTCGCTGACATCCGTGAACATCGGATTGGACAGCAGCGTCACACGGGCACGTGCAGCAAGTGTTGGTGTTCCGGTCACAGTCCACAGGAAGCTGTCGGCGGAAACGCTGCCAGCGATGGTCTCCCATGTTCCGCCGGGATAATTGCGATTCAGCGCCACGGAAACCGGCCCTGAGACATTCACACGCCGCCAGCGAAATACGGTGCTCTGGTCAACGACGAGCGTATCGCCGCCGTTGGGAGTTGTCACCCAAAGACCTGCGACACTGATACTGAAATTCGCGTTGGATGTGTCAACAATTTCCGGACGATTGACGAGCGAAACACGGATGCGATTGGATGTATTCTCAGGCGGCGGAACAAGCCAACTGAACGAGTTGCTCGTCACTGTGTCCGTCAAGATTTCCCATATGCCACTCGGCCAATTTCGGTTCACTTCAATTCGCACACCTCCCGATGCGGCAAGGCGACTCCACTGAATACTATACGGATATCCAATCGAGAGAGCTTCTCCGCCGTTCGGCTGAATGATTTCCAATTGCGGAGCAACAATCGAGAAGCTCGCCGAAGTATCGGCCAAGAATCCATCTCCCGAGACAATTTTTGTGCGCGCCGTGTGCGTCGTGTCTGACTGAATGAGCCAAGTGAAACTCTCCCCTGAAAGTTCCTGTGCCAAGAGTGTCCAAGCACCCGTCGGATAATTGGCATTCAGATAGAGCGCAACCGGCCCATCATAGTCCGTGCGTTCCCAGCGGATTTCCTCGGTATTGCCGACCCCCAAGACTTCTCCGCCGACAGGGTAAATAAGCGAGAGCTGCGGCCAAATAATTCTCAAACAATCGCTCACAACTTCCGCATATGAATTGTAATCCGAGCGAATACGAAGCCGCGCGTTCGCTGCAGTCGGGCCGGTGACTGTCCAAACCAGGCTATCCGTGAGGACATGCGACGCAAGCGTCTCCCAATTCCCTGTCGGCCAATTTCGCTTGAGCTCAACATTCGCGCCTGGAAGAAGATGCGCGCGCTGCCAATGAATTGTCGTATTGCGCCCGACTTCCCAAGTCGTGGGGGCTTCCGGCGAGAGAAGTACAAGTTCCGGATAAACGATGGGAATGTCGGCGTCCGTGGTATCACCTACCCAAGGAAGCGAGACTGATTTCGCGCGGAACCGCGCGTTCAGGCTCGCCGGCTCGCTGACAAGCCAAGCGAAACTGTCCGCCGCCGTCTCCGTGAGCATCGTCCAACCACCGGACGGATAGCCGCGGCAAATCTCAATGCGCACAATTCCGGGAACCGCCGCATTCCGCTGCCACTTGATGAGGTCTGTGTTTCCGATGGCCAAAGTGTCGCCGGAAATTGGCGCCGTCAATTGAAGCGAAGGATAGAGAATAGAAAATGACGCCGGCGAAATAGCAGCGACCGCGCCATTCTCCGATGACTCAACTTTGACGCGACAGTTGGCCGAGGCCAAACCTGAAACGCCCCAACGGAGCGAATCCGCCACGAGATTCGTCGCCAATGTCTCCCATCCGCCCGAAGGATAATTTCGATTGAGTCGAACATGAACGGCATTCACATCGCGGCGAGTCCAACGAATCGTTACCGTATCCATGAGCGCCCAGATTTCCCCACCGAGAGGACTTTGCAGTGTAATCCCAGGATCAATAATCTGGAGGTCGGCGTTACATGTGTCCCCAATGCTGGGATTTGAGTTGAGGGAAATGCGGACTCGCGCATGGGCAGTGGTTGGCTCACTGACCGTGTACGCGAAGCTATCACCGGATGCCGCTGTCGAGAGATTTTCCCACGCTCCCGAGGGATAAGTGCGATTCAATTGAACCGTGACATTGCCATCGGCATAGTAGCGGCTCCAGCGAATTACCCGCGTCGAATCCGCAATCCAAGTCTCCCCTCCCGCGGGCGATGTGACGGTCAGAGCAGGGGCGGCAATCGTGAAGTTTGCGTTAGAAGTATCCGCAACACTGGAATTTGCGGTTAGGAAGATTCGCACACGATTGAGATTGCCCGTAGTCCCCGACACCGAATGACTGTAGCTATTGCCGGATGCCATCGTTGTCAGCGTTTCCCATGTTCCGCCCGGATAACTGCGGCAGAGTCGTACCGTCACATTCCCCGATGCCGCGTGCCGCGACCAATTCACCGTTTCCGTTCGCCCGAGAATCCAGGTCTCGCCTCCATTGGGCGACGACAGAGTCAAGGTCGGAATCCAAATGCGGAAATCGCTGTTGCAGGTATCTCCGACAGTGGGACTGGCCGTGAGGTACGCCCGAATGCGCGCGTGGTCTGTTTCGCTGCCGCTAACTGTCCACCCGAAGGAATTTCCGGAGGCTGTGGTGGTCAGACTTTCCCAGGTCCCCGAGGGATAATTGCGATTCAACGCAACCGTCACATTCCCAGATGCAGAAGAGCGAGTCCATGTCACTGTGATTGCCGACCCGACGGCCAAGGTTTCGGCGCCGACCGGATAGGTCAGCGTGAGGCTGGGCTGCGCAATCGAGAAATTGGCGTCGGATACATCGGAAATCGTCGGATCACTCGTGAGGAAAACTTTCATTCTGGCTGTGCTTGTTGTGGAACCGCTCACTGTCCAAGCAAAGGAACTTCCAGAGGCCGTGGTGGTCAGATTTTCCCAGGCTCCAGAAGGGTAATTCCGATTGAGCGCCACCGTGACATTGCCCGTGACATAATAGCGCGTCCATGTAATTGTCACCGAAGAGCCAACGGCCAAAGTCTCGCTTCCGACAGGATAAGTCAGTGTCAGGCTTGGAGCCACAATCGAGAAGTTCGCATTCGATATGTCGGAAATGGTCGGATTGCTCGTCAAGAACACTTTCACCCTCGCCGCGCCGGTCACCGAGCCGGTGACGGTCCAAACGAAGGAGTTCCCTGACGCGGTGGTCGTCAAATTTTCCCATGTCCCCGATGGATAATTTCGATTTAACGAGACCGTCGCATTCCCCGGAGCGTCTTGGCGCGTCCAAGTAATCGTCGCTTGCGTGCCCGTCACCCAAGTCTCCCCGCCATTGGGAGATGTTACTGTCACGCCCTGCGTGACTTGTCCGATTCGGAAGTTGGCATCCGATTCGTCATAAATCGTCCCTTGCGCCGCCGAGACGACTTTGACTCGCGCGCTATCCGTGAGTGGCTCGGTTACGGTCCATTCAAAGGGACTGCTGGTGTCATTGACACAAATAAGATTCCACCCTCCAACGGGATAAGCACGATTCAAATAGAGATTGAACGCGCCAAAGATATTGGTACTCTGCCAGCTAATATTTTGAACGGTTCCGGGAGGCCACACCTCGCCGCCATTCGGCGCCGTCAAGACGAGCGATGGACTGAGAATCGTGAAGTTCGCATTGGAAACATCCGTAACTTCCGGATAGATGATGCTGGTCACGCGCACGCGCACATTCACGCTTCCGGGGCCGTTCACCGTGCGCACCAAACTGTCGCCAGCGATATTCGTCCCTAAAAGCTCCCAAGTGCCGCTTGGCCAGTTCCGGTTCAATTCGACTTTCACGGTCGAGGTGAGACTTTGGCGCGTCCAGCATACCGGTCGCAACTCACCCGGTGTCCATACCTCTCCACCGTTAGGACTTGTTATCGTCAGTCCCGGACTCGAAATCGTAAAGGATGCGTTGGAAGTATCCCCATCGCTCGGATACGATGAGAAGTAGATGCGAATGCGGGCATTGGAAGTCGCCGGCGAGGTTACGAACCAGTTGTAGGAAAGAGCCGAGGTCATTGCGAGCGTCTCCCAAGAACTCGAAGGATAGCTGCGATTGAGCTGAATCACGACCGAAGTCGAAGTCCCCACGCGCGACCATGAAATCGTTTGAGTCGTTCCATAGACCCAATTCTCACCCCCATTGGGAGTAACAATCGTAATCTGCCGCGTCACGATGGAGAAATCGGTGTTCGACTCGTCATAGACCGTTGGATTGGAAATGGAAGTGATCCGGATGCGCGCTTTGGTCGTCGTCGGATTTGTGGGAGTCCAGTTTTGGCTTCCATCATTGGGGGTCGAAGCGAAGAGCGTCTCCCAGTCGCCACTGGGATAGTCGCGATTGAGTTCGATGCGCACATCGCCCGTGATGCCCCCCGAAGTCCAGGTAATCGCCGAACTGACTCCAACGCCCCATACTTCGCCGCCGTTTGGCGAAGTAACCAAGATGCTCGACCCACCGGTTGCGACCTCCCACATCCCACGCCCATGAGTCGCGGCACGCAGTGTTCCCGCCGTCGGATGAAGCGCCAAATCGTCCACGACCACATTGGGCAGCCCTGTCGAGAAGTTCGACCAATTGGCTCCGCCGTCCGTCGAACGATAAACGCCCAAATCCGTACCCGCATAGAGCGTGCTGGGACTGTTGCCGTCAATGACAACGACATTGACCGGTTGATCAGGCAGTCCCGTGCTTGAATTCACCCAACTCGACCCGCCATTCGTGCTCTTATAGATATGCCCCAAACCATAGCCAGAAACGGAAACAAACACGGTGTTCGCGTCCGTCGGATGCACGGCCACGCGAGTGACATAGCGATCCGGCAGTCCCGCCGAAATATCGGTCCATGAACCACCGGTGTTTGTTGTTTTGAAAACCTTGCCGTCGCCTTCAGAGCCTGCGTAGATCGTACTCGGCGCTGAAGGAGCGACAGCCAGGGTGCTGATATAGAAATACAGGTCCGACGAAATGGCGTTCCAGTTTGTTCCGCTGTTTGTCGTGCGATAGACTTTGCTCGTTGCCGTGTAGAGGACCAAACGATTGGTGGGATCCATGACGACAGGCGTCACCCACGCGCCATAGCCCGTAATCCCGCTTTGGATCGCCGACCACGAGGAGCCGCCGTTGGTGCTCTTGTAGTGAGAGCCCATTTGAGTCTCGGCATAGACGATGTCCGGATAAGCATAATCCACCACACAGTAGCCGCCATCCCCACCCAGCACCTCCAACCATGTGGGCGAGCCTGTGTATTTGTCCGTGCCGTTGTCCTGAGTGCCACCATAGCACTCGGAAGGTCGCTGAACCGAGTTCCCCATCGCGTAGAACTGAAAAGTTACAAGGCCGTTGTTCAGTGCTGACCAACTCGTGCCCGCGTCGGTGGAACGGAAAAGCCCTCCATCCGTGCCTGCGAAAAGTGTGTTAAAATTCGAAGGATGAAATGCGAAGGCATGATGATCAGCATGCGCGTATTGGCTGTGCCCGGGAGGATAGTTCCAATAAGTGATGTGCGACCAATTAGTGCCCCCGTCCGTGGATTTGTAGAGGTCAATTCCCGCAGCGTAGACCGTATTGGAATTCGTTGGATGAACGGCCAGAACATTATTGTACCAGCCTTGACCGCCATAGAAATTCGGCGCGCTTGCCCGCAGACTCCACGATGCTCCGCCGTTCGTCGTGCGATAGACTCCCAGAAGTCCCGCGCCGCTCGAAATCGTCTTCGATATGCCCACAAAGACGGTCGTTGGAGATGATTCGGAGATTGCCAAGGCTTGGCGTCCCTGCGTGTTGGAAGCGGGTAATCCATTGGTCAATTTTGTCCAAACTGTGCCGCCATTCGTGGATTTGTAAACACCGTTATCGGCTGTGCCCCAAGGATACCCGGCGACGCAATACAGCACCTGATTGGAATCCGGGTGCATCAAGAGGTCTTTGATGTCGAGGCCAGTCAGGTAGTTGCCCCAAGATGTGCCTCCATTCGTGGACTTGTAGATACCGCCGTAAGACCCGTTGCGACTGGTCGCGGCGTAGATGATGTTGGGATTCGTCGGGTCAATAACAATCTTGTTGACCGCACGATATTGGCTGAGGGTCCAATTCAGTCCGGTGGTGCTCCATGTCGCACCGGCGTCCGTGGACTTCAACACCCCCGCGCCATAGACCGCGTCTATGTTGAAAGAACCTTCGCCACTTCCAATGTAGATGATGCTCGGCTCAGAGGGATGGATGGCGATTGCTCCGACGGCGAGCGACGGAAGACCATCACCCAAAGCGACCCAATTTGCCCCGCCGTCGGTTGTTTTCCAGATGCCCCCCGAAGCCGCACCAACATACATCGTATTCGGACTACTCGGAACAATGGCGATGCAAAGCAGTCGCCCTGCGAGATTCGAGGGGCCGATTGGCTGCCATGTCGGATCATCCAGCGTTCCGCGTTCTCCTTCGGAGTGCACTTTGGCTTCCCATGCTTGCCAGCGCAGCCCTACGGGAATCTGGCCGGTCGGATAAGCGCGCTGCCCCCAGAACCAATGGAACCGCTGATACGGTTTCCATCCCATTCCTTTGCCCGGAGATTCGTTGGTGAAAACGCTGCGGTAAAGCGAATCAATCGCGAGGAAGTCCGCAGGCGCAGCATCGTCTTGTGCCGCGTGCAAGCTGATGCATAGGAAAGCAAGGCAGATTGCAAGACAAGTGAAACGAAAGGAGGAGAAGAAAGGGCCTATGTCGGGCTCTAATCTCATCGTTTTCAACCGCTTTACCGTCGTAATCCAATCCAAAACATCGAATCAACACTCTCTCCATGGCAAGCTTTGGGCCATTAGGGGGCCACTGCAATGAGTTCCCTTCTGTAAAATTATCAAAGCATTGAAATCCCCGTACCTCGCGCCTCGTGTTTCAAAGTCTCAACTTCAGGTTGCCATTCATAGGCGATGACCGCTGAGCAAACCAAATCAATGAACTGATAGCGTCCCCGCATGCTGGTGCGAACGACAAGAAGTTGGCTCCTTCGAGCCTATCTTGAAATATCGCTTGACATGGAGGAGCAGTTTCTGTCATCTTGGAGACATCATTTGTCTTTTGGATCGAGCGAAAAAAGCGACTAAGCGGCATCTTCTCGCCGATTAGACGGACACCTGTCATTCCCATCGCTGATGGCTGTCATTCCCGCGGATGAGACGGACATCGGTCATTCCCATCACTGACGGTTGTCATTCCCGCAGACGAGACGGACA
>DYHQ01000102.1 GCA_020724065.1 Candidatus Puniceispirillum sp. | reverse complement strand
CTGTCGCTTTTCAGTTTCTCGATGCTGGAGCTGGTTCTCGCCGATAGTCTCATTCTCATCTATGTCGGATGGGAATTAGTTGGTCTCTGTTCATACCTCCTGATCGGATTCTGGTACGAAAAGGACTCTGCCGCCAATGCCGGGAAAAAAGCGTTCATCGTGAATCGTATCGGAGACGCCGGCTTCTTCATTGGAATCATGATTGTTCTGGCTTATGCGGGCACGACGAATCTCTCAGGCGTTTTTGGCGCCGTGGCCGCAGGTAAATTGTCCGGCTCAGTCTTGACAATTGCCTGCCTCTGTCTTTTCTGCGGCGCGATTGGAAAGTCGGCGCAATTTCCACTTCATGTCTGGCTGCCGGATGCGATGGAGGGTCCCACGCCGGTCAGCGCCCTCATTCACGCGGCGACGATGGTGGCGGCGGGCGTTTATATGACCGCACGCCTCTTCCCGATGCTGACTCCCGACGCCTCGGTGATCATCGCTCTCTTCGGCGGTTTCACAGCGTTTTTCTCGGCGACGATTGCCATCGCGCAAAACGACATCAAACGCGTATTGGCCTATTCGACGGTTTCTCAGCTCGGCTACATGATTCTGGGCATCGGCGTCGGCTCTTATACGGCGGGCTTTTTCCATTTAGGCACGCACGCCATGTTCAAAGCCTGCCTCTTTCTCTGCTCTGGCTCGGTGATACATGCAATGCACCATGCGCTACATCATATCGGCGACCACAAGACAGAACCTCAGGACATGCGCAGTATGGGAGGCCTTAAGACAAAGCTGCCGACCACCTTTTGGACGATGCTCATCGCCACGCTCGCTCTCTCGGGCATTCCGCTGACCGCTGGATTTCTCTCGAAGGACGCCATCTTAGGCGGCGTCTTGCACTTCGCGATGGAACATCCGGGTTGGTTCATCCTCCCTGTTTTCGGATTCGGCGCGGCGATGATGACGGCTTTCTACATGTTCCGGTTGATTTACCTGACTTTCTACGGCAAATTCCGCACGGCGGAAAGCGCCTTTCAGCATGTGAAAGAATCCCCCAGAGTGATGACCGTTCCGTTGATTATTCTGGCGACGCTTTCAGTCTTCATCTTCTATTCTCCGAATCCGATTTCAGCCGAATCGGGATGGTTTGCGAAGCTGTTGCCGACGCCTGAAAAGGTCGTGCATGGGCCGGCGGTTGCGCACGGTGAGGTTCACGGTGAAGTCGTGGAAGGCCATGCAGTTTCTCATGAAGCGGCAGGAGCGCACAGCAGCAGCCACAGTGCCCATTACATCGCGATGGTAATTTCAGTTTTAGTTGCCTTAACAGGCATCTATATCGCTTATCAGACATACTATCGCTGGAAAATCTCGGCAGCGGCATGGCAGAAACGATTGGGCGTGGTTGCTCGCGGAATGCAACGAAAGTGGTGGTTTGACGAACTCTATGACGCCACTTTTGTTGCGCTGACTCTCTTGATTTCACGGGTGCTTGCGGCGATTGACAGATATGTCATTGACGGAATTCTCGACGGCAGCGCGAAACTGACCGCCACCTATTCGATGATTCAGGGTTGGTTTGACGACCATGTCGTGGACGGCCTGGTGAATTTCACGGCGTGGCTCACCGACCAATTCGGTGCTGTCACGCGTCGTTTTCAGACAGGGCGCTACCAGAATTATGTGTGGCTGACCGCCGCTGTGGTGGTGGTCGTTCTCCTTTGGCAAATGGTTTAGGTCTTTCAATAATTTGTAACGAACATGAGTCCACTAACTCTTATGACTTTCCTGCCGGTGGTCGGCTTGGTCGTCCTCCTGTTTATTCCTCGCGACCGACTGAACGCGATTCGCTGGACAGCGGTCTTTTTCACCGGCTTGGTTCTTATTATTGCGGTTGTCACCTGGGCGCGCTTTGATCCGTCACAGACTGGCATCAATGACGAGCGCGGGTTCCAATTCATTGACCATGTGTCCTGGATTCCCGCTTTCAACATTGAGTATTTCGTCGGTGTGGATGGATTGTCTATGCCAATGGTGGGTCTGACGGCGCTCCTGGCGTTTCTATGCATCTTCGCTTCATGGGGAATTGCGAAGGCGGTCAAAGGCTACTTCTGCATGTTCCTGCTGCTCGAGACCGGCATGATGGGGACTTTTGTGGCCCTCGATTTCTTTCTCTTTTATGTCTTTTGGGAAATCATGCTATTGCCGATGTACTTTCTCATCGGCGTCTGGGGTGGGCCTCGCAGAGAATATGCGGCCATCAAGTTCTTCCTCTATACTTTGTTTGGCTCGGTGCTCATGTTGCTGGTTATGTTGGCGCTCTACTTGAACACGCGCGACCCGGTTACCGGAGGCCACACTTTCAACATGCTTCACATGATGAACCAGAGCCTGCAGGGAGACTGGATCAAGGGAGACACACTTCGCGCACTGATGTTCTTTGCGCTATTTGTTTGTTTCGCGATTAAGATTCCGATGGTGCCTTTTCACACATGGCTTCCCGATGCGCATGTCGAGGCACCGACTGCGATTTCGGTCATTCTGGCGGGCATTCTGCTGAAAATGGGAACCTACGCCATCCTGCGCATCAACTATCCGATGCTGCCTGACACCACAATGCAGTTTGCCTGGTTCATCGCCTTTATGGGGATGGTGAATATCGTCTATGGGGCGTTTTGCGCGATGGCGCAGACGGACTTGAAAAGACTGGTGGCTTACAGCTCGATTTCGCACATGGGGTTCGTGATGTTGGGGATGTCGAGCTTCACACCGGCGGGAATCAACGGCGCCGTCTTTCAAATGTTCAATCATGGCACAATAACGGCCATGCTCTTTTTGCTTGTCGGCGTTATCTATGACCGCGCGCATCATCGTTACATTGTCTATCCGAAGGATTATCCCGAAGTTGAGCTGCGCGGCAAGCTCGGTTTTGGAGGCTTAGCCAATCAGATGCCGATTTACGGCGGCGTATTCTCTTTGGCATTTTTCGCGGCGATGGGACTGCCCGGGCTTTCGGGATTCATTTCCGAAGCGCTTTGTTTCGTCGGAGCGTTTCCCACATGGCAGGCTTTCACGATTATTTCTGTTTTCGGAATTGTCGTTACGGCGGGCTACATTCTTTGGGCGATTCAGCGCCTTTTCCTCGGCACTTTGCCGGAACGATGGAAGACCCTGCCTGAAATCAATGGACGCGAGCTTTTCACGCTGATTCCTCTGGGCGCGATTGTGATTCTGCTCGGAGTCTATCCGAGTCCCGTGCTCTCCATGATGAATGACACATTGAATTATCTGAACTCCGTCGTTGAAGCGGGAGCGCATGCGGCGGGTGTCATGTCTGTGTGGCTGCCGTTCTAAGGTGATTTTCCATGACAGACCGCATTTCTTGGGACGAATATTTTTACGGCATTATGCAGCTTATTAAGGAGCGGTCGGTCTGCCTGCGCCGCAAAGTCGGTGCGCTGATTGTAAAAAATAGCCTGATTCTCTGCACAGGCTACAACGGGCCGCCTGCTGGGCATCCGCATCCGGATGAACTCGGTGGATGTGTGCGGGATCAACTTGGAATTCCCACAGGTGAGAGATTGGAGCTGTGCTACTGCCTCCACGCAGAGCAAAACGCACTGCTGCAGGCTGCCCGTCACGGGACTTCCGTCGAAGGGGCCGATATGTATGTCACCATCTTCCCTTGTCCGATTTGCGCTCGTATGATTGCGAACTCGGGTATCTCGCGCGTCAAAGTCTTTGGCAATTACGCTGGAGATGAGGCCTCGCGACTTGTCTTTGAGCGGACGGGGGTTGAAGTAAGCTATCCGGATATTTCCGGCTTTCGCTCTTCTCAGGAGCATTTGCTGGGCGGAGATAGAGATGGAGAAGCCGAATAGGAAATCGGCAAACGCAAATCGTGATTGAATAATCATGCCCTTTCCACTTTCCCATCTTCTTCACTTCACACCCGAGCTGATTTTGATCGTCGGCTTCGTGGTACTGATGATTGTTGACTTAATCCGGCCGCTGCGGCGCGCGGCGGGGATTTTGGCGCTCGTGATTCTCGCTGCCGCGGGTGTCGTCGCCATGTTCGGCTGGCCGGGCACTTCACAAACAATTTTCGCCACCTACTCTCACGATCCCTTCGCTCTCTTTTTCAAAGTCTTCTTCTGCCTTGCAACGATTGTGGCGGTGCTTTTCAGTTTGGCGTCTTTCAAAACGGATGCGGAGTATTACCTGCTTCTTGTGGGATCGGCCTTGGGGATGTCGCTTCTCTCCGGCGCTCACGACCTAATCCTTCTCTTCCTGACAATAGAAATGGTCTCGATACCGAGCTACATACTCGCCGGCGTCTATCGAGGCCAGCGTTCGTCGGGCGAAGCGGCACTCAAGTATGTGCTTTATGGCGCAGTTTCCACGGGCGTCATGCTCTTTGGAATGTCGCTGCTTTACGGGCTGACCGGCTCGACAGATTTTGACCTCATACGAAATCATTTCCTTCAGGGCAGTTCCTCGCCTATTACCCTCTTTCTGGCGATGCTTCTTATTCTTGCGGGCATCGGCTACAAAGTGGCGATGGTGCCGTTTCATTTTTGGTGTCCGGATGTTTATGAAGGAGCGCCGACACCGATTACGGCGTTCTTCTCCGTCGCGCCGAAGGCGGCGGGATTTGCGGCACTGCTGCGCTTGACCGTGACGCTTCTGCCGCGCGGATGGGAAGCAGGCTGGGATTGGCCGATGCTCTTCACATTGGCCTCCGCGGCGACCATGACCTTGGGGAACTTAGCGGCGATTGCGCAGCAAAACTTGAAGCGACTTCTGGCCTATTCGTCCATCGCTCATGCGGGATACCTTCTGATGGGATTTGCCGCGGCCAGCGACCTCGGTTTTCAGGCGGTTCTGTTCTATTTGATCGTGTATCTTTTCATGAACTATGGCGCCTTTTTCGTCGTGGACATTGTCTCGCGGAAGGAAGGAAGCGAACTGTTGCGCGACTTTCGCGGGCTGGGGTATCGGGCGCCTTATGTGGCGGCGGCTTTTTCGATCTTCCTCTTCTCCCTCGTGGGATTGCCTCCTCTGGCGGGTTTCATTGGCAAATTCTACCTTTTTGGCGCGCTCATAGACCAAGGGATGGTTCCGCTGGCCGTGATTGGAGTCCTGAACAGCGTCGTCTCTCTTTGGTATTATGTGAAGATCATCCGCGAGATGTTCTTGCGCGACCCACTGAAGCCCGTCCCGCTCTTGACCGGCGTCGGGGCCAAGGTGCTGCTTCTTGCGCTCATGATTCCTATCTTTGTCATGGGAGTCTATTGGTCCCCCATTATCGCCGTCGCCGGTGAGGCCTTCCAACTCGTCCTGCCATAGTCCCCTGCAACTTCTCTGGCCGAAAGCGAGTCAAATTATCTGAGGCGAGCGCGTTTGCCGACAAATGCCCGCGAACACCCTTCGCTTCCTCGCTGCCCCAATCCTGAGAGAAAAGAGGTCAATTGCAGTTGAATCGCATCCTGGGCGAACCGCCCGACACCTCAGCGAATTTCCCGGAGTTCTGATGCGAATTTCCCCCTCGACAGCTTTGCGTTCCATTCTGATTTTCTGCTTCTGCCTGTGGTTGGCACAGACAGTCGAAGCGGCGAGCGAACATGTACCGCGCTGCGTCCATGCCTCGCGTTCGCATAGCCCGAAGATTGACGGCAAGTTCGAAGCCGAGTGGCTTGCAGCCGCCCCCGCCGACAGCTTCACTCAGATCGAGCCTGTCGAAGGAGCCCCGGCGAGCATGCCGACACAAGTCTATGTGCTCTATGACGACGATGCGCTCTATTTCTGCTTTGTGTGCGCGGACAGCGCACCGGACAGCATCAATGCGCGCATCTTGCGGCGCGACAACGACGCGAATTGCGACTATGTCGCACTGGGTTTTGACAGTTTTCATGACAGGTGCAATGGCTACTGGATGGGTCTCACGGCAGCAGGGGGTCAGATGGACGGGACAGTCGCCAACGAGACCTCTTTTGACGACGCTTGGGATGGCGTGTGGCAATCGGCTGTGGGGCGGACGGATAGCGGCTGGATCGCGGAGTTCCGCATCCCTTTCACTTGTTTTCGGCATGGCGGGGCACGCGACGACGGATGGGGAATCAACTTCGTGCGCCACATCGAACGGAGAAAAGAAGACCAATGCTGGCAGCCTGTCTCGTGGAAACGCGGAGTATCTGTCAGCGAGTTCGGCAGTTTGCTTGGTCTGCAGGATATCGGCTCGGCGCAACATGTCGAAATCCTGCCGCACGCCGTGGGGCGATGGGATGCACCCAGCGAGGGCAAATGGGCTTCGGAAAATGAGTTCGAGAATCTCGGCGTGTTTATGAAACTCGTCCCCAGCGCGGCGTGGACAGTGGACTTGGCGTATCAGCCTGATTTCGCTCAGGTGGATGTGGACGAGGAAGTCATCAATCTTTCCGACTATCCCGTGTTTTTGGCGGAGAAGCGACCCTTCTTCTTGGAGGCGAAGACTCTGTTTGATACATCGCCGATTCAGCTTCTCTACACACGGCGAATCGCCGACCCGGACTATGGAGGGCGACTGAATGGGCAATGGGGACCTTTGCGCGCGAGCGTTTTGGCGGGACGAAATCGCTATGAAGATGGGAATCCTCAGGACGCCGCCGCGGGACGCACCGAGTGGAATGTGGGACGGCAGAACACCATCGGACTGACGAGCACATTCCTGAACGCGCAAGACACTTTTCACGCAGCGACAGCAGACATAGATGCGCGTATCCGTTGGGGAACTGAGAACAACCTGACGCTCGCGTTTGCCGGAGTGGAGCGGACGGGAAATGATGCGCAGCCCTTTGAGGCACGCGGCAGTCTATTCATGGATTTTGGATTCCTGCGAGGAAATGTGGGCAGTCTGTATCGCGGGCAGGATTACAATATCAACGATCTCGGATGGGGGTCGTACTCGAATACGATGGAGCATTACCTCTGGGTAGGCAAACAATGGCAACGCAAGAGTGGATTTCTGCAATATGCGAATTTCAATCTAAACGGGTGGCAAACTTCGATTGCAGATGGGAGATTCGGAGCGGGCGGCGGCAATTGGAACGGCTATGTCCGGACCCGTAGCAACTGGGAGCTCGCCAGTGGAATGAACTGGGGCACATTCTATCGGCGCCATTATGCGGATGAAGATGAAGGGGAAACCGGTGAGTTGCGTGATAGTTTTGGCCAGTTCGATCCGGAGTTTCACCCGAATGCCGACCGCTGGATATGGTTCGAGTCTGATGACCGCAAGCCGATAGTCTATTCAGCCGGAGCCAGCGAGGGCACATTCCGCGAAGGACACTATTGGTCGGTCAACCAATCCGCCACGGTGAAACCGCGTGCCAATCTTGAAACGACACTTGTCGTGGCATGGATGCGTGTTTGGGATGCCGCCGACATCAACGATTATCAATTGACCGACTATCGAATCTGGCGGTGGCGCACGCGCTATTCTTTGACTCTGGATTTGTCCCTAAGGGGAACGGTGCAATGGGTTGAGGAGGACGATGAGTTGTTAACGAATTTGCTGCTGGCTTGGAACTGGCACCCCGGCAGTTGGTTCTACCTCGTCTATGACGAGACTCGCCCGACGATTCCGCTGGCATGGGCGAACGCCGGCGAACGCACAATTCGATTGAAGCTGACCTATTTCCTTACCACTCGCGGCATCCTTCCGGGGATCCGGAGTTCGTAGCGCGCGGCTTGCCGCGCTGCACATCGAGATGCGCGCTACTTCCTTTTTCGCCGTGCAGGATCCCTTGTACGGGCATGGCGCGCCATGCCCCTACTTCTCTTTTTCGCCGTGGTGGATGTGTCATCCGCCCGGCACTTTCTTTCGCCGAGCCAGGTTCTCAACCTGGCCGGAATTCTCTCATCGAGACGAGTGACTCTACGGATAGCTCATCGTAACAGCGTAGCGCTTGTAAGGCACGAGGCCTGCGGGGTCCGTCCACACCGCAGGGCCGGCGGGAACATCCGGCAGAGTGGCTACCACTGACCAGCCCAGCCCGGGTGGATTGCCAATCTCGCTCATCTGCGTCGTGATGTAAATGTTATGGTCACATGTTTGGGGCGCGTTCCATCGAAGAACGGCGTTTGTTCCAAGAGCGTTGAGGCAGATAGTAGCACCGGAAGGCCTTTCAGTCTCCGTCTTCACAAGGTAGAAATCATAGTTGCCCGCGTCGGTGTATCCCGCGATGATATAGCCACCGTCAGCTGTCTGCTGAACGGAATAGGCCCTTTCATAGCTGCTCCCCCCATAAGTGCGCGTCCAGAGCGCATCGCCCTGGCTATTCGCCTTCACAACATAAAAATCCTCCCAGGTCGCAGTGAAAGACTCGGTGTATCCCGCTACGACATAGCCTCCGTCGGTTGTCTGCTGAACGGAATAGGCCCTATCATCACCGCTCGCCCCATAAGTGCGCGTCCAGAGCGGATTGCCGAGGCTATTCGCCTTCACAAGATAGAAATCCTCGTAGCCCGCACCGAAAGAATAGGTGACTCCCGCCACGATGAAGCCTCCGTCGGTTGTTTCCAGAA
>DYHQ01000010.1 GCA_020724065.1 Candidatus Puniceispirillum sp. | reverse complement strand
GAGGGACAGCTTCGACGGGCGCTCCTTGCGCGTTTTCCCGATACTCTGTCGGAACCGGCAAGTCAGCCGGGTCTGGGAATGCAAATCGGCGCGACTTACCGCAGTGCCGCCCTGGAATCCTGGACAGAGGCCAACATTGAACCTTCCTTCTTGCGCGGGATGCAAGAACACCTCTTCACGCCGGCTGAGCTGCCGACCTATCCCCCAGTTCGTGGCTATGTGACTCGTACCTTTCAGAAGCGAGGTAGTCGAATAGGCGGGCAGCACTTGGGTGTTGACATTGCCGCGCGGTCGGGAACGCCGGTCGTGGCCGCGGCGTCAGGACTTGTGATTTTTGCCGATTGGACTTATCTGTACGGCAATCTCGTCTTCTTGGTGCACCGTTCGGGCTATTTCAGCCTGTATGGCCACAACGAGGCATTGCTTGTTTCTGCGAGGCAGCAGGTGGAACAAGGTGAGCCCATTGCTCTCTTGGGGACCTCAGGCCGAAGTTCAGCGCCGCATTTGCACTACGAGGTATGGCGCGCGGATGAACCGATTGACCCATTAACTTTCCTTGCGGGAGAATGAATATCTCTATGATATTTGGAGGAAAACATCGCATGGTGAAACGGAATGGAAATGAGCTCCGGCGCAATTCCACGGGAGAGATCTCGACGCTGTTGGGCAACGATGCCGAAATTCGAGGCACCGTCACGACGAAAGGGAGTATCCGCATTGACGGCGCGGTGGTTGGCGAAATCTCTTCACCCGAGACGGTCACCATTGGAACAACGGGAAGCGTCGAAGGCAATATCGAGGCCGAACACATCGTTGTGGCAGGCCGTGTGAAGGGGACACTGACCGCTCGGGGTAGGATTACTCTTGAGAACACGGGGCGCTTGGATGGAGATCTCCTGGCCGCCAAGCTCGTGATTGTGGAGGGCGCCGTCTTCTGCGGGCGGAGCAACATGGGTGACAGGCTGAGCACTCTGCCCGCCTCGTCGCTGATTGCTTCTGTTTTGGAACAGGCGACTCAGACCGAGCTCTGAGCTTCCCCCATGAAGGCTCGCTCTGGGGAGCGCTGGACAGTATTCGTCAACATCGGCCTCACCTTCACGATCGCAGTCTTGCTTGGTTTCTTTGCCGGGCGGTGGCTGGACCAAAAGTGGCACACGCAGCCGCTTTTTACTTTGGTCGGGGTTTTTTGGGGACTTGGGGGAAGTTTCTGGTACTTAGTGCGCAAGGTCAGAGAATTGGAGAATGGCGGAAAAAAAGAAAAGGGGCCACCGTGATTGTGCCGCTGGCTGGCGGAATTCTCTTCGCGGCGTTCATATCGCTGCCCGCCTGGGTGCTTCTGGCCAGAGCGATTCCTCAGGGGCCGTCGTCGCTCTTGAAGGCATGGGGAATCGGATTCGGCGTAAAAATACTCCTGGGCATGGCGGGCATTTGGGCAGTCATTCGACTCGTCGAGATTCCACTCAGGCCCTTCTTGTGGGCTCTTCTGATTAGCTATGTGGTTTTGCTTGCCATTGAGATCTTGTGGGCAACGCGTCGTATCCACCGCCTTTATTCAAAACCGACAAGTTAGACAATAGGTTTTCTGCCTTCCCAAAATGATACGAATCCCGCCACGACGCTCCCGCCCCAATCTCCTGCTTCTTGCGTCCGCGTTGATTTCGTATTTTTGTCCCGCTGCATTCTTCTGTCCTGCGATGGCTTCGGGAACGGCAGGCCACGAAGGAGGGGGGGAAAGCGCCGTCGTCGAAACATTGAAGCATGATCTCCTGGATGCTCCGGACTATGAAATTCTCGGTTTTCACATCCCCTTGCCGGAATTCTACATTGCCGGATATTCGATTCGAGTGACGAAGCATGTATTGATGATGTTCATCGCGGCGGTGGTGCTGATTCTGCTCATCGCCACGGCCTATCGGAAGCGGCAAGTGGTGCCGCATGGTTTGGCGAATTTCTTCGAGGTGATTGTTGTTTTTCTTCGCGATGAAGTGGTTCGACCGAATTTGGGAGAGGAAAGTCACCGGTTCATGCCCTATTTCCTCACCCTCTTCTTCTTTATTCTCTTCAGCAATCTACTGGGGCTTGTTCCGTGGGGAGCCAGTCCGACAGCCAACATCAATGTGACGGCGGGCTTGGCATCGCTGACACTTCTGCTTATGATTGTGATGGGTATCCTCAGGCAAGGGCCGATTGGCTACCTGCGGAGCTTCATTCCACCGGGTGTTCCCATTTTCGTCGTGCCGATTATTCTTCCCATTGAGATTATCGGCCTGTTTGTGAAGCCCTTTGCGCTGACCATGCGACTCTTCGCCAATATGCTTGGCGGGCATGCGGTGATTGCAGCCTTCTTGGGTCTGATTGCCACGCCGCTGATTGCGCCGCTTTCCATTGCGGGCGCTCTGGCGATTTCTCTCCTCGAGATCTTCGTCGCCTTCTTGCAGGCGTATATCTTCGTAATTCTCTCCGCTGTTTTTATCGGCATGAGCATGCATCCATCGCATTGAGACAGGGAAATTTATCTTATTCTGTTGATAGAGCACATTTCTACAGGAGCACAGTATGGAAGGAATGGCCATGGGCATTATGGGGGCTGGCTTGGGAGCAGGACTCGTGACTCTCGGGGCGGCGCTTGGAATCGGTCGAATCGGTGGCAGTGCAATGGAAGGCATTGCCCGCCAACCGGAAGCATCGGGCAAGATTCAGACCGCGATGCTGATTTCCGCCGCCCTTATTGAAGGCGTGGCTTTTTTCAATGCGGTCATTTGTCTCTTAATCTCTCTGAAGTAGTGGCCCCTTCAGCGCTAACAATCTGAGGCACTCCCATGGGACTGCAAAACATCATTCGCTTGGATCCCGGGTCAATTCTGTGGACGATTATTCTCTTTCTCGTTCTCCTCTGGGTTTTGTCAAAATTCGCCTGGAAGCCGATCTTGAAGGCCTTGGCGGACCGCGAAGCCTCCATCAAAGGGGACTTGGAGACCGCTCGGCGAGAGCGGGAGGAATCGGGCCACCTTCTTCGCAAATATGAAGCGACGGTTGCCGGAGCGAAGAAGGAAGCGACCCGAATTATCCAAGAGGCACAAGAGGCGGCCGCGCAGGTTCGTGCGGAAGAGATCGTGCAGACGAAGGCCGCTGCCCAACAAATGCTGGAGCGCGCGAAAGCGGAGATTACTCGTGAAGAGGAATCCGCGCGTAAGCGGCTTCGTGAAGATGTGGCGGATTTGACGGCGCAGGCGACTTCGAGGCTGTTAGGTCGTGTCATCACGCGAGAAGACCATGAGAAGCTGATCCGTGATAGTCTTGAGGAAACGGTTTGATGCACTCGGGATCCTTAGTCAAACGCTACGCGCGTTCGCTTCTCAAAGTGGCCACGGAGCAAGATGCTCTGGAGAGAGTTCGGGCTGAATTGAAGCTCTTGGGCGAGTTGCAGGTTCAGATGCCCGAGTTCCGGGAGATTCTCAGTGCGCCTACGGCAGGACTGACTCAAAAACAGAAGCTTCTGGAGACTGTTTTCGGCGACCGGCTGAGCGAAGTCACGAAGCAATTTCTGGGTGTTCTGCTCGCCAAACGACGCATAGCCATTCTTCCTGAAGTCATCGCCGCGTTTGAGGTGCTGTGGCGCGAGCAACATCGCGAGATTTTGATAACCGTCACGACCGCTATTGAGCCGGATTCGCACCTCAAGGAAAAGATAACGGAATATCTTCAAGGGAGCACGGAGAAGCAGCCCGTGATTACTTGGCTTGTAGATGCGTCGCTTCTCGGTGGTATGCAGGTGCGTTGGCCGGATCGGCTTGAAGATGGTTCCCTTCGGCGAAAGCTCCTCGAGATGCGTCAGACGCTCGCGGCAGGGTAGAGTCCTATTCGCTTAATCGGAGTTGAGATGGAAATAAGACCGGAAGAGATTACCAGCATCCTGCGAGAACAAATCGCCGGCTTTCGTACCGGAAAGGCCGTGGACGAAATCGGCCAGGTCGTCTATGTCGGTGACGGCATCGCGCGTGTCTACGGACTTGAAAAGGTCATGGCGAGTGAGCTCGTGGAGTTTCCGAATGGCGTTTTTGGCATGGTCATGAACCTCGAGGAGGACAATGTTGGTGTCGTGCTTTTTGGCTCCGATGCGCTAATTAAAGAGGGCGATGAGGTCAAGCGCACGCGGCGCATTGTAGAGGTGCCGGTTGGAGATGAACTCCTTGGGCGCGTGATTAATCCTTTGGGATTTCCTCTGGACGGAAAAGGGCCTATCAATACAACGAAATTCAATCCGGTCGAGCGCAAGGCCACCGGAGTGATCACGCGACAGCCTGTCAAAGAGCCTCTTCAAACCGGCCTCAAGGCTATTGATGCGATGATTCCCATTGGTCGCGGCCAGCGCGAGCTGATTATTGGTGATCGCCAGACAGGGAAGACCGCCATCGCCATTGATGCAATAATCAACCAGAAAAACTCGGATGTGGTCTGCATCTATGTGGCGATTGGCCAGAAGGGTTCGACGATTGCCAAGGTGATTAAGACGCTCGAGGACGCGGGAGCAATGGAGCACACGATTATCGTCTCTTCGACGGCGGTCGAACCTGCGCCGATTCAATTCTTGGCGCCTTATTCAGGTGCCGCTATTGGCGAGCATCTCCGCGACAATGGTCGGCATGCGCTTTGTATCTATGACGACTTAACGAAACATGCCTGGGCCTATCGTCAGCTTTCGCTTCTCTTGCGTCGTCCGCCGGGGCGTGAGGCCTATCCGGGAGATATTTTCTATTTGCATTCGCGTCTTTTGGAGCGGGCGGCCAAACTGACGGATAGTCTGGGGGGAGGGAGCCTCACAGCGCTTCCCATTATTGAGACGCAGGCGGGTGATGTGGCGGCTTATATTCCGACGAATGTCATCTCAATCACAGACGGCCAGATATTTCTTGAGAGCGAGCTTTTCTATTCGGGGATTCGCCCAGCAATTAATGTGGGAATTTCGGTTTCGCGTGTCGGGGGAAATGCGCAGATACGGGCGATGCGGCAAGTTGGGGGTTCGCTTCGTCTGGATTTGGCGCAGTATCGGGAACTCGCTGCCTTTGCCAAGTTCGGTTCGGATTTGGACAAAACCACTCAGGCGCAGCTTACCCGCGGAGAGCGATTGGTGGAAATCCTGAAGCAGGAGCAGCACACCCCATGGCCTGTCGAAGAGCAAGTGGCGATTCTTTGGGCGGCGACTCACGGTTATTTCGACCATATTCCATTGGCACAGGTGAAGCGGTGTGAAACAGAGATGATGCGCTATTTCCGTTCGAATGGCGCAAGCACGCTGAAGACCATTGCCAATCGGAAGAAGTTGGATGAAGAGCTCGAAACGCAGCTCAAGAAGCTTGTTGAGGATTTTCGGGCCGCTTTCTCTGTTGAATAGGGAAGAGAGTCCTTGTGTCTTATCCCTGAAGGTCGGCTCCCCGTCGCGGGTCTCCATGCCCACGATGGCGCCATGATAGAAACGACGATAGCGATTCTAAACCGTGGATTTGCCTATGATATTTGAAGATTGGTCGGCGGAAGAGCTTCAGAGCGACAAGTGGGCGATTTTCGAGAGTCCGGGGCCGGAAGGCCATTGGCGTTTTGAGGAGCCTGGAGCTGAAATGGATTTTGGAGAGAAGACGCTGATTCTGCGAGTCAATCCGTTCACTCGCAAGGCGGACGCTTCTCCTTTCGATGATTTCAAACATTTGGTAATCAGCAAAGAGCCCATCGCTGTGCCGGAAAGTGGGGTGCTGACTTTGGAAGTTGAATTTGCAGTTCGCTGCCAGGACAACGACCCCTTTGTGTTGCGTGATGCGATGGCGGGATTTTTTCTCTGCGATATGCGCAGCGCTACTGCTTTTGGAGCGGTATCCAACGGAACGCTTGCAGGCGCACTCTGCGTGCGGATGGCTCTGCGGGTCGGCGCATCCGAAGCGGAAGTCTTTGCTGCCATAGCGGAAGCGTGGGATAGATTGGCGCCGGGCGAGCATCACAGATACACGCTTCAATATGAGCGGAGTATTGACAAGATGGGTTTCTGGCTGGATAGGAGGCTCTTCTATGCTGTGCGCCGTGTTCCTGCGAAAATAGACCAGATGCATCTGGGTTTGGCGTTATTGACTCTTGAGCGCGTCGGTCAGCCCCTGCATGGTCAAGGGGCAGAATTGCAGATTGGCCCTATCGAGGTGATTCCGACCTGACGATGACCATAAGAAATGCAAGCGAAATGTTAGCGGACTGCATGGATTGAAGCGGGAATGCCATCTCTGAAGCAAATCCGGCGCCGCATTGCCTCGGTTCAATCCACACAGCAGATTACTCGGGCGATGAAAATGGTGGCGGCCGCACGCTTGCGGCGCGCGCAGGAGAATATCGTCAAAGCCAGACCGTATTCTCTGAAGCTGCGTCAGGTGATTCGAGATCTGGCGGCGCGCACGGACCGCAGCCTCCATCCTCTGCTCGACATGCGCCCCGCTCGCAGTGTCGGCATCGTTGTGGTCACGGGAGATCGAGGATTGTGCGGCAGCTTCAATACGAACATCGTTCGGCAGGCGCAGAGGATCATGCAGGAAGAGGGGCAATCGGAACTCTTCCTGATCACGGTGGGCAGGAAAGGAACGGAGTTTTTCACTCGCCGTGATGCACGGATCCTTTCATCTCTCTCCAATTTCTTCAACGAGTTGAATTTTGGCCATGCAATGAAACTGGGCGAGATTATCATCGGTCGCTATGAACAGCATGGGATGGATCGAGTCTATCTGGTGTATAATGAATTCAAATCGGCGGTTCAACAATATGTCATTTGTGAGCAACTTCTGCCGATTGTGCCGGATGAATTTGAAGTCGGCGAGAGTCGTTCGGATTTTATATACGAGCCATCCGTTTCGCAAATTCTGAATGCCATTCTTCCTCGGTATGTCAATGTGCAACTGTGGCGAGTGCTCCTAGAGTCCTATGCCGCCGAAATGGGAGCGCGCATGACTGCCATGGAAAACGCGACGGAGAATGCCGCTGAATTGATTGATACTCTGACACTGCATTATAACAAGGCTCGACAGGCGGCTATCACGAAGGAATTGCTTGAAGTCGTGTCGGGCGCCGAGGGATTGAAGTAGATTCGCTCCCTCATGGACTAAAGAGTGAGTACCGGGATGAACAATCGAGTGCTGCGCGTCTCCATTTTTGTTGACGGCGCCAATATGTTCTATACGCAGAAAAAGGGGCTCGGGTGGTTTTTCGACCCGGCGAAACTCCTCAGGACACTGAAGGGCGACGACGAATTGGCCGATGCGTTCTGGTATATGGGAGTCAAATCGGCCCCCGAGGCGCGGGACGAGAATTTCCTGAGATTCTTAGCGTATGCGGGCTACACGGTGCGAACGAAGCATCTGAAGACGATTTTCGACCCGGAAACCGGCGAAACCATTCAGAAGGCGAACCTCGATATCGAAATCGTCATGGACATGTTTAATACCGTGGAGAATTATGACAAGGCGATTCTGCTGTCCGGGGACGGCGATTTTGAACGCGCCCTCGAACTCTTGCGTTCTCGCGGTAAGCGCATCTGTGTCGTTTCGACTCAAAACTGGATTGCCTCCGAGCTGCGCATGGCGGTCGGCTCTCACTACATTGATTTGCAGGATCTGCGAAGCCTTATCGAGCGCACCGAACGGCCTCGCGAGTTCGGAAATGGCACGGCTGGCCCGTTTCATGATGACTTATGACCCCGACTGAGGATGTCGTCGCGCTCTTTCGTCGGCTCACGAAGGATGGGAGCACATCGTTCGATGTCGCGCAGGAGTTGGACCCCTTTCTTCGCGAGTTGAAGCTCTACCCCTTCCATCCGCTTCTGCAATTAGGAGATGAAGTCGGGGCGATTCTGGAAAAAGAGCCCGCTGCAGCCATTGAAATCGTGCTGCGTATGGTCGGCTCATCACTTCCGGCAACGCGTGCTCTGGCGTGCGTGCTTCTGTCCCGACTGGCGCGCTACAACCCAGCGTCCTGGATGGACCTTGCTCGCCACCTGGCCGCCGATGAGAATTGGGAGGTGCGGGAGTATGCAGCCCATATCTTCGATACGCACGGTGAGTTTGAAGGATTGGCGGCTTTCCATCTCGATTACTGTTTCGAGGTGTTGAGCCAGTGGGTTCGGGATGCGGACTATCGCGTGCGACGGGCAACGACGAATGCACTGCTGGGCTATTTTTTGCGACATCCTGAAATCGGGCCGCGCTTGCTTTCTCTCTTGGAACCCTTGCTGTTGGATGACAGCGACTATGTTCGCCGCAATTTGGTTTTCGCTCTGCGCACCGTCGGCAAAAAGCAGCGCGGCCTTGTCTTTTCGTTTGTCGAGAAGCATCTCGATTGTTTGACACAAGAGGTGAGAGATATTTTCCGGTTGACTCTGGATCATCGTTGGACGCGCGGACAGGAAGCATTGCGAGACCAGATTCTGAAACGCCTTGGACCACTCTCGGCATAATCCACGGATGGACAATTTCTGATGAAAAAAGGATCTATTCGACAAATCATTGGTGTAGTGGTGGATGTTTCGTTCACCGATTCGGAGTTGCCGCCGCTCTACAACGCTCTCCATGTCATCCGAGATGGAGGCTCTGCTCTCACCCTTGAAGTGCAGCAGCATCTGGGGGACAATATGGTGCGGTGCGTTGCGATGGATTCCACCGATGGCCTCGTACGCGGGCAGGAGGTGATTGATACGGGAGCGCCGATTACGATTCCTGTAGGCCCTGCGACACTGGGTCGCCTGATCAATGTTGTTGGCCAGCCGATTGACGGTCTTGGGGCAATCGAGACCGAAACGCATTATCCGATCCACCGTCCACCTCCAAAGCTCGAGGACCTGGAAACCAAAGCGGAAATGCTCGAAACCGGTATTAAGGTCATTGACCTCATTCAGCCATTCTCCAAAGGAGGCAAGATTGGTCTGTTCGGGGGCGCGGGAGTCGGCAAGACAGTCATTTTGCTGGAGCTCATCAATAATATTGCGAAAGAGCATGCCGGAATTTCCGTCTTTTCAGGAGTGGGCGAGCGCACTCGCGAGGGAAATGACTTGCTCCGAGAGATGATTGAGTCAAAGGTCATGGACTATGGAGCAGATTTCCGTGTCGCTGAGTTTGATCTGACAAAAGTGGATCCGAAGGCTCTGAAGAACTCGAAAGTAGCGATGGCTTTCGGGCAGATGAATGAACCGCCCGGCTGCCGCGCTCGCGTGGGGTTGACGGGGCTGACTCTCGCCGAATATTTCCGCGATGTCGAAGGACGCGATGTGCTTCTTTTCATTGACAACATTTTCCGTTTCACGCAGGCTGGTTCGGAGGTGTCGGCGCTGCTGGGACGCATGCCTTCCGCCGTAGGCTACCAGCCGACTCTCGCAACGGAAATGGGGGCATTGCAGGAGCGCATTACCTCAACGAAGCGCGGCTCCATTACTTCGGTGCAAGCGATTTATGTTCCCGCGGATGACCTGACGGATCCGGCGCCGGCGACAACCTTCGCGCACTTGGATGCAACGACAGTGCTTTCGAGACAGATTTCCGAGCTCGGTATCTATCCCGCCGTGGATCCTCTCGATTCCACTTCTCGCATCATGGATCCGAATGTCATTGGACAGGAGCATTACGGCACAGCGAAGCGCGTGCAGGAGATCCTGCAGCGCTACAAGGATTTGCAGGACATTATCGCAATTCTCGGTATGGACGAACTCTCCGATGAGGACAAGCTCACGGTCGAACGCGCACGCAAGATTCAGAAATTCCTGTCCCAACCTTTTCATGTGGCAGAGGCTTTTACGGGGCGCACGGGAGCTTATGTCAAGGTGAAAGATACGGTGCGGGGATTCAAGGGAATATGTGAGGGTGAATTCGACGATATCCCCGAGCAGGCCTTTTTCATGTGCGGCGGAATCGAGGAAGTTCAGGAAAAGGCGAAACAACTGAGCCGATAGACGAGCATGGCACGCAGCTATAAGCTTGAGGTCATCACACCGGAAGGACGGGTCTACGATTCCGAGGTCATTCATTTGCGCGCCCCAGGATTGGAGGGTGATTTCGGGATACTGGCGGAGCACGCCCCCATCATGGCCGCTCTGAGAATAGGGAAGTTGCATGTGGATGAATCGGACAACTCGTTTGATTTTGCGGTTTCCGGCGGATACCTCGAAGGACACGAAAATCAAATTGTTCTTCTGGCCGAAACCTGCGAACGAAAGGAGGCCATAGATGTCGAGCGCGCGGGCCGAGCTCGCGACCGAGCGCTGAAGAGATTGGAGGAGGCGGAGGGTACCGATATGGAGCGAGCCCGAGCGGCGCTGATGCGCGCCTTGAACCGCTTGCGTGTGGCGGAATCTTAGATCCACGGTCGGATTCGACCAAAAGCGGCAAAGAAAAAGCTCTTGACTTTCCCGTTTCTTTTGGTTATATTGGTGCATCATTGCGCAATAATGCAGTAAAGAAATGGCAATCCATTCCGGCCGCGAATAGGCTGTGAGCAGGAGACTCTTCCAGAGCGCCAAATGAACGATGAAGTAGCCATTAGACCAAGGAAAACTCTTTCCATATTGGATAAGTTCTTGACCTTGTGGATCTTCCTCGCCATGGCTATAGGTGTGCTATTGGGCTATTCCATGCCGGGTGTGGTTCCATTCCTCAACCGCTTCAGCGTTGGCACGACTTCCATTCCTATCGCCATCGGCTTGATCCTCATGATGTATCCGCCTCTGGCAAAGGTGCGCTATGAGGAACTGGGTGAAGTGTTCCGCAATTGGCGCATTCTTGGATTGTCGCTCCTTCAGAATTGGGTCATTGGGCCCATTCTCATGTTCGCGCTGGCTCTAATCTTTCTGCGAGATTATCCGGAGTACATGACTGGCTTGATTCTGATTGGGCTGGCGCGCTGCATTGCGATGGTGATTGTGTGGAACGAACTGGCGCACGGTGATACAGAATACGCGGCGGGTCTTGTCGCGTTCAACTCGATCTTTCAGGTGCTGTTCTACTCCGTCTATGCCTATGTTTTCATCACAGTGCTTCCACCGCTCTTCGGTCTGGTGGGAAGCGCAGTGCCTGTCACCATCGGGCAGATTGCCAAAAGCGTGTTTGTCTATCTTGGCATTCCATTCATCGCAGGTTTTCTGACGCGGTTTGTTCTTGTCCGTGTGAAAAACAAAGAGTGGTACCACCGAAAGTTCATCCCGAAAATCAGCCCCATCACACTGATTGCGCTGCTCTTCACCATCATCGTGATGTTTTCGCTGAAAGGGGACAAAATTCTGACGCTACCCTTGAATGTGGTCCGAGTTGCCATCCCTTTGCTTCTATACTTCGTACTGATGTTTTTCGTGTCATTTGCGATGGGAAAAAAGATCGGTGCCGGCTATTCGAAGACAGCAACGCTCGCGTTCACCGCCGCTTCGAATAATTTTGAGTTGGCAATTGCCGTGGCGATTGCCCTCTTTGGCGTGCATTCGGGCGCAGCATTCGCCGCGGTGATCGGTCCTCTGGTCGAGGTGCCGGTTCTCATCAGCCTCGTCCATGTGGCCCTGAAGTTACAGAAGAAATTCGCTTGAAATAGCCTCATGATTAAACTGAAAAAGGTCGAATTGGAGGCTCAACTCCTTGAAGTGCTTGCGCAGCCTACCCGATTGAAGATTCTGTATTTCTTGAGAGACGGTGAGCGGTGTGCGTGCGAAATCAATCCGATGATGAGGGAAGATCCATCGGTCATCAGTCGGCATTTGGTGAAGATGCGGGATGCAGGAATTTTGGGATGTCGCAAAGAAGGTGTCTCAATATACTACTGGATTAAGGAACCGCGAGTGTTCAAAGTTCTGGGACTCATTGATGAGATATTGCTATCGTCTGTTCAAGAGAGAGCCCATGATATTAGAGCGTCGTTGTGACAATGCCTGCTTGGTAGTTTTGTGTATGGTGAGTTGATTTCTGTCATGGTTGAAATTCTTCAAAGTGGCCTCAGGGCTCTTCTCGAATATCTGTCGGCTCATGTATTGACCTGCCTGATACCGGCATTTTTTATCGCCGGAGCGATTGCCGTATTTGTCGGCAAGGAAGCCGTACTGAAGTATTTTGGCGTACGCGCGAACAAGCTGTTGGCCTATGGAGTTGCTTCGGTCTCTGGTGCGATTCTGGCCGTCTGTTCTTGCACGATATTGCCTCTTTTCGCTGGCATTCGCCAGCGCGGCGCAGGGCTGGGGCCTGCGATAGCGTTTCTCTATTCGGGCCCCGCAATCAATGTTTTGGCCATTGTGTACTCGGCGCGACTATTGGGATTAGATATCGGCGCAGCGCGCGCCGTGGGAGCCATCGCCTTTTCGATTGTCCTCGGCCTCGCGATGGCTTTCTTGTTTCGACACTCGGAGCAGAAGGTTCATGCTGAGCAAGGAGATTGGCCTCTTTCTTCAGAACAGAAGCGGTATCCTCTCTGGCAAGTGGGCATCTATTTCGCCACGATGGTGGGACTTCTAATTTCTGCATCAGCAATGGGATTCGTTATCCATGTAGCTTTTGGGAATCCGGATGACAGACTATTTGTGACATTCGCGGGAAAGTGGCTGCCGGGTGCGACTGCGCTGGTTCTCCTCGGCCTGACCATCTACATGGTCGCTCGATGGTACTCGCGCTCCGAAGTGGCGGATTGGATGAGGGAGACTTGGGGGCTTTTCAAGAAAATCTTCCCGATTCTGCTTGTGGGAGTGTTCATTGCGGGTGCGGTCAAGGCGCTGCTGCCTGAATCCGCCATTCAGCGCTGGGCCGGGGGCAATTCTCTCGGTAGTAATCTGTTGGCCTCCCTTTTCGGTGCCTTCATGTATTTTTCGACCTTGACCGAGGTGCCGATTGTACGCGCTTTGATGGATTTGGGCATGGGCAAGGGACCGGTGTTGGCATTGCTCCTTGCAGGTCCGTCTCTTTCCTTGCCCAGTATGATAGTTCTCTGTCGAGTGATGGGCCTTGCCCGCACATTTGTATATGTGGTACTGGTCGTCGTGTTGTCAACAATCGTGGGTATGATCTTTGGAGCGTTTTATGGGTAACGGGTGTATCGGTTTCCGCTGGATTCTGCTTCTTGCGTCTCTGAGCTTACTGTGCGGGTGCGGCAAGGCCGAGACAGGTATCAATCAGAATGAGAAGGGAGTGGCTGCGAAAGGAAAATACCGCGAGTTTCAGGATGAGCAGTATTTCCGGTTGTATTTTGCGTCGGTTGCCTGCAGTTGCACCATGGCGCGGTGCGAAGCAGCGTTGGCTCTATGTGATTCTATTCAGAAGTGCAATTCCACTTTCGTCTATCAAACTGTAGATGTCTATTCAGATACGCTGGCAGCCGATTCTGTCGCTGTGTGGGAGGTGCCGGTTTTGATGCTTCTCGACCGAACCGGACGAGAACGAGGCCGACAGGAGTGGGATATCACAGTGAACGATATTCATCGGCTTCTGCAAAAAGGAGAATCACAATGATTATCGAGGTTCTGGGTCCGGGTTGTTCCCGGTGCGAGAAGACCTATGCGATTGTGCAGCAGGCTGCAACCGAACTTGGCCTCCGAGATGGCCAAGATTATGCCGTGACCAAGGTCAAGGAGCCGAGCCTGATTGCTCAACGCGGCGTTTTGATGACTCCCGGAGTGGTCATTGATGGCGTGGTGAAATGCAGCGGAAAGATCCCCTCGCGAGAACAAGTCAAGCAGTGGTTAACGGAATCATAGCCCCGCTTTCATTGGGGCCATGTTCGGTATACGCCGTTGTGGCTCTCCAGAGCTGCAATGGCGCCATCGTGGGTCTGGAGACGCTCGACGGCGAATAGACGAAATAGAAAGACACGAATGAGAAAATCGTTGCGTATCGCGATTCTCTTGGTGGTTGGTATTGCCGTCGCGGGAATAATTCTCATAAAAAATAGCTCCACTCTGAAACTGCCGAGCACTCAGCCTCCAGCTTCAACATCTCGCCTTCCCGAGTTAGTGGATTTGGGAAGCAAATACTGCAAGCCCTGTAAAGAAATGGCTCCCATACTCGCCGAGCTTTCAAGAGACTATGCAGGCCGCGCCAAGGTGACTGTGATTGATGTGAAAGAAGACAAGGCGGCGGGGCGGCGGTATGGAATCCGCGTGATTCCGACGCAAATCTTCTTCGATGTCAACGGCAAAGAAGTCTATCGCCATGAAGGATTTCTTGGCAGGGAAGACATTGAATCTCAACTGAAGCTCATGGGAGTGAGATGATTGACAACATCGCCCAAGTTTTGCAGCAGAATCCTTCCATCGCCGTATTCGCTGTGTTTCTTGGAGGATTGCTCTCGGCCTCGTCGCCCTGTGTATTAGCCGTCATCCCTGCGGTCATTGGCTTCGTCGGCGGCTACTCGCGCGGAAACCGGAAAGCCGCTGTCACTTATGCACTGCTTTTCGCATTGGGATTGGCGATCACTTTCACCATTCTGGGTGCTCTGGCGGCTCTGATGGGGCAGATGATGGGTGATGTAGGACACATTTGGTACTGGATTGTGGCCGGAGTGGCTGTGCTTATGGGGCTGTCCCTCTTAGGTGTTTTCGACATCAATATTCCCTTTGCTTCGAAACTTCAGCCCAAACGCAGGGGAGTACTGGGAGCTTTTCTGCTTGGCTTGCTGTTTGGCGTCGTCTCGTCGCCGTGCGCCACTCCAGTGCTCGTAGCTATTCTGGCGTTTGTAGCGACCCAAGGCCAAATTCTCTACGGTGTTGTTCTCCTTTTTGTCTACGCAATCGGGCACTGCGCCTTGATTGTGCTGGCGGGAATAGCGACAGGTTTTGTCGAGAAAGCGGTGCAATCCAAAGGAGTGATGAATTTCTCGGTGTGGTCGAAAAGAATTTCCGGTGCTTTTATTACTCTGGCAGGTCTTTACATTCTTTACTTGAATGTCTGAGAAGATGATGACATCTATGAAGAACTTACCACACGGGGGCAAGGATGGTCATTGAAGTTCTTCAAGAAGGCGTGATGATTACGAGCTTCGTTTTCGTCATGATGCTCGTGATCGAATACCTCAATGTCCTCACGGCAGGCAAGTGGCGTGAAGCCTTTACTCGGATGCGCCTCGGCCAATATCTGCTCGGGGCTTTTCTGGGCGCCGTGCCCGGATGTCTGGGTTCCTTCGCCGTTGTTTCTCTTTATGCGCACGGAATCATGACTCTTGGCGCGATCGTAACCACGATGATTGCCTCAAGCGGCGATGAAGCCTTCGTCATGTTTGCTCTCTTTCCCGGAACCGCTCTGAAAATCACGGCGATTCTCTTCGCGCTGGGCCTCTGCGTGGGATGGTTGGTGGACAGGCTGGTTAAGAAGCCGGGGACGCTCAAGGCGTTGGGATGCGAGGGCTATGAAGTGCATGAAGCGGAGATCGAGGCCTTTTGGTCGGGAACGCGCATTTTGAGTCAGCTTAGGCAATGCACTTTAGCTCGCGGGACTCTCTGTGCGGCGTTGGGCCTCTTTCTTTTTGCTCTTCTTGTGGGAAGGGTGGGTTCCACGGAACAGGATTGGGTCAGGATCACATTGTTAGTATCCTCGGCTGTCGGACTTTTCATTGTTACGACCGTTTCGGATCACTTCTTGGAGGAGCATCTTTGGAGGCATGTGGCGCGGAAACATGTTCCGAGGATTTTTCTTTGGACAATGGGGGCATTGGTGGTCACCAGGCTTCTGACTCAGCATGCCGATATGGAAGCGTGGATTCAGCAGGGTCGGTTGGCTGTCCTAATCGTGGCCTGTCTTATTGGAATTATTCCCGAGTCCGGTCCTCATTTGATTTTCGTGACCATGTATGCCAAGGGAATCGTGCCCTTGAGTGTGCTGCTCGCCAGCTCCATCGTTCAGGATGGTCATGGGATGTTGCCGATGTTGGCGCATTCTCGAAGAGGATTTGTTGTCGTGAAAGCCATCAACTTGCTCGTGGGATTCGCCGTAGGACTCATCGGTCTGCTCGGCCAGTGGTAATGTGCGGAGTATCTTCTCAGACACGAGTCTTCAGAAGTATATCCATGCCGATAGGCTTGGATATTTTTCTTGTAGGACGATGCGAGCAGGGGTCTATCTTGGATTTGAAGCGTTGCCTTTTTGCACGGGAGAGTCTTTGGCGACAATGCGATAGAAGAAGCGCTCCGGCAGCATGGACAAAGAGGTCATCTCGACATAGACCGTGCCGGGCGCCGAAATGGTCGTACGCAAGGTGGACGGACTGGGCGTAAAGAATGGCTCTGGACCAGTATGAACTTCATAGGAAGTCGCGCCTTTTACGGGCGTCCAGCGGACTACGGGTCGTCCATCGGCAACGGAGATCGTGGCTACGGGGGATTCCAAAGCCTCAAGGCGCTCCTCTCCGCCATATTTGGGGAAGTCTGCAGAAAATGTGCTGAACGGAGCGTCGGCGGGGGCAGTATGGGTGCGATTGCGCGAATCCTTTGCCTCGATATAGTATTCAATGCCCGTGGTTCCCGGAGCGGCGAGATTGATATCGGCTGCATAAACATCAGCACCTTGTGATGCAAGATTCGCCGATTGCCATGAACCGCCCGGCAGCAGGCGATACTGTACGCGTGCCAAAGTAAGGCTGATTTGAAGGTACGGTGGCTGCCGATCTGGATAGATTTCCGCGGTGATGTGCGCCGTGGCGGCGGAATCCGCAAAAACAATCGGTTTGTGAAGGATGTGGGGACCGAGATTCCATGTCATGCTCGCGAAACCGGGAATAGAGTCATAATCGCTCCAATACCATGAATACAGACTGGCACCCTGACAGCCCCCGCCCTTGTGCAGTCGAGCTGCCTCCGCCTCGATTAGGCCCACCTGCAACCCGCCTCCTCCGTGAGCCGCAATCGAGGGAAAACCCTGTTGAGAGAAGTAGTTCAGGCTGCTGTCAACCTTCTCTCCGATGAGCCCCAGCAATGCGATAGGGATTCCCTGCAACTCAGAAAGCGAACCGGCCAAGGTTCCGTTCACAGCCCAATGACAGTCTCTTGCATTGTGGTTCGGATCGAACATATCGCCATAGACCTGCACGGGCGCTCCCGGTCGCCGAGCTTGGATGATATTGTACATCTGGCGAACATACGAACCGAGAAGCTCCGCCGGCGTGAGCCCGCTGGAAGTGCAGGACGGATCCCAATTGGCAATTGGGACTTCATTGATATGAATCTTGAATCCGTCAGGATGAAACAGGCTGTCGCAATTCGATACCTTCTGTTGATAGTAGGCCAGCGGTTCGAGCAAGCTGAAGCAGACCGTTCGACGGTATTCTTGCGGAGTGATTCGGTAGGCATACCCGCAATACCAATCCATTGAAATCCGATCTCCATTGACGAGGCGTCCTCCTTGCACGCGCCGGATTCGAGGGTAGTGCACATAACAGTTACCGTAGCTCTGCGAGTAGGTTTCCTCAATAACAAAGTCGCCACTCGGGCCCTCTTGCAGCGGAATGTGTCCGGGTTCCTCATAGACAGCAAGCGGCGTATCGTCTCGCCTCAGCATCCATGCAGGGTTCATCTCCTGCATGGAAAAATCATCGAGCCAGAGGGTGCCTCCGCTCCACAGCCACGCACCGAAATAGAGGAGCAGAGTGTCGCACACCAAGCTGTGAACCTCCAAGTTCACCTGCGTCCATTCGCTGGTTGCCGAGGGCCTGAAGTAATGAAGGAAGACTTGCTGGTCATTGCATTCGGTGCGAAAGAACAGGACGCGAATCAGTCCTGAGTAGCCCGAGGTTTTGTACCAGAAACTGAGGCGGAAGAGCCGATTCGGCTGGATGGCCAGATATTGGTAGACCTTGGATTGCTGATGTCCGGGCCACTGTAGTTTGAGAGATCCCCGGCCTCCATGTTTTTGAATCGTGTCTTGCGAAATCGTCGGATAGCCGGCTTGACTGTTTCCCCATCCCACAAATAGGTTGTTGACAAAATCCTCGAAGCCTGGATTGACGACGGTGAGTGGCGGATTCGGCGATGCCTGAGCCGTGTCGCCCGCGATGACGAATGACTGCCCAAGGACCGGGATGCCTTCTTGCCAGCACATGTTATCAACCACCGCCCCTGTGCGATCCGCAGACATGTAGAGTTTCATCCCCAAGGCCTTGATGGAATCTCGTGCGGTGATGGCTCGCGACAGGTAAGTGGGATTCCAATCGGTGCCGCGGCCGGCGTAGGTGTTGTTCCATTCCACTTCATTCATTTTATAGTCGTGGGCCAGCCGGAGACGCGATAGAAGACTGTCCAGATCCCCCGCCGGTTCGAGAGCTGTATTGAAAGTAACAATCCGGCGAGGCAAATCCGGCCAATCCCGAATATAGACTCGATCAATCGTCCTCTGCCCGCCAAAGAACGCCATGAGTTTCGAGAGCGACAGAAGTCCATAGCGAAGTCCGTTGAGATCTCGACCCAAGAGAAGGATTCGGTCAGACTCCACATACAGATGGTATCCTTCGGGAGGCGGCATATTGGACATGGCGGGAATTTCCACCGAATCGAGGGCCGCTTCGAGAGCAGGCCATTCTTCGGAAGTCGCCATCCAAAGAGCCGGGCGTTCACCTTGATAACCGGACTCAGGCACAACAACCGGAGAAACGCGCAGGCCATTTTCGATAAGCCTCACCGCTTCCGCCACGACTTTCGCTTCTTCAACGCTCGGGTTATTGGCCACGATAAGATAGAGAGGTCCTTGAACTTGCATCGGTTCATCACTGAGGAGGCCCATTTGCTGAGGGGGAGGAAGGATATCACGCAGGCCGGCATGAAGCGGGGCGAGAAATCGAAGCGTGGCAAAGCAAAAAAACATCCATCGAATAATTCGTCGGCTCATCGTCGCGCATTCTCTTCATATCACCGCACCGAAAGTCGGTGCGTCTTATCACATCATGGAACTGGATCAGGGCTCGCGGGTTCTGCCCTATCGCCCTCAGAGGTCTGTCATCGGCTACCTATATATCAAAACGCGTGCCATCATGGGGACTCTCTATGGGTCTGGAAGGTTATGCGAATTGGCTCGGTCGCAATCCTCCAATTCTTCTCTTGAAGACGCTGGTTTTTCGCCTTTCTCGGCCCTGCAGTTGGGGTCGAGAAAGCGGCTCGGGGTGAGTTGAATTATGCAAGTGGAATTGCAAGATTTTTGAAACTCCGCAGGATGTTTTTTGCAGCTTGCCATCCACTACGCAAATCAGTGCAATGGTTTCTCTTGAGCGACGGCGTTGGAAGGACGCGACGATTCTCTCGCTTCCTGACAACCTTGGCTCTCTTCAGGTTCAATGGAGTCTTGTTAGTCTCCGGTTACAAAACGGGGTTCGCAACCCGTCTGGCTGCGAACCCCGTTCTGCCTGATTCGACTCGTTCCCGAAGTCGTTATTGTTTCAAAAAGCCTGGGATTTCCAGATTGCTCAAGGGAAGTTCCGCTTCACCGACGGCAACGCGTCGTTTCTCTCCATTTACCGTTTCCATCACAGGCACAGGAGCCGCAGGGTATTTCGAGGGTTTCTGTGGTCTCCGGCCATTCGAAACAGAGTCAACGGTAACCCCCCTGGGAAGGTCGGGACGCAAGTTAGAGCGTCCGTTAAGACCGGTGGCGATGACGGTCACCGAGATGTCCTCACTGACGGTCGGACCCACGACGGTGCTGACACGCAGGTCGGCGTTTTCGCCGGCCGCATCATAGAGAATTCTCGTCGCATCGTCAATCTCACGAAAAGTCATGTCCTGGCCTCCCGTGAAACTCACCAGGATGTTATGGGCTCCGCGTAGCGAGATATCTTCCAACAAATGAGACGATATGGCCTCTTTCGTGGCTTGAATGGCACGCTGGTCGCCGCGTGCGGCTCCCATTCCCAGCGATATGGATCCTTTCTGGGTCAGCGCTTTGCGCAAGACGGCCATTTCGAGACTCCACGGTCCGGATACGGTGACCAAATCCGTTATGCCCTTGATGGCCTTGAGCAGGAAATTGTCCACTTGGTGAAAGGCCTCGGCAAGAGAGGTTTGAGATTCGATGTTTCGGATAAGGAGCTGATTGGGAATCACAATCATCGCATCCACGCAGTCTCTCAGAATTTCAATTCCCGTTTCTGCCTGTTGCATCCGTGTTTTTCCTTCAAAAGCGAAGGGTTTGGTAACGATCGCCAGGGTCAGCGCACGGCGCTCGCGGGCTACCGCGGCCACAAAGGGAGACGCTCCCTGGCCTGTTCCACGGCCCATGCCCGCGACAAGGATGACCATATCAGCTCCGTCGAGAGCCTGGCTGATTGTGTCACGGTCTTCTTCAGCGGCTTTGCGGCCAATGTCAGGGTCAAATCCAGCGCTTCCGCCTTGGGTGACCGTCCGGCCGATTTGAACACGATACAGTGCGCGGCTCGTGGCCAGGGCTTGAATATCCGTGTTGACGGCGACGAGTTCGACACCCTGGAGACCTTCGTGAATCATCCAGTTTACTGTGTTACCTCCGGCATTGCCAATTCCAACCACTTTCAGGAACGGCTTGCTCTCGGGCTCATCTGCATACGAAAAGCGATTCATGGTTCTGCTCCTTTTCCCTCACGAAAGATTAGTTCAATTCTATGTTCTAATGAAATGCGAAAGATTCTCGTCTTGATGATCTGCCTTGCTAAGGATTAGGTTCCGTTGCTTTGTGCGTATTGGTTATAGCGCACGATGACGCGACCATGGAACCTCAAGTCAATGGATTCAATATCAGTCAATCTATTTGCAGCCTTGAGTTGAATCAGGAGTTTCTCCAGCGATTTCCAGCCGATTTCCTGCACGCCCTTTCCCAGTCGAATCTCGATGTTCTCCTCTTGAAGCACACCCCACATCTCGCCATTTCTCCAGAAGAGTTCTGAAAGGTTCTTCCACACGCGCGGCGTCCAGTGCCGAAGGGCGACCGATTGCGCCAGAAGAGCACAGGCGAGGGTGTCGCGCAAATGCCCGCCAGATCCTGAGGGCAAATCTCGAGCGCCCAACAAGGGCAAATCCCAGCCTCTTTTTGATTGCCTCATCGGGAGCAGGACACCATCCGATGTCACTGCCCATACCGTACGCGCATTGATTAGGGCAACGGGTTCATGTTCCGTGATGCGCAGTTCGATTGTGTCGGGAAAACGGCGCACCGCGATCGCCGAGCGAACCCACGAATGTGAACGAATCTTCTCGCAAGCCGACTTGAGATTGACACGAAAGAGCGGAGTGCCTTCTGCGATGCCGGACAACTTCGCAATCTCGCTCGTATCAAGATGTTTTGCTCCGAGGACGCGAAGGGAGTGCACTCGATAGCTGCCAAAAGCGGCTGTCAGGGAGTCTTTTCCCCATCGGATGGCAGGTGGCCCCCACAGCAGCGATGACAGCCCTGCCATCGCAAGGATGGCGAGGCGCCGTTGCCATTTCCGCTTCTGACCATGGGAGCCTTCATCCCTCGATGACGAACGGATCTTTCGCGAAGCCAACGGGTTTCACCTCGGTTTCAAGTCGTACACCGAATTTCTTATAGACGAGGAGACGTACTTTACGGATGAGAGCCGCCATGTCGCTCGCGGTAGCGCCACCCATATTGACGAAGAAATTGGCGTGTTTTTCCGAAACGGCCGCCCCGCCGATACGAAGCCCCTTGGCTCCGGCACTTTCAATGAGCCTGCCTGCGAAGTCTCCGGCTGGGCGTTTGAAAACCGAGCCCGCCGAAGGCACTCCGAGAGGTTGGCTTGCGCGGCGCCGCTGCCACATTTTCCGCATGGCTGTCCATACCAATCGCTTGTCTCTGTCCTGCAGTGAAAGCCAACTGCGCAGAATAATCCCGTTCTGCAGCCGCGGAGCCGTGCGGTAGCCGAAATCAATGTCCGCCCTCCTCAGGACTTGAATAGACCCGTCGGCTTCAAGCAATTCAAGGCGCTCAAGTGTATCCGAAATCTGGCCGCCAAAGGCTCCTGCATTCATATAAAGGCCGCCTCCCATGCTGCCGGGAATGCCGCAAAGGTCTTCCATTCCGGAAAGCGAATGACGAGCGGCGAGGATAGTCACGTCCAGAAGCCGTGCCATGGGGCCCGCCGCAACCGTCTGGTTCTGAACCTCAATTCTCGTAAACTCGCCCTTAGGATGTATCACCACACCGGGGAAACCGCTATCGGAGACGAGCACATTGGAACCAAGCCCGAGGAAGAACCACGGTAGCTGCTCAGCACGGACTATCTCAAATAGCGACAGGAGTTGTTGCTCGGAACAAGGCTCGGCAAAGAGTCGCGCCGGTCCGCCGATGCGCCAGGTTGTCCAGGGCCCAAGCGGTTCCCATTCATGTACAAAAGAGAAGCCCTGTCTCAGAAGTTGCCGAAGAGAATGCTCACGAATTTCCTCGTGCACGGAACTCCTCGGCTACTTTCCAAATATCTCCGGCTCCCATCACAATCAAAAGGTCTCCCTCACGTAGGATTTTCGTGAGGGTCTCATCAACGGCAGCGCGCTCAGCGCAGAAGTAGACCTGCCTGCATCCCGCGGCACGCGTGCTTTCCGCCACTAACCGTCCCGTGACCCCCGGAATCGGCTTCTCCCGAGAGGGATAGATGTCGGCAACGAGAACAATGTCGGCACTCGCGAGGGCCTTGCCGAATTCCTCAGCGAAATCCCGCGTGCGCGTAAACAGATGCGGTTGAAAGAGAACGACCAAACGGCGTTTCCAACCTCGCCGCGCTGTTTCAATCGTCATTCGGATTTCGGTCGGGTGGTGAGCGAAATCGCTGACGACAAGCACGCCGCCGATTTCGCCACAAATCTCAAAACGCCGCCGCACACCGGTGAAACTCGCCAGGGATTTTGCCGCAGCGTCCAAAGGAATATCCACCTCGGCAGCAACCGCGAGAGCGGCAAGAGAGTTGGCCACATTATGCGCTCCCGGCACCTGGAGCTGCACCTTCACCACAGGTTTGCCATACTGATGCAGCAGATAGCGGCTCTTTGTCGTGTCGAATTCCAGTTCCGAGGCGACATAATCAGCGTCCCCCACGATGGAATAGGTGGCAACCGGACGCTTAAGTCGGGGAATAATCGGCAAGATGCCAGCATCGTCGCCGCAGGCAATCGCCGAGCCATAGAAAGGAAGGTGATTGGCGAATTCCACAAAAGCATCTTGAATTTCTTCAAGTCCCAAATAGGTGTCCAAGTGTTCGGCTTCAATGGTCGTGATTACGGCCAGAGTGGGGAACAACTTCAAAAACGAGCGGTCAAACTCATCGGCTTCCGCCACGAGAAACGCACTGCTGCCAAGCCGAGCCCCCGACCCAAGCGTTCGGATAATGCCGCCAACGATGAGAGTGGGATCCAAACCCGCATCTTGCAGAATGGTTCCAATCATCGAGGTCGTCGTCGTCTTTCCGTGCGTTCCTGCTACGGCGATCCCGAATTTCATCCGCATGAGCTCGCCAAGCATTTCCGCACGGCTGATGATGGGAATGCGGCTCTCTCGTGCGGCACGCAATTCGACATTTTCGGGGCGGACCGCCGAAGAAAAGACGACAACATGCGCCCCTTCGACATTTGTCTCACGATGCCCAATCTTTATGTCAGCGCCCAAGGCCGCCAAATGGGCGGTCACATCGGTCGCTTGCAGATCCGAGCCGGTGACGCGAAAGCCCAGGTTAAGGAGGACTTCAGCGATGCCGCTCATTCCGGAGCCACCAATACCCGTCATGTGAACATGGCGGACGCGCCGGAAGGGTAGAGAGGATATCATGAAACGCCTCCCAATTCGCAAATCATTTTGGCGATATCCGTCGCGGCGTTCGGTCTTGAGAAAGTCCGCATCGCGGCTCCCATTCTCTCCAAGCGCAACGGCTCAGCCAGAAGCGGCAAGACCGCATCACACATGCTTTCGCCGGTGAGCTCAGCGTCTGGAATGCGCAAGGCAGCACCGGTGCTCTCATAAGCGCGAGCGTTCCAATCTTGATGCTGATGGGCCGCAAAAGGGAAGGGAACCAGAATCGCCGGAAGCCCGACCAGCGCAAGTTCAGATAGAGTCATCGCTCCCGCGCGACACAGGGCCATGCTCGCCGCTCCATAGGCCATCGGCATTTCGTCAATGAATTCCCGCACAATCAATCGGTGCGAAGCTATCGCATCATCCCAGTGGGCACGGTTCGCTTTTTCGCGCAAATCCATTCGTCCGGTCTGCCAAATGACATTCGCTTGTTCGAGAATTTTCGGCAGAGCGTCCGCCAGCGCGTTGTTGATCGTACGGGCGCCGAGACTGCCGCCAAGAACGAATAGGACCGGTCGCTCAGAGTCCAATCCCCAGAAGTCTCGTGCCTGTTTCGGCTCGACCTTTTTCAGAAAATGGCGCACGGGATTTCCTGTCACATGAACGCGTTCGGGACGAGGCAGCCTCGCGATTGTCTCAGGGAAATGAACGCAAACCTTTTTTGCAGAACGTGCCAAGAGCCTCGTCGTCAGTCCGGGGAATGCATTCTGTTCCTGCAGTAGAGTGGGGAAGCCCAGAAGTTGCGCACAAGCGAGAATTGGACCTGCTACGAAACCTCCCGTACCAACCACGACATGAGGGCGAAAGGACATGAGAAAAATCGCGCTCTGAAAGAAACTTATAACGACCTGAACAATGGTCAGAAGTTTTCGCAACGGGCTCTTGCCCACGAATCCCGATATCCAGAGGAACTTCAGGGGCAGCCCCAACCGGGGAAGAAGTCGGGCTTCAAGACCCCGACGAGTCCCCATGAATAGGACGCGAATTCTTCGTTCTTTCAATGAAGCCGCCAGTGCTTCATGAATTGCGATAGCCGGAAAGATGTGTCCTCCCGTTGCTCCACCTGCGATCATCACGCGGAGATCGTCTCGCTTTTTCGGCACGGTCACAGAAAAGATGGCTCCAATGTGTGATCATTTGAACATACGCCTTGGCGTGATATGTTGAGAAGAATCCCCACCGCAGCGAGCGACATGACCAGCGATGAACCTCCGTAGCTGACGAAAGGGAGAGGTTGGCCGGTGGGAGGGAGAAGGCCGACCGCCACTCCCACATTGATGAAGAATGTGCACGCAATGACAAGCAGGATTCCATGAGCAAGGTAATACCCGAATGGGTCGGGAGAGTTTCTGGCAATTTTCATCCCTCGCCAGAAGAAGAACGCAAAGATGACCAGAAGCGCCACACAACCCAAAAAACCGAGCTCTTCACCGAGAACGCTGAAGATGGAATCCTTGTGAGGGATAGGCAGGTGCGAGTAAGCCCATGTGGATTGACCGGGCCCGTGTCCAAACATTCCTCCTTTTCCCAGACCAATGAGGGATTGCCGGGTGTGAAAGCCAGCTTGCGATGGCTCAAGAAGGGTCGTCCAATAACCGACCAATCGAGCGTGGGTGTAGGGAATGGCCCAGGCGACGAATGCCAATACCGGAGAAGCGGCCAGCATGATTGCCCCAAGAATCTTCATGGAGATTCCAGCCAGGAAGAGCATCGCAAATGCGGCGACAAGAATGATGACGGCCATTGAAAGATTGGTTTCACAGAGAATCAGTCCGATACCGAAACCTATCGGCAAGAGGCAGCGCAATAGGAGATGCTTATCAATACCTGAAGAAGGATCAACGCGCCAATATGAGAGATAATAGGCCAAGTAGAGAACAAACGCGAATTTTGCGACCTCGGCGGGCTGAAGATTCAGAGACCACAAGAAGAGTTGGCGGTGAGAGCTTGCACCCGACTTCAATGGCCAAAAAAGCACCAAGACCAATAGCACGAGCGTCGTGACGATCAGCGGCGTTGCAATCTTCTCAAGGCGATGGTAGTCATAGAAAGTGAGGCCAATCATCAAACCGACTCCGGCCCCCATGCGCATCACATGCTTGAGAAAAATCGAAAGCGTGTAGTTTTCCTTGGCGCAGGCTACCGCTGCCGAAGAGGACATGACGAGCATCGCACCGGCAAAGAGCAGAATCCCGACGAACAGGACAAGAGGCAAGTCAAATCCGCCGCTGCCCTCGTTACAGTTTTCCCGCTCGCTCTGCATGATACGATGTGGAATCATGTCAGTTCATTCACGAAGGTTTTGAAAACTCGGCCACGCTCCTCGTAATTTCGAAATTGGTCGAACGATGCGCACGCAGGGGAAAGAAGAACGATGTCACCTGGCTGCGCAAGAGTGCATGCCATTTCAATGGCGCGCTGCAGCGACTCTACCTGCAGCGTTTTCACAATATCACCTAATTCTCGTTCGAGCTGCACTGCAGTCTCTCCGATAGCGAGGAGGCCTTTGACGCCATGGCGCAGGTAAGGCATCAGCGCATGAAAATCGCCGCCTTTGCCTCGACCTCCGGCGATAAGGAGAATCGGATTCTGAAAACTCTGAAGAGCCGTAATCGTGGCATCAACATTCGTCGCTTTTGAGTCGTTGTAGTATTTAACTTGTCGAAGTTCACGCACAAATTCGAGCCGATGTTCCACCGGAGTAAACTTGCGCAGCGCTCTTCCTGCGATGTCCGGTTTCACGCCCAGACTGCAACAGAGTCCCACAGCGGCCATGGCATTCGCAAGATTATGCCGACCGGGGAGAGGCAGGTCAGCGGCGGGCAGAACATTCTGCCATTCGGTGCCGTTTTGGTAGACAATGCAGCTATCTCGAAGAGTCACCCCGCGCTCCAAATTAAACCCGAAGGGCACGATTTGAGCGCGGCCATGCTGGGCGATGTCACGCACATAAGGGTCGTCAAAATTCGCAACGAAAACATCATCCACGGTTTGATTGGCAAATAGCCGAGCCTTCACATTCATATAAGTGTTCAAATCTCCGTGACGATCCAGATGGTCAGGGCTCAAATTCAGAAAAGCGGCAGCGGCTGGCTTGACCGTGGCAGAGAATTCGAGCTGAAAGCTGGAAACCTCGACTACGACGATGGCCTGCACGGGAAGGTCAACGGCAAGCTCCGAAAGAGCGATTCCGATGTTGCCAGCGACTTCTGTTTGCCGACCGCTTTCGCGAAAGATCGCAGCGGTCATGAGCGTCGTCGTCGTTTTTCCATTTGAGCCGGTGACTCCCACCCACGGGCAACCTAATGCGCGAGTGGCCAGTTCAAGTTCGCTCCAAACGGGGATGGCTCGTTGTGCGAAATCGTGGAGGAGCGCATGGTTTGATGGGATGCCCGGGCTCACCACGGCCAAATCCCAGTCTTCGTTCATCGCGCGTTTGTGGTTGCCCGTTTCCGTCGCGATGCGGTGCGTGTCGAGAACTGAAACAGCGTCCATAAGATCTTCCTTCGGCTTTTCGTCGCTCACGAGCACATGTCCACCGAGCCGTTTGGCCAGCTTGGCGGCTCCGATTCCGCTGCGCGCCATTCCGATAATCACCACTCGCTGACCGGCAAGAGAGAACATGTTCAGCGAACCTTGAACATGGTCAGACTGACCAGAACGAGCAGAATCTGCACAATCCAGAAGCGCACAACCACTTTGGATTCCGCCCAGCCGAGCTCCTCAAAGTGATGATGCAAAGGCGCCATGCGGAAAACGCGGCGGCCTGTGCCGAATCTGACTTTTGTATATTTGTAATAGTATCTCTGAAGAATCACGGACGCGGCTTCGGCCACGAAGACGCCGCCGATGACAATGAGAAAAAATTCTTTCTTCACCAAGATCGCCATGGTGCCGATGGCTGCGCCCAAGGCCAAAGCCCCGGTGTCCCCCATGAAAACTTGAGCTGGATGAGCGTTGAACCAAAGGAAACCAAGACACGCTCCAAAAAGAGCGGCGCAGAAGATAGCGAGCTCGCCGGCCCCTTCGAGATAAACGATATTGAGATAATCACTGAATTTCACATGCCCGGTGACATAGCTCATCAGCGCGAAAGCCGCCGCCGAAATTGCGCACACGCCAATCGCAAGCCCGTCAAGTCCGTCCGTCAGGTTGACGCCATTCGATGTTCCCGTAATAACCAGAATCACCATCAAAACATAGAAGATGCCGAAATTAAACATGACATCTTTCAAGAAGGGAGTCGTCGTCGCGGTGACATTGGCCTCGAAATTCTCCCCGAAGAGCCACGGGAAGCTCAGAACAAAGAGACCGATGGCAAGGCCAAGCGAGACCTGTCCCAGCACTTTGTAGCGTGCGACGAGTCCTTTCTTTTTCTTTTGGATGGCTTTTAGATAGTCGTCCCAAAAGCCAAACAGTCCCATCCAGAGAAAGGCTACGAGGGCCAAAATCACATAGAAGTTTGTGAGGTTCACAAAGAGAAGCGTAGGGATGGCACCGGCAACGAGGACCATCAATCCGCCCATCGTTGGCGTGCCCTCTTTGGAATAATGCGTTTTCGGGCCATCCGCGCGAATCGCTTCCTGAATTTGGCGCTTTCTTAGCGCGCGAATCAGCGCCGGACCGACGAGGAACGAGATGAGCAAAGCCGTGACGGCGGCCCCTGCGGCTCGGAAGGTAATGTACCGAAAGAGATTGAGCGCAGAAAAATATTCGCGCAAGGGAAAAAGAAGGTGATAAAGCATGACTCTCAAACCATCAGTGCGTTAATCACTTCATCAAGGGCCACAGAACGCGAGGCCTTGAAGAGAACCGTGTCGCCCCGAACAAGGTCCTTGCGCAGTCGGTCAATGAGTTCCTCGGATTTCTCCGTGTGCCAGGCATCGGTACCGGCATTTCTGGCTTCTTCGGCCATCATGCTTGAGAGCGCCCCCAAACAATAGAGCTTATTGATTCTCAAGCCGGCGATGTCCTTGCCGAGCTGACGGTGTTCCGCTTCTGCATGGGCGCCGAGCTCACCCATGTCTCCCAAAACAGCGATATGCCGTTGACCCGAAAGATCACAGAGAAGTTCGAGGGCCGAGCGCATGCTGTCAGGATTCGCGTTGTAAGTGTCATCAATGAGGGTCATATCGTGAAGTCTCCTTAATTGAGTTCGACCGGAAATACCTTGCCACGACGCGACGGCTTGGGCAGCGCGGGCAGGTTCGACGCCGAAAGTGGCAGCAATCGTCAGCGCCGCCAGTGCGGCTCGCGCCCAGAACCTGCCGGAAAGATGAAGCTGCACTTCGGTGTCCATGAACTGAAAAATAGGTCGTGCATCCCCTGACAACTGAAGTCTTAGGCCTTGAAAATAAATCTCTTTCCAATGGGCCGGCGGTGGTTCAAAGCCGTAACCCACACGCCGGTTCACTTTTTCAGACGCTTGGACGCAGCGACCATCGCTGAGCGGCACGAAGGCTCGCCCGCTTTCCGCCAAGAAATCGAAAAGCTCTCCCTTGGCGGCTGCAACTTGTTCAATGTTCCCAAAACCCTCGAGATGAGCGCGCCCGATAGAAGTGATAAGGCCATCGGTCGGTGTCGCGATACTGCAGAGAAACTCAATTTCGCCCGGGTGGTTGGCGCCCATCTCAATCACCGCAATTTCGTGCTCTGGCCGAAGAGAGAGGAGAGATAGAGGAACACCGATGTGATTGTTCAAGTTTCCCACGGTCGTGCCAACCGAGAATTTTGTTCCAAGGGCTCGTCCTATGAACTCTTTTGTGCTTGTTTTTCCGTTCGAGCCTGTGACAGCCACCAAAGGAATGGCCAATTCATTTCGCCATGCCTTCGCAACGGACTGCAAGGCATGAAGCGTATCGGGAACAATCCAAGCGGCCGGAATTCTTTGCGCTCCGTCGGAATTTTCTTTCCACCAACGCTTGGTGACAACCACAGCGCTCGCCCCGCGGCCTTGAGCATCAAAGATGAATTCCTGTCCATCCCTTTTCCCTTGCAGAGCCCAGAACATCTCGCCCTGCTTCAGAGTTCTCGTGTCAATGGAAATGGGCGGCAAGGGCTGTTTCTGGGACAAACCTTTCAAGGTGCCACCGCCATGATGCTGTGCGAAACCGAAGGTTAGTCTTTTCACGCTTCGTAGCCCATTTCATTCAGAACGCGGCGCACGACCTCGCGGTCATCGAAGGGATATTTCATTCCCTGAATCTCTTGCGTGGTCTCAGCGCCTTTGCCCGCGATCAAGACGCAGTCCTTCGGGCGAGCCTTTTGAAGGATCATTTGAATGGTGGCCCGCCGGTCTGCATTGCGGCAGTGCGGTACACCCGGAAGAACTCCGGCCTCCAGGTCGTCAAGAATTGCGTCGGGATTCTCCGACCGCGGATTATCGCTCGTGAGAAAGACCTCGTCTGCCTTTTCGGAGACGACACGACTCATCTCAGGTCGTTTCCCGCGGTCGCGGTCACCTCCGGCACCAAAGAGAGCCAGAATCCGTCCAGGTTTCAACGCGCGCAGAGTGTCGAGGACATTGGCCAAGGCTTCCGGTGTATGCGCGAAATCCACGACCACAAGAAACGGCTGCGTTCCGCGAATCATTTCCATTCGTCCCGGAATATGGCGCACTTCGTCCAATCCCTTCTGCACTTCTGTTTCATCGAGTCCCAGAGCGTGGGCACACGCAGCCGCGATGAGCACATTCGATGCATTGAATCGGCCGATGAGTGATGAATGAAGATGCCAAGAATCATTCGGAAGTCTCAAATCAAGATGCATCTCGCTCGGTTTGAGAGAGACTTTCGTCGTCTGCACATCGGCCTCTTCCTGTAACGAACAGCGCAGGACCTTCGCGGGCGTGCGCTGGATAAGTTCCTTGCCAAAATCGTCATCTATGTTGATAACAGCAGTCGCCTCACTCTTAAGGTTTTCAAACAAGAGGGCTTTCGCACTGCGATAGTTCTCAGTGGTTCCGTGAAAATCCAAATGATCATGACCAATGTTCGAGAACGCGGCCACCGTGAAACTCAATCCTTTCACGCGCTTGAGAGTCAGGGCATGGGAGGTCACTTCCATAACGCAATGGGTTGCGCCGTTCTTGGTCATTCCTGTAAACAAATCGGCCAAATCCGAGGCCTCCGGCGTCGTGCGCAACGCGGGTTGTATTTGATTGCCGAATTCATAGGTAAGAGTGCCGATGAGACCGGTTTTCTTACCCGCGGCTTCGAGCATCGCTCGCAGAAGGTGAGTGATACTCGTTTTTCCATTTGTACCTGTGACGCCGCATAGCCGCAGTCGCTTTTCAGGATGTCCGGCAAAACTCCACGATAGGAGAGCAAGGACTTCTCGAGCATCCGCGACAACGATTTGGGTAATATGTGGCAGCTTCTCGACCTGTCGCTCGGTAACAACGGCGATGGCTCCGCGGGTCACGGCCTCAGAGAGAAATTCGGCGCCGTGATGCTGGAATCCGGGGATAGCGACAAAGAGCGATTCTGGAACCACTCGGCGCGAGTCGTAGAACACGCCATTTATCTCCAGGTCCCGCCGCCCGATAAGCTCATAAGCTGGGAGCCCTTCAAGAAGTTGCGTCAGCCTTCTTGCCACCGGCGTTTCCAAAAATGTGTCGTTGCATGATTAATCATTCAAACCAAGGAGGTAGCAGACCGTGCCGACGGGCACCAAACTTCCGGCCGATGGACTCTGGTAGACTATCTCGGTGCCTCCCGAGATGTCAAAAGCAAGATTGCGAGAGGTCAATTCCCGAATGGCGCCCCGCAGCGAAAGACCCTCGACTGGCGGTACTCTGATGAAACCTGTCTTGACCTCTTCAGCGAAAGCGACCTCCAAATCCATATTAGAAGGTTGGGATGATAAGCTCCGTTCTCTGGAAGGTTCTTTGAGATTTCCGGGATCTTCCATTGCATGAGCGGTGCTTGGGGCAAAGAGCGGTTCCGTCGGAGTGGGAGGGAAGGATTCCAAGATGCGAGTCATCGCATCGCGGAAGATGGGCGCGGCGACCTGTCCGCCGTAATAGTCGCCACGCGGATCATCCATGACGACGAGCATCAAGTAGCAGGGAGCGTCCGCCGGGACGAAACCAACGAAAGACGAGATAAAGCGGTCTTTGTAATATTGGTGCTTCGCATGATCTATTTTCTGGGCCGTCCCCGTTTTCCCTGCAACGCGCCAGCCTGGGATCGCAGCAGCCTGCGCGGTTCCGTTCTCAACGACGCCTGTGAGCAGGTCGCAAAGTTTTCGTGCCGCCGAAGTCGGAATAGCCTGGCGGATAATCGTGGGATTCACTTCTTCAATCGTGCCC
>DYHQ01000101.1 GCA_020724065.1 Candidatus Puniceispirillum sp. | reverse complement strand
CGCCGCGAGAGCGATGACGAATCCGTAGCACCGGGCGGCAGCCCGCTGGCTCGGCTGCCAGCAGCCGACACCGCCATTGAATTCTATGTTGCGGTACAGTGCCTTCAGCCTGTGCAATAACAGAAAGCGGGCATCTTTTCGGGTGCCCGCTTGTCATCTGATGAGATTGGAATGCTCAGAGCGGAGTCTTCAAATCGAGCGGCAGAGTCTGATCCTCGCGCGCACGCGACAGGCGCCGCGAACGAACAACCAGCCGTTTTTTCGCGGGGACAGCGCTTTCCGCGAGTGGGATGTCCTGCCAGAGACGGGCCTGTTTCCCCAATCCACCGTGCATTCCTGCCCGATGAAAATCGCGATTGAGTTCGATGAGGACATAGAATCGCTCTTTCCCGTCGCCTTTATGTCGGTGCGTATCTTTGCACGCCAGTCCCGTGCTGCCCGTTCCTGCAAAGGGATCGAGTACAACTTCTTCAGGCAGTGTGCTCTTTTCAATCAGAAGGCGCAAGAGATCTATCGGTTTCTGTGTCGCGTGAGCACGCATGGCCGACGGAACATTGTCATATTGCAGCACATCCGACTCGCGCGGGCCGAACAGCTCACGCTTGCCCTTGACGGCGAAAATAATCATTTCACTCTGCGGCGCGTAAGCTCCTTTGAGGTCGCCCGAGCCGTGATTGTTCTTGACCCAAATCAGGCAATTCTTTATTTTGAAACGAGAGGAAATCTCATGGTAGAAAACGGGGTAGGTATCGAAGCGAGTGAAGCAGTAGAAGTGGCGGTCGGGTTTCAGAACTCGATCCACTTCCTCAACAAATTGCGGCAACCATGACAGGTCCACATCACCGGCAAATTTCGGCAGCTTTTCGCGCGCCACGCGCCGATTGGACTGGTAGTCTATTCCGTAGGGAGGATCCGTCAGCACCAAATCAATGCTTTCGCTGGGGATTTTCGGCAAAATCTCGAAGCAATTCCCACAACGAAAGGCATCCAAATAGTCTTCGGGCAAATCCATTGTCGCCTCGCCTCACGCACGGCGAAAGACATTTTGAAAAACATAGCGCGCTATTTGCGGGTTCTCTCGCAGGCGTCGCATAGAATAGCGATACCATTTTTCACCGAACGGCACATAAATGCGCAGACGATGTCCCGCCGCCAAAATGATTTTCCGAAGTTCCGAGTCCACTCCTAAGAGCATCTGAAACTCGTAGCGCTCTTTGAGCAAACCCAACTCACGGACCAGACGCATTCCCTCCCACACAAGCCGCTCATCATGAGTTGCAATGCCGACATACGCGCCGTCATGCAACATCCGTTCCAGAACAAGGGTAAAATTGCGATTGATGAGTTCTTTATCCCCATAGGCGATCAGGCGAGGCTCAACATAGATGCCTTTGCAGAGGCGAAAATTTGCTCGGCCATCCTGCATCAGAGAGTCCGCGTCGGCTGCTGTCCTCCGTAAGTACGCTTGCAAGACCACACCCACATTGTCAAACTCACGCCGTAGGTCGCCATAAATCGCCAGCGTTTCGCCCGTGCAGGTAGAATCCTCCATGTCAATGCGAACGAAGATTCCCCGTTGGCGTGCTTCATGAACGACCTGGCGAAAAATCTCACGGCAAAATCGTGCATCGTGCTTCAAGCCCATCTGTGTGAGCTTCACGGAAACATTCGCATCCAACTTCTCGGATTGGATGACGGCTAAAACCTGCTTATAGGTATCTGCTGCCGAGCGAGCTTCTTCTCTCGTGTTGATCTCTTCCCCCAGAACATCTAACGTGGCCATCATGCCGTCGCGATTGAGTTCGCGCACCACGCGCACGGCATCTTCCAAGGTCTCACCGGCAATATAGCGTCGCGAGAAAAAACCCACGATTGGCTTGGGCACCAATGGAATTCCCGCCACCAACACGCGATTAATCACATTCATAGGTTGAAATCTTGTCGAGGTTCGTCGTAAGGAAAAAGTTCCATCGAAAGGTAGCGCTCGCCCGTGTCAGGAAGCAAGGTCACCACGGTTTTTCCTCTCCCCAAGCGGTGGCAGACTTGAACCGCAGCGAACGCTGCCGCTCCGGAGGAAATGCCTGCCAAAATCCCTTCGAGCTTCGCCAATTTGCGCGCCATGTCGAAAGCATCGTCTCGGCTTACAGTGAGTACTTCGCCATAAATCGTCGTATCGAGCACGCGCGGGACGAAATTGGGTCCCCAACCTTGAATCTTGTGCGGCCCCGTGCGACCTTCCGAAAGAAGTGGGCTGTCTTTCGGTTCACAGGCGAAAATCTTCAGATTCGGATATTTCTCTCGAAGAAATCGTCCCGCGCCCGTGATCGTTCCTCCGGTCCCAATACCGAAACACACAGCGTCAATCGGTCCTGGCACCTGCTCGTATATTTCAGGCCCCGTCGTGCGATAATGCACTTCGGGATTCGCCGGATTGTCGAACTGCCTCGGAACAAAGGAATTCGCCGTTTGCGCGGCCAATTTCTCAGCCCCTTCCACCGCCCCCTTCATGCCCATCGAACCCGGTGTCAGAACAAGCTCTGCACCATACGCCTGCAAGAGCCTTCGCCTTTCCATGGACATGGTGTCGGGCATCACGAGAACGCAGCGATAACCTTTCGCCGCACAAACCATCGCCAACCCAATCCCCGTGTTCCCGCTGGTGCCTTCAATCACCACGCCACCCGGGCGCAGCGTCTCGTCCTTCTCCGCCGCTTCAATCATCGAGAGTCCAATACGATCCTTCACCGAAAACGCCGGATTATACGCTTCCAATTTCAGCCAGAGCGCCGCGTCTTCCTTCCCAACAATTCGCTGAGCCTTCACCACTGGCGTTTGACCGATGAGGTCATAAACATGTTCTCCAGTCCGCGCCATTAGAATTCCTCCTTGCCCCTATCCGCGCTTATAACCGATTTCGCGCAGAAATCCCACGCGTTCACGAATGTTTTCATCCGTCTCGACGCCTTTTGGCGAAGAGCCATCAATCACGCCGACGATCCCTCGTCCGCTTGCTCCCTGTGCTACGATCACCTGCGAAGGATTCGCCGTAGCACAATAGACGCAGCAAACCTCGCGGCATTCCTTTACAGATGGAAGCACATTTACCGGATAAGCATTCCGCATGAAGATGCAGAAGGTGTGGCCCGCGCCAATGGATTGCATTGTTTTGATGGCGAGCTTGCGCAGTTCGTCATCGTTTCCGTCATGGCGAATCAGACACGGCCCTGACGCTTCATTGAACGCAATCCCGAATTTCGCCTGCGGCACCGAATTGACCATCACTTCATAGAGGTCTTCGACGGTCTTAATGAAGTGCGTCTGGCCAAGAATGAAATTCGCATCCGCCGGAATCTCGACAGGAATCAGCAAGAAATCCATTTTATCCTCCACTTCATGCAAGCAGAAAATCTGCGCGAGCTTCCGTCAGAAAGACAGGAAAGCGAGAAACTCGCGCGGAGCCGATTCTTTCTCCAGATGAGAATTCCGCTACTTCCCAAATGCCCTGAAGTTGTAACCTACAAGGAGTTGAATGCCGTTTGTCTTGATGGTGCGATCACCGCTGCCTGTGTACATGTTCATCACGCCCAGATTGTAGCGGGCGTCAAAAAACAACCTCACCGCGACCGGCAGGCACCGCAATGCCCCCACCGATGTTGATTCCAAGATTAGCGCTTGACCAATCCTCGATATCGGCTGAGGTAGATACGCCTTCAACTCTTGCTCCAGCATTGTCTGATGTGTTGAAGCCAAGCTCAGGCCCTGCTTGGATAAAGGGTGTGACTCCTCCCCGAGGAAAGTGTAATACCAAGAAAGGAGCCAACACAAATTCATCCACAGTGAAGGTGCCCTTGTAATCGGACAAGCCATAGTACGGGTCCTTGACTGTACCGCTCTCTTTCCAACCCTTCTGAACCCAGAGCAGTTCCAGACGGAGTGTCACAGTGTGGGATTCTGACAGGGAGAATTCACCCGCACCTCCGAACAAAAGGCCAATCTTGGTCTTGTTTGACGCGTTCCGGGGATCATTCGTCTCGGTCGCATTGGCCAGATTCAACCCCCCTCTGACGCCAAAAATCGGTTTCGCCCAGGCATTACCACACAGAAGAACGGCAAGGATGAGCAAGACAACAGGCAACAAACGTTTCAAGGGAAGCCTCTTTCTGTCGAGTTAGTTGCAATGCCGCGGCGGCACTTTGCCCTCAGTTATTCTTGAGATGTGTCTCAGCCAGTCTATCTTCGAAGGAAATGCTACAATCCCAGTTCGTCCGCAATCTCCTCCATCGCCTTGCGCGAAAGTTCCAAGAATTCATCCAGCTCCAGCCCGAGCGAACTACACGAGGCCATTTGCTCTCGGCTCGCGCCCGCCGCAAACCGCTTCTCTTTGAAACGATTCGTCATGAACGCCACATCCACATTCGCGATCTTTTTCGTCGGATGCATCAGCGCGCACGCCACGACGAAACCCGTCACTGGGTCCGCACAATAGATCGCTTTGTCCATTGAGCTCTCGAGCGGAACATGGCCCGCATGGGCTTGAATGGCATGCAGAATCCGTGGGTCGAGATTGTAGTCCTCCAGCAATTCAAGGGTTTGCATGGTGTGGCGCTGAGGCGATTCCTTCGTGTATTCGAAATCCAAATCGTGCAGGAGTCCTGCAAGACCCCAGTCAGTTTCATCTTCGTTCAATCGCCGCGCAAGGGCTCGCATGACCGCCTCAACCGCAAGCACATGCTTCTGCAAATTGACTGTCTGAATATGCTGGCGCATCAACGCGAGGGCTTCGGAGCATTCCATCGCAGAGTCAACTCCATCGCAGGTGAAACGGAAAGCGAAAGTCCGGGAGAAATATCGTAATCAAACAAGTGCGCATCCACATAAGCATCGCCCATTGAAAACAAAACAAAACCAGCCAGCCACCAAATCAGACGATTGCGGTCGTTGCGATAGAACTTCGCCACCTCAGAATCACCCTTCTTGTCAAAGCGGTGCATTTGATCATTTTGATACGACGCACTGAGAGCCAACCCCGCTTCGATCCCGAATACGACGGCCGATTTGAAGTATTTTTCATTGTAAAATTGCCCCCATCCCGGAAGAACAAGCGACCGCAGCATCGCGCCCGAGGGGGATTTGCGTTTTGCACCGAGAGTATCGGGCAACGCGCCAGACGCTCGAGATGCAAAGCCACAGAGTATCACAAGAAAAAGAGCGATGACGCGAGAGTACCGGAAACCGCTCATGGCACGAGAGCGACGGCCTCGATTTCCACGAGCGCCCCTTTGGGAAGCGCTTGAACGGCTATTGCGCTTCGGGCCGGAGGATTCTCTGGAAAAAATCGCGCATAAACCTCATTCACCGCCGCGAAATCATTCATATTTTGCAGAAAAACCGTGGTCTTCACGACATGCGCCAGGCTGCCGCCGGCGGCCTTCAGCACCGCCTGCAAATTCCTCAACACTTGCTCCGCCTGCTCTACAGCAGTCATTCCCATCATTTGGCCCGTGGTCGGATCAAGCGCAATTTGCCCGGATGTGAAAACATACTTTCCTTCTGCAGCTATCGCTTGACTGTATGGCCCGATGGCTTTCGGGGCCGCCGTGGTTGAAATGACTTCTCGTTTCATCATGTTATTTCGGAATGTCCTTGAATTTGGCGTCTCGGATGTCGTCGGAAACAGGGGGGGACTCGGAGGGCTTCTGGAAGTTGCGTGGGCCACCCACCTGCCCGCGCGTTGCGCGTCCCAACATTCGCGCTACCAGCCGAAGCAGAATCAAAATCAGTACGAAAAGGAGAAGCAGCCGAAACAGAAAGCGCATCTATTTCTCCATGGGATTGTAAAAAGCTCGGCCCGTATGTTCCCGCATGATTTCCCGCACGAGCGATTCCAAATCTTCTTGGTTCTTCACGAAATCGAGGCGTGTGGAATTTGCAATGAGCAAGGGAGTCTCATTGTAGTTCAGGAAGAATTGATTGTAAGCCTCATTCAAAGTACGAATGTACTCTTCGCTCATCGAACTCTCATAAGGCCGGTTGCGCAATCGGATATTCTGCATCAGTCGTTCGGTGGACGATTGCAGGTAAATCACGAGGTCAGGTTTGCGAATTCGCGGCTCGAGGATCTCCATGAGCCGTTCATAGAGCAAAAGCTCGGTCTTGCTCAAATTAATGTAGGCAAAAATCTTGTCTTTGGCAAACAAATAATCCGCCACGAGAATCGGATGAAAGAAATCCAATTGAGGGAGTTCCTGCTGTTGTCGGTAGCGGGAAAGCAGAAAGAAAAGCTGCGTTTGAAACGCGTAACGCCGCGGATCGTCATAGAAATTCTCAAGGAAAGGGTTCTCCTCGGGATGTTCCAACACGAGTTGTCCCTGCAGGCGTTGAGCCAGAATCTCCGCCAGTGAAGTCTTTCCGACTCCAATCACGCCCTCGATCACAATGTAGCGTAGTTCGTTCATTGGCTCAGTGTGGATACCCATATTGTTTCTGAATCAAGCGGAACAACCATTCCGGTATCCGGTACGGATTCCAGTAACTGCCGAAATGATACTCCCATCAGCGGATGTTTGCCTTCCGGAATCAGATCACAAAGAGGCGCGAGGACAAAGTGACGCAAATGCAGAAGCGGATGAGGCACAACCAAGTCCTTCTTAATAATAACTTCATCTCGGTGTAACAAAAGGTCCAAATCACACACTCGCGGCGCGTTTTTACAGGGGCGTTTTCTTCCGCTTGCTCGCTCCAATTCCTGCAAAATGGTCAGAAGATCCGCAGCGTCTTGCAAAGTCGCGAGTTCAACCACTGCATTGATGTAATCTGGTCCCGACGCGCCTCTCCAAGGTGTCGCGCGAAACAAACGCGAAACGCGCTGCACCTTCCCGAAGGAAGTGTTCATTTCTCGCAGCACCCGTGCCAGCATCTCTTGCGGCTCACCGAGATTTGCGCCGAATCCTATGTATGAGAACTCAAGGCTCACGCCGTCTCGTCACCTCCACTTCGACATTCTCGAGCAGTCCTCCCATGGGGACATGCGGTTTGCGCACTCGCACCGTCACCTCTTGAATCGGCTGAAATCTCTCCAAAAGACCGTGTGCGATCGCTCCGGCCATAGTCTCCAGCAGTTGGAAACTGCGGCTTTGGAAGATTTCCGCTGCAGCGCGATAGAGCAAAGTGTAATCTACTGTCCAATGAAGATCGTCCGCGCTCTCGCGTCGCGCAAAATCGCCTTTGATCTCGACATCCACCTGAAATGCTTGCCCCAGCGCGCGCTCCTCTTCCAATGCACCATGATACGCGTAGAAGAGTACATTGTTCAGGCGAATCGTGTCCCGAATTGTTTCCATCGCTTATTCAACTTTCTCGCCGAGGCAGATCCCCTGATCTGCCAGGAATCGGCAGTCCATGTGCAAAGCCTATTGGGAACGGCACTAATCCATTCGCAATATCGCAAACTTCAGGTAATTTGTTTCTGGCATCGCCGGCAAAATTGGATGATCCGGAGCTTGCGTCCCTTCTCGAATCACGACCGCTTGCCGCTTCGCCTTTCGTGCAGCGTCTGCGAGCAATTCCATCCATCGCGGTCGAGGCAACAGACCCGAACATGAGGAAGTCGCGAAGAATCCGCCATGCCTGACGCGCTGCATCGCTCGCGCATTCAAATCGCGATAACCGCGTTCCCCTTTGGGAATCTTGCTTCGCTTCTGGATGAGTGAAGGCGGATCAAGAATCACCCAATCGAACTTCTCCCGGCAAGTCTTCAGCCATTCGAAAACATCGGCCTTCACGCCCCGCCATCGTGCGGAAAATCCGTTTCGCCGTGCGCCTTCAGACGCAAGACTCAAAGCGGCCTCCGAACTATCCACGGCCACCACTCGACTTGCACCGGCATTCAAGGCATAGAATCCAAATCCACCCGTGTAGCAAAACAAATCCAGAACATCCCCTTGTGGATGAAATTCCGCGAGAGTCTGCCGATTGGTTCTCTGGTCATAGAAAAAACCCGTCTTCTGCCCTTGCCAAAGATCACACAGAAATCTCATGCCATCCTGTTCAATTTCAACAGGACCCTCGCTCGAACTCGGTAGCTCTTCCACAGCCAATCCCTCAAGCACACGCGCCGAGCTGTCGCGGCGAATGAGCAATTTGGCATCAGGAAAAATGTCTCGCAAAGCATCCTGCGCTTGCGGCAATAGCAGTTCCGTGCCCGCTGTCAGCGGCAACAGCACGAAAAAATCATTGTACCGGTCAACGATAAGCCCCGGTAGTCCGTCCCCCTCACTGAAAATCAACCGATAAGCTGTTTCGTTAGAGTAGACTGCTTCTCTCAACTTCAGTGCTGTGGTCAACTTCCTGTGAAAGAACGCTGCATCAATCTCAGCCCTCTCGCGTGCGAAGAGGCGAACCGCGATCAGGCTGTGCGGATTGCAGGTGCCGACCCCGAAAAATCCATCTCCTGCATCGTGCACTTCCACCATCGTCCCTGGTGCCACATCCTGAAATCCTTGCGCCAGTTCATTGGAAAAGAGCCACAGATGTCCTCGCCGAAGCCGCTCACTTACCGGCCCCGCAAGATGCACGACTGGAAATGCCATTACGGTTTTCCACTTGAAGCCGCTGGAATAGGTTTCGCATGTGTCTGCGGCAATGCTTCAAAAATCCGCACAAGCTGCTCGACCAAACTGCGCAATAGTGCAAGCGGCAACATATTCGGGCCATCGGAGAGTGCCTTGGCTGGATTCGGATGCGTCTCGACAAAGATGCCTGAAATCGAACCCGTCGCCGCGGCTGCTCGCGCCAATGGAAAAATGAATTGCGGATTGCCGCCGCTCGCACCCTTCGCGC
>DYHQ01000100.1 GCA_020724065.1 Candidatus Puniceispirillum sp. | reverse complement strand
AATCCTTCTTGCCCCTCGCTGAGCAGACAGAATCGTGGGCAGAGTTTGCAGCGAATCCGTTTCCCTTCAGGGAACGCATAGGCTGCTTTAATGGGAATTTCGCGCAAGTCAAAATCCTATCGCAAAAGTACCATTCCTTTCCCCATAGCGATTCTCAAAAGTAAGCTGCCATTCAAGGGGCTAAAGCCCCTTGTTACCTCGATTGCGAACAAGGGGTTTCAACCCCTTGCATAATGTCATAATACCAACTTACTTTCGGGAATGACTGTATGAGGAAAGTACATCCAAGAGGTCGCAGACGCAGCGGCCCAATGCTTCCAGATTGTATCCGCCTTCGAGAAAGACGACAAGGCGCCCGTGAGCATGCTTTTCGGCGATGGCTCGCGTCGCTGTCGCAATGCGGCGAAAACCTTCATCCGTTACGGAAAGACTTCCGAGCGGGTCCAGCGCGTGGGCGTCGAAACCGGCGGAGACCAGCACAAACTCGGGTTGAAATTTCTCCATGGCAGGCTTCAATTCTTCTTCAAAAGCAGCCACGATTTCGGCGTCACCATCGCCCATCATCAGAGGCCGGTTCAATGTGAAGCCTCGACCCTCGCCGCTGCCCGTTTCGTCCGCCGAGCCGCTGCCGGGGTAGATTCCCCATTGATGGGTGCTGAAATAGAAAATCCTACTCGAATCGTAGAAAATGTCCTGGGTTCCGTTGCCATGATGAAGGTCCCAGTCGGCTACTAGAACGCGCGACAGGCCTTCTCGTTCCATGAGATGCGCCGCGGCAATGGCGACATTGTTGAATAGGCAGAAACCCATAGATTGGTGGGCTGTGGCGTGATGCCCGGGCGGACGGACGGCGCAGAAGGCATTTGTCAGTTCGCCCTTCATAACAGCCTGCACTGCGGCAATTCCGGCTCCAGCGGCAAGATAAGCCGCTTCGAGCGTCGCCGCATTCACCTCCGCTTCCATGCTTGGAAAATAGGTCGAACTCTGGCAGAGGAAGTTGACTTCTTCCAAAAATCCTTCGTGATGAACGCGGCGCAGGTCTTGGTCGGTCGCTTTTGGCGCTGTGCGGAAGATGATTCGCTCGCGAATTGGGCTCGTTTGCAGGGCGTTTTCAATCGCCGCGAGACGCTCGGGCCTTTCGGGATGCCCGGGGCCGGGGTTGTGCTTGCGGCAAAGTGGATGGGAAAAGAAACCGGTACTCATGAAATCCTCGGGCGAAGGAAAATGATTTCGGGCAGGTCTGGAGACCTGCCTGGGCGGATTCATTCCGGGCGGATCTGGAGACCTACCTCGGCGAATCTGGCGGAAGAAGCCGTGTTAATTCACGAGCATTAGCTTGTGGATGCGCGTATCGCCGCCGAACTCAGCTCGCAGGAAATAGAGGCCTGCTGGTCTTCCGGTTAGATTGAGCACGAGCTGATGCGTCCCTGCCGGCCATTCTTTGACGGGCAGGCGCTCGACATGCTGTCCCAGCACATTGTAAAGGTGGAATGTCACCACACCCTCGCGAGGGATGGCAAATGAAAGACTGGCGCGCGCGTTGAAGGGATTAGGATACACGGAAAGCAGCGCGAAATCACCGGGCACGACATCTCCGGAAGGTTCCGCAGTTGCGGACTCGCCGATGACATGCAGGCGCACAGGCCAGTGCAGTAAAGCCTCATTCAAGTCATTGCTGCTGAAAGACCAGAGGGTGTCATAGTATCCGGGGGAAAGTCCTGTGCTGTTCCAAGCCAAATCATAGGCCACAACTCCTCCGGGGCCAACGACGATGGTGGACGGCCCCGTGATGGTAATCCAACTCAGTGCGAGCAAATCGGTCGTTAGCGTCAAGGCTTCATCACCCAGATTATGAACCTGAAAGTGAGTCACACCCGAGGAGTTCTCCGCAAGCGTTGTTTCGACCACGGCAGCGGGCAGGTCAATATCGGGGCCCTCACCGCTTGCGCCTTCATCGAACCAATCGAAGATGTTGGCCATCAATTGAAGGTTGTCTGTTCGGTCAGCCAGAAAATGGAGGTCGGCCAGACCGACAAGTCGTCCCCCTGCCGGTTCCTCACGACCGACAACCACCGGCGGGTAACTTCCCGGGGGGAACGGCGTCTCGGGGTATTGGCAGTAAGTGTCGTCATCGCCCGAAAGCACGATTTCCGTGTTCCCTGCCTGAGGAAGCACACCACAAGAGAATGTACCGTTGACTTGGTTGACACCCGTCGAGAAACGCTGGACCAAAGGACTGGCGCCCCAGATGTGAAAGAGGATTTCATAGAATGAGCCGTCATTGTTGCTCGTGTCTACTAATGCCAAATCATAGAAATGCCAACCCCATGCATCCATATCATCCAAAGCATCGCCGCCATAAGTCTCTCGCAGGAAGCCGTATTCGTGCAGCATTCCGACCGGGGAGCCTGCATAGGGCGCCTCCTCGGCGATAACACGGGGATGCACGGATTGGCACGGGCGGGCTGCCTCGGGGAGTATCGAACAAACCCAGAGCACCCGGCATTTCTCGGCTGGCTCTGGATTTGTCCGGATTGGCAGAAGGGCGTCATAGTCCTCTCCCTCAAGGCGGTAGAGTGCAACTGGATTGCCTGCCATGCACACATCCCCTAAAACACGAGAAGCCCAGGAATACTTCGTGAAGAACACTTCGACTTCGTCGGGCGTCATTCCCGCGGAGAGGGCTTCGCGACGCAGCAATTCGTCGAGCCGCTGGCAAGCATCCAGATAAGGTAGCGCGGGCGTCTGGGTCGCAGAGGCTTCGTCGCCGGGCGCAAGCGTGCCGATCTCCCTGATTCGATACCCTTGACCGCGAACAAATTCAATGAGCTTCAGGTCACGAGCGATAGCCCACGAAGCATTGACAAGAGAAGTCGCTGACGCTCCGCGAGAGACGAAATTCAACGGGCGACTGAATGCCGCTTCATAATAGTATTCTTCGTCGGATTTGCCGGGCGAGACAGACCAAATCAGCGGCTGCGCGCTTTGGGGCTGCGGCATGGCATAGGTCAATCGCCCCGGGATGTCAATCTGAATCGTTGCACTCTGGGAAGCCATTCCTTCGATGTGAATAATGGGTTTCTCGGCGATGGGCTCGGCACCGTCATAGACCAAAGCCATGCCGCCGCCCGCATTGAGCATCTGCTGCAGCCGGTTGAAATCGGGATTGGAATAAGGCGTGGGGTAACCATGAAAGAGCAGCCAACTGATACCGTGGAGGTAGAGTACGGCATCATAGTCCTCGGGCGGATAAGCCTCCCAGATGCATGGGCCAGTACCGATGCGGTAGGGTGTGGCACCCGGTTCCCATATGTCCGCTACGATAAGGTAGTGACCGGGCTCAGGATAGTCCAGATGACACAGACCGAACGCACCGGATGTCGTCGTTTGGTCGGGACCGACGATTCTTGGTATGGGAAGTTGCTCGATGGGCAAACCCGGTTCATAGTCCACTTCCAGTACCACATAGAGAGCGTGGACACCTGCTGGCACATCCACTTCAACAGTATCCAACCAGTAGTCGCCAAAGATGCCCTCTGCAAGAATTTCATACATCGGCAAACGGGAAGCATCCAGAACGACGAAATTGATGTTCGGATAGAGAGCGGGGAGGTCAATGCCATAGTCCTCACCCGTGGGCAACCCGTGAAGACCATCAATGATAACCTTGCCCGTTGACAGACCACTTGACCACAGTGCAAACAGAAGCGCCAAGGCCAAGCCAACTCGAAGTGTTGAAACGCTGCGCATGATGCTGCCTCCTTCGTTCCTTAATGACCTTCCATTGGCCAGTAGGTTTCGTGCTGACGACAATTCTGCTTATCACAAAGCAAACGATAGACCCAACTCGTGATGGCGATTTATGTCAATGAAATCAATACGATGGGAGGAAATTTCCTCATCCAGGTTATAGCAGAGTCGCTATGAGTATGCAGGATTTGCTTTTTGTGCGCATGGATTGCTTTCGTACATAATGCTATTCCTTGGATACATGCCGATGCAGATGTCCCCCACCGAGGACAGTGGGCGTTAGTGCTCTTGGGCCAAGCTCTCAGCGGGGCAGGCGAGACGCCTGCCGGTGCGAGAAGCCCAGCAAGCTGGGCGCTACGGGGGTCATTCCCTTATAGCCAACCCAAACTGGAGGCCAGTGTGATGAAAATACCCATGAGGCTCTCGCCTGCGATAAGACCTGACGCGGTTGGAATCGTAAATTTTTCAGCCAACGCGGGCTTTGACTTTTCAAAGAAGAAAGCGATGAGTCCGCCCACAAACATCGAAAGACCGTTCCAAAAGGGAATGCAGAAAGCGAGTCCCAAACCCATTGCCGACGGGATGTAAGGCCGGGCCTTCGGGAAAAGGCGCTCGGCAATGGGGATGATGATTCCGACCAAACCGCCGATTAGCAAAGCCAACCTCGCCGTCGGATGAAGGGATTCAAACCCGTTGGAGAGGAGCCTCGCAACCGAAGCCCAGACTTGGGCGGCTGGCGCCGGGAACTTGTCTGAACCTAAGACGCTGACATTGGGAACGATAAGATAGAAGGCGGGCACCACGACGGCTGTTCCAATGAAGATACCGGAAAACTGCGCCAAGAACTGCCGTCGGGCATTCGCCCCGAGACAGTAGCCGCTTTTCAGATCGGTGAGAAGGTCTGCGGCAGAATCCGCCACGCCCGCGGTGATACACGCGGTCATCAGGTTCGTGTTCATTTGTTTGGGCGCCAAGGCTCCGTAGGTAAGTTGCGTAATCTTGCCCATTGCGCCGACGGGAGTTGTGTCGGTCTCTCCCGTTGCGCGACAGGCCACAAGAGCCAAGAAGAATGAAAGCACGACAGCTAAGAGTGCCATCCAGACGGCAACGCCAAAGTATATCGCAACAATTGCGACGACACCGACAGTTCCCACGGTCATTCCACCCGCAAACCACGAGCCAGGCACTTCAACCCGTTCCAGCGGATCTTGTTCGAGAGTCATTCCTCTCCGGCGTCGAAAGATGCGACCCAGCCCCGAGAAAGCCCGCATCACTGTGCGCCACTCGAAAGAGAATACGAGGAGCCCTGAGGTTACCATGCAAGCTGCACCGCCCCACAAGCTCCACGAGACGATATTCCGAAAGCCCCCGGGAACCTGGTGATCCGCGGCTCCCGCTTCAAAGCCAAGCAGACGCGCCGCGGCGGGAGCTGTGATGAAAAGCGAGTCTTTGCTGATGGCGAAGCGGAATGTCCCCGCCAACGGATTGGGCTGGCCTACAAGTCCCTTTGGAGCACTGAGACCTTTCGCAAGGTCTGTGACCGTTGAATAGGTGACAGTAGAAGGCCAAATATACGAATAAAGAATCGGCCTTTCTCCTTCGTCAATTGAAAGCGACAGCCGCGTTCCAGCCGGTATTAAGAGCGGAAATTGGGGAGCCGCCACGAGTCGCGTTCCCGACCATTCTGAAAAACCCATTTGTGTGGCCGCGACTCCACCGACGGCAATAGGCGCCAAGTCATCGTCGGGCACAGAGAACCTCACTTCCCAATGGACGGCGGAAGGAACGCGCGCCTCGAGATACCCTCTCTCGTAGGCGGCCTCAGGTTCGCCAAAGAGCACTCGGCCAAACAAGGGATTGCGAGTTCGCCCGTCGTTTAGCATCGAGTCGTTCAAGCTGGCAATCATGGACGCCATGGTCATGTAGGTCGCGCGCTGATACCATGTATAAGACAAATAGAATGAATCTGTACCGGATGCGAAAAATGGATCTTTGGAGGCTTCGATGATTTTGAGTTTCAAGGAATGGCCAGCCGGAACGGTTAGGGGGAAGTTCAACTTCTCGGCGCTCCGAATCGTTGGCGCCGGGTGCGTGATGACTTTGTCGTGAATCATTGGAGGAGCCAAAATGCCCCAGTTGATGACACCGCCCACAAGCAAACTGACGGCGACACGCAATCCCATGATTGCACCCGCAGCCACCAGAATAAGGCTGGCTTCAAAGGAAATCGTGTAGTGAGCGAGCCGGGAACCGAAAGTGTTATAAAGCGACGGGAGCACCCCGACCGCATCACGAATTGTCGCGATGACAACTCCGATACCGCCGGAGATGAAGAGAGCGCGCGCCGCTCCCATGCCCTCATTCTTCCCTTCTTTGCCATCTCCATGAAGGCTCTTCAGAGTCTCCGCGGCGGCCATTCCGGACGGAAACTTCAGACGCTCGACATTGATCATTTGCCGCTTCATGGGAATCGCCATCGTCACGCCCAAAATGGCAAGGAAAAACACCCATGCCGTGAGAATGCCGTAGCCGATGTGTTGGCCGTTCAAGAGCAGATAGGCCGAAATCGCCGAGACCATCGTTCCGCCGGTGGAGTAACCTGCCGCCGACGCGGTGGACTGCATGGCGTTGTTCTCGAGAATGGACATATCCGTTTTGAAAAGGCGCGGCAAGATTTTGCGCAGCGTTTTCCAGATGGCAAAGGAGAGAATGCACGAGGTAATCGCCACTCCGAGGCCCCACCCTGTTTTCAGACCGATGTAAAGATTAGAGAGCGACATGAATGCCCCTAAGAGAGAACCCATGATGACGGCCCTGAGCGTGAGCTGAGGCATGTCGTCGCCGCGATAGACGGTTCGATACCATTCGAGTTCGATTTCTTCCGCTGTCTGTTTCTTTTCAAGCGATTGTGCCATGCGAAGGTCTTTCCGAGTGAATTTTCATGGTTTCAGGTGGGGTAATCGTCCGTTCAGTTTGCTTTAGAATACAAGAAGTTCTGGACAAAGTCAAGCGGCACCTCTTGACGCATCGCAAAGGAGTTCTCTTGCAATTGGCTCTGTAGAACTGTATATTTGACTGTCTGCAGATGGCTGAAGCGGCAGCAACTTGATGTAATTCGTAACCGGAGACGGAGGTTCTCATGAACAGGAGATTCGGAGTTGGGTCAGCAGTATTCATGCTGCTTTGGTGTTCTTTGGCAGGAGCCTGGCCCGCCGCGCCGGACACCAATCTGGTGATCTGTGACCGCACGGGCGAGCAGACGGTGCCGAAAATCGCTGCCACTTCCGATGGCGGCTGCTATGTAGCGTGGTATGATCATGCGTCCGGTAACTATGATGTCTACATGCAGAGGCTGGATCCGCAGGGCAATCCAGTGTGGGCGGAGAACGGATTGCTCATCAGCAATCACGCGCAATCCACATGGATCACCGATTGGGATTTGGGCGTGGATTCGACGAACAGCGCGATTGTCGTCTTCAATGACATCCGCACGGATCCGAACTGGGACATCTATGCCTACCGCATTTCACCCGATGGCGAATTCGTGTGGGGGGCCGATGGCATCGCGCTCTCGGCGGCGGGCAACGCGGATTTTGAAGCGGACCCGTCTGTGGCGATCTCCAGCGGCGGGAATGTTCTAATCGCCTGGCAGGGCGTCGGAAGTAACGGCTACAACGCTGTCAAGATCCGCAAGTTGACATTGGAGGGAACCGACTTCTGGAGTCCATCCACGATTTCCATCACCTCCACCTATGGGAATGATTACCCACGGATCGTCCCAGCGGAGAACGACGGATTCATCACATGCTATGTGGTGCGACAGGGAAGCCAGTACTGGTCGCCGCGCCATATCTACATGCAGAAGTTTGACGCATCCGGCGTTGCCCAGTGGGCGGTTAATGGTGTTCCGGTGTATGTAGGCAACGGGGTAGGAATTCAAGTCAGGCCGTTTCTTCTGGCCGATTCCCTCGGCGGGGCCTATTGCGCATGGTACGACAGTCGTTCGGGATCCATCCTCCACGCATGGGCGCAGCATGTCCTGGCGGCGGGCACTGTGGCGTGGACGGCAAACGGAGTGCAAGCGGACATGAACACCTCCCGGATGCAAATGTCTCCCACGGCGAGCCGAGTGGCCGGATCACAGGACCTCATCCTGTTCTATCTGGAAACGAACCAGACTCAAACCACTTTCAGCATCGGCTATCAGCGGATCAGCGCCGCGGGCGCGCGTCTGTGGACGAATAACGGCATTCTGTATGCGCCGCTCGATTCGCGGCAGGTGCTCAATCTCTCGTCCTTCGCTTTGGGTGACGGAGCCGTGGCCGTGTTTGCACAATACCTGGCCGGCTCCGCCGTGAATTCGGATGTGGAAGCGATCCGGGTGGATGGAAACGGCGCGAATGTGTGGACAACATCTCCGGTGATTATGAGCTCGGTTCCGAGTGTGAAGCAGCGCATGGCCGCAGCGGAAAATGTCTTCGATCAGGTGATCGCCACTTGGCCGGACGGAAGAGTTGATCCGTCGTAGGATATTTACCTGCAGAACATCAATCCCGATGACAGCCTCGGCGACTTGCCCGTTGACAGCATCGGTGCTCCGCAGGAGTTGACGGCTCCGACGAGTGGAGATGACATTGTGTTGACTTGGCGAGCCGTGGAGGACGCGACAAGCTATAATGTCTACGCGTCGCCGGAGCCGGACAACTTCACGGACATTATCACTACCGCGACCGACACCACAGTGACGCTTGTCGGAGAATCCATGAGCCAGGACATTCGGTTCTATAGGGTGACGGCAGTGCGTTAGCGGCGCATTAGAGAACAGGGAATGCGAGGCGGTCACGCAGGTCGTGGCTGTGCCAAGTGTCGAAAATCCCGCCGAGTTTCGGTGGGGTTTTTTTATCTGAAGAGGCACCGTGCATCTGCGATGCAGCGCCTATGTCGGTCCCCGCGCATGTGGGGATCAGCCTCCAAATGGCTCCCCTCATTCCCGTGAAAGCAGTTCAGGGTGTCATTCCCGCGAAAGCGGGAATCCACAATGGAAACCTACTATCTCTATATTTTGCCTTCGCCAAAGCGGGGAACCCTCTATGTCGGAGT
>DYHQ01000099.1 GCA_020724065.1 Candidatus Puniceispirillum sp. | reverse complement strand
GAACTTGCTCAAACAATGGACTGCCAAGTATGTAGCGCCCATTGGCGGGATTAACAGGATAGAATCCCATCGCGCTGAAGACATACCAGGCCGACATCTGCCCGCAATCCTCATTGCCACATAAGCCGTCATTACGATTTGTATAGAGTTCCCGCATGATTCGCCGCACGAGCTCCTGAGTTTTCCACGGTTGACCGGCGAGTGTGTAGAGGTAAGCAATGTGATGGCTGGGCTCGTTCCCGTGAGCGTACATGCCGATGAGCCCACTCACATCCGCCGTAGCTCCCGTTCCCTGCAAGTCAGTGCTCTGGCTGAAGAGAGTGTCCAGTTTGGCGCAGAAGGCCGCGGGACCACCCATGAGTTCAATCAGTCCGGGCACATCGTGAGGAACATACCATGTATATTGCCAAGCATTGCCTTCGGTGTACTCCGGCTGAAGCCCCGTGGAATAGCGTGGATTGAAAGGGCTGACCCAGTTTCCATCGGAATTCTTCCCACGCATGAAGCCCGTTTGTGGCTCAAAGAGATTTCGATAGAAGGCAGCTCGTTTCGAGAATTGCGGGAAGTCATCTACCTTGGCCAGTGATTTTGCGATTTGCGCGATGCACCAATCATCGTAGGCATATTCGAGAGTTTTGGACACGGACTCATGTTCTTTGTCGGCAGGAATATACCCGAACGGCACTATCGGACGAAGCGTGAGTGTTTTCGTCTGCGAAGACAACGGTGATGAAATCACCATCGCAACCGGAGTCTCTTGCGACACCGCTTCGACGGGCACATAAAACGAATTCAGGCCCGGCTTCATTAGGACATTCAGTGGCTCGGCCCCTTCGAGTGTTAGAGTGGCAGGTACCTGCGGACCGAGGTGTTCGATCAGTGCCTCAACAATTTGAAAGCGCCGGCCACTCTCCTCGGCCAGAGCATACGCTTGTTCCACGCGAATGTCCGGATTGATCGAGTGCTCAAAAGTCATATACCAGTCCCGGCTGCCACCCTTTTCGCCGACCACGCGCAGAGTGAGCGGTTTTCGCGCAGTGAGCAGGCGTGATGGCACGCGCAAGAACATCTCGCCAAAAAGATCTCCGAAAATGTCCGTCCTCTTGCCCACGAAAATCAGCTCGGCTCCATTGGCTGCTCGCTCTCGCCACAAGGTGCGGGCTGCGTCGTGCGAGGTATGGAATGCGAATCATTTCGCGCCGTCCATAAACAGGTCAAAGCCGTGACCACCCTTTCTCGTTGAGTTCCCGGCTACCCAAATAAAGGTGACCGTGTCGGCGCGGACATCGGTCAGCACCGCCTCTGTCTCCCATTCAATTGTCATCGTGCCGTCCGTCGCTCGTGCAAGCCGCGCATCCTTGACATAAGGATAGGACGAGTGATAGCTTATGGTTTCTCCGCTCAGACTTCGTGCATAACCTGATACAAGAAGATCGAAAACGCTAGCGTCGTTTTCGGCGACATCTGCAATCTCCCGGTCGAATCTCCGCAGCTCGGCGAGTTTGTCCTTGAGCGGCCGAGGTTCGATTAGATTGTAGTATTGAAGTCCTCTCCAATTCGCAAATGCACTGCTCTCCTCGCCTGGAAAGCCTCATCCTTATCGAATCCCCCAAACCCTTTCAACATCGCATCAGCGATCACCGGCACAGAATGATAGCCAATCATGCACCATGTCTCATTTCCGGTAAAATTCCAAATAGGAAGCTCTCCCCATTCACGGCGGAAAGCAAGCATGGAATTGACGAAGTCCGCTACGCGCTCACGCTGGATGATTGTATAGAGTGGATGCGCCGCTCGGTAGGTATCCCACAAAGAGAAGGTAGAATAGTTGACGAAATTCGTGGCGTGATGCACTTGGCCGTCGCCCCCTCGGTAATCTCCATTCGCGTCGCAAAAGAGTGTCGGCGCGAGAAAAGCATGATAGAGCGCTGTGTAGAATGTCTCCTCATCTGCCTGACTATGAGAAATGACATGAATGCGACTCAGCTCGTTCTGCCAAGAGTCCTCTGCCGCAAGCCTCACGGCATCAAAATCCCAATGTGGAATCTCCATTTTGAGATTCTGGCGAGCACCTTCGACAGAAACGCCCGATATGGCGACCTTCACCAGCAGAGGCTCATTCGGATTCAATGAGAAAGCCAAGGCCGCCTTGGCCGACCTGCCGGAGATTTCCTTGGCATCACCTTGCCAACCACGCTCGTGCGCAACCCTCGCTGAGCGAATTGGTTGAGAGAACTCGGCAACAAAGAAAATTCTCTGTTCACGCGCCCAGCCCGTGGAGATTCGAGAGCCCGAGATTACGGTAGGGCTCTCGACCTTGAGCTCAGTCTCCACAGGGGTGTCCGAGTTACCAAAGCCAAGATCAAAGACTAAGTAGGCATCGCGATTCTCAGAAAATGTGTAACGATGGAATCCGACTCGCTCGCTTACTGTCAACTCCACCTCAACGGCGGCGTCCGGCAGCCATACGCAATAATAACCGGGCACTGCTTTTTCATCTTGATGCCGGAATCGCCAGTGCAAAAGGGAATCCGCAGGTGGAAGGTCAAGAGCAGGCGTCACCAAGATGTCGCCCAGGTCCGCGCATCCCGTGCCGCCGAAATGGGTGTTACTGAATCCAACAATCACCGAGTCCAAGTACCGATAACCCGAGCACCACTCCCAACCCGTCAGGCCAATGTCAGGACTGACTTGCACCATCCCAAAGGGAACCGTTGCACCCGGATAGGTATGGCCGTTCGCATCCGTACCGATGAAGGGATTTACAAAATCCACTTCGCGGTGTTATGCAACCGCTCTTGGGCAAGTGTCACGCAGGCAAACATCATGAAGGAGAGAGCAGAGAGAACGCCAATGCGATTCGCTGATCGAAACATGGACGTGTCCTCGATTGATGCGATTTTGCTGGCAACGGTGCACGCGCCGTGTCACGCGAAACTGGTTCGTGAACGATCAGATGGCGTGAACCCTTTAGGGCATAGTAGATGATGTACAGGTAGCATAACGCGGGCAGGATGAATGCGTGGTGGATGCCGATGGTGTCGGCCAGAGCTCCCTGCGCAAGGGGAATGGCCGCTCCACCGACGATGGCCATGACCAAAACGCTCGAGCCACGACTGGTCAAGATACCAAGGTCTTCGATACCTAATGTGAAAATGATCGGGAACATGACGGAGTTGAAAAATCCAACGGCCAAAATGGTGAACACGGCAGTACGGCCCGAGACGAGAATGGTGGTGATCACCAGAACCGCTGCGCAAGTCGCCGCTACGGCCAGGACGTCTCGGGGTTTGAGCTTCTGCAGGAGGGCCGAGCCGATGAATCGCCCGACCATCGCGCTTCCCCAATAGTACGAAACAAATCCCGCCGCGACCGACGCTTTGAGACCTGTGATGTCCGGCTCGCCGAAGAAATTCACGAGAAAGCTCCCAATCGAGACTTCGGCTCCCACATAGAGGAAGATTCCGAGCGCCGCGAGGCGAAGATGACGATACTTCAGAGCATCGCGCAGTCGCGCGGATTTGGACTGTTCATCTTCCACCGTAGAAATCACCGGCAGGTGGATAAGCCCCATGACGAGAGCGAGCGCGAAGAGCGCACCGGCGAGAATCAGATAGGGCATTTGGACTGACGCCCTTCTCAAAACGATAGGTAAGTTGGTGGGCTTCGGGAAGCAGCCGGAGCTGCTCGCTGGTGAGAGTCGCTGCGCTGAGAATCAGGAGCCCGCCGATGTAGGGCGCCGTCGTGTGCCCCAGAGAATTCACGGCCTGCGCCAGATTCAGCCGACTCGAGGCGGTCTCAGGCTTTCCGAGCACCGACGCATAGGGATTCGCCGCCACTTGCAGAAGAGTGATTCCAGTGGCGAGAATGAAGAGTGCCGTAAGGAAGAGCGGATAGGAGAGCGCGCCCGCGGCAGGATAAAATAGAAGAGCACCAATTCCGCCGATTGTCAGACCGAGGACGATGCCCCTCTTGTAGCCCCAACGCGCGATGACTTTGCCTGCGGGAATGGACATGATGAAATAAGCCGCGAAGAAGGAAAATTGGATGAGCATGACCTTGGTATAGTTGAGCTCGAAGACTCCTTTTAGGTGAGGTACGAGAATGTCGTTCAAGCAAGTCAGAAATCCCCACATGAAAAAGAGCAAAGTGACGATGGAAAATGCAGAACGATATTCTTGAGAATGCATCCAATCTCCTATTAGTCAGTCTTCTCCAGTTCGCTCCAGACGAGTGCGGCGGCTCCGAGGATTGCCGCCAGACCCTGGGGCAGTGCGGACGGCAAAAGCTTGACTTTATTCTTGAAGATATTTAGGGTGAAGTGCTCCATGTAGCGGCGAGTCGGCTCGAAAATCAGGTCACCGGCTTGCGCCAATCCGCCATAGAGAATGATGGCCTCGGGGCTGGTGTGTGCAATGGCGTCGGCGAGTTTCAATCCCAGAATGCGACCGGTGATTTCAAATGCTTCGCAAGCAATCGCATCACCTTGTGAAGCCGCATCGGCGATGTCTCGTGCGGTGAGCTCTTCGTAGCTCCTGCTGCGAAGAAGGCCGGGAGTATTTGAGTGAGCAAGCAACTCGAAGACTGTGCGTTTGATTCCACCGGCCGAGGCGTAAGTTTCCAAGCACCCACGCCGTCCGCAGTTGCACTGCCGCCCATTCGGATCCACGATGGTGTGTCCGATTTCACCGGCGAAACCGTCGTGGCCGTAGACGAGGTCCCCATTGACGACGATGCCACTGCCGACTCCCGTACCAAGAGTGATAACGATGAAATGACGACATCCCTTCGCGGCGCCGAACATCCCTTCGCCGATGGCCGCTGCATTGGCATCATTCGTGAGGACAACCGGTACACGATAAAACCGCTTGAAGATATCTACCAGCGGGACAATCCCTTTCCATGCGAGATTCGGTGCGAATTCGATGCTGCCGTGATAGTAGTTGCCGTTGGGGGCACCGATACCGATGCCGCGCAGAGTCATTCGGATAGCGGTGGCCTCCACCAACCGACCAATGGTTTGATGAGCCGCCGTGACGAATTCCTGAGGGTCCTCAAAGTCGGTCGTTACCAGCGCGTCGCGGGATAGGCACGTGCCGCCACGATCCACGAGGCCGATTTCGATGCTTGTGCCACCAATGTCAACGCCGGCCACTACTTCAAGCATGGCTTCTCCAGAATGGCTGGAATATCGCGATGTTGGGGAGGCATAGTGTAGGGATCACATTTTTAATTTAGATAATTTTTTCCGTGATTGCAACGGAAAAGGGCTGGCGATGATCACCCAGTCTTCGATACCTCAGCAACAGACCGCCGCGCAAACGAATGTCGGACTTTTTCCAACCAGATGTCCAACCGCACATAGAACGACGGCACAACGAGGAGACTCAGCGCCGTGGAGACGAATACGCCGACGACGGCGGTCGCCATGGGTGAGCGGATTTCTGAGCCGGGGCCCAGCCCGAGGGCGGGGGGGATTGCGGCCATGAGGGTAGTAACGGATGTCATCAAAATCGGGCGCAGACGGATCGGCCCGGCTTTCAGCATGCCTTCGCGCGCATCGAGCCCCTCGGCGCGATTGCGATTGGCGTAGTCCACTAAAATAATTGAATTTTTCTTGACGATTCCCATGAGCAGCAACAAACCGATCATGCTGAAAATGTTCAAGGATTTCCCGGTCATCAGCAGCGCAGCGACGGCGCCGGCAATCGAGAGAGGAAGAATGGTGAGAATAGTGATTGGATGAAAGTAGGAATTGAACTGTGATGCCAGAACCATGTAGGCAAACACAATGCCGAGGATGAGAGCGAACAACAGACTGCTCATGGATTGCTGAAAAGCCACACTGGCGCCGCCCAAAACAATGCGATAGTCGTTTGGCAGTCCCGTGGTCATGCCTTCGACAAATTTGATGGCATCTTCCTGTGCATGCTCGGGCGCGACATTGGCGTAGACCGAAATCGCGCGTTCGCGGTCTCGTCGTGTAATAGCCTGCAGCGCAGGCAGCTCCTGATAGGTGATCAATGAAGCGAGAGGAATCAATTCTCCCGAGCGGCTTCGCACGCGCAATCAGGCGAGATCCTCCGGCCGGGTTCGCTGGTCCGCCATCAGCCTCTCCCTCACATCCACGCGACGCCCACCGGAATTGAATTTGCCGATGCGGACGCCCCCGACGAGAGAGTTGATGACCGTCGCCACATCGTCCACGGATACTCCCAAATCCGCACAGCGCGCGCGGTCGGGAAGCACACGCAGCTCCGGCACACCGAGCCGATAGTCCGTGTCCACATCCACGGCAAGGCCGCTGGCTTCGAGCTTCGATGTGACCTCACGGCTGAGTCGCTCGAGTGTCTTCCAATCGGATCCGCGGATGGAAAACTCGATGGGGAATCCGCGTTGCGCCGTGAATCCGGCTTGTGACAGATCCTGCACAACAGCTCGCACACCCGGAATCGAATTCAATTTCTGCCGCAGGATTCCGGCGAATTCCGCCTGAGTGACCTTTCTCTCGTGCGGTGGGACGAGCGTAACAAAGACGACGCCACTCGAAACATTCCCGCTTCCGAATCCGCCCACCACGACAAAGGAGCGCTGAACCTCAGGGCGATTCTGGACAACCTTCTCAATCTCTCTGAAGAGTTTGTCGGTCTCCTTGATATCGGATCCCACGGCGGTCTGAACACGCAACATCAAACGGCTTTGATCCTGCGACGGCACAAACTCGGACGGCATGGCTTTCAGCACCACTAACGACAACACAAACACGACACCCGCGCCTGCCAGGATAGTCCCTGGGCGACGGAGAGCTTTGCGCAGAAGACCGTAATACTTGCCGCTGACAAGACGAAACGAATCATCCACGCGACGGCCTACCCTACTGCGGTGTTCGCGCGACACATCCAGAATCTGAGAGCAGCGCGCCGGAGCCAGCGTCACAGCCTCCAAGTAGGAGAGCAGAACAGCAACGCACAATGTAATCCCGAACTGCAGAAAGAATTTTCCGATGACGCCCTGCATGAACACGACAGGAATAGAGATGGCGACCACAGCCAGTGTCGCCGAAAAGGCGGAGAAAGTAATCTCCTTGGTGCCCTCGATGGCAGCTCGCACGCGACCTTTGCCTATCTCCGCGTGGCGCACGATGTTCTCGAGGACCATAATGGCATCATCTACAACGATCCCCACGGCCAATGCCAGTGCCAGCAGCGTAAATGTGTTCAGCGTAAAACCAAGAAAATAGATGACCGCGATCGTGCCAAACAAGGACATCGGGATCGCGAGAATCACATTGAGTGTCGTGGAGAAAGATCCGAGGAAAAGCCAGCAGACCAAAGCGGTGAGAATGACTGCCAAAACGAGTTCCAGCTCGATCTCATGCACCGATTGCTCGATGAACAGAGTCGAGTCGAAATTGATGGCCAACTCCATGTCCGCCGGCAGCGTCTTGCGTATCTCGTCCAATTGGGCACGCACAGCCTTGGCCACAGCTACAGCATTTGCTCCGCGCTGCTTTCGTATCCCCATCCCCTGCGTGGGCACACCATTCACACGCGCCATCTGACGAACATCCTCGAAGCCGTCTTCGACCAACGCCACATCCTTCAAGTAAGTGGGACCCCCGCCTTCTCCCGAATGACGATGTTGCGCAGCGTCTCCAAATCAAGAGCTTCGCCCATCACGCGCACGCTGACTTCACGGCCCGTCGTCTCCAGGCGACCCGCGGGCAATTCAACATGCTCACGCTGCAAAGCGTTCTGCACATCGGCGACGGTCAGGCCTTTCTCATCCAGTTTAGATGCGTCAATCCAAATCCGAATATTGCGCTCCAGCCATCCGCCCGTTGTAATCTCGCCGACGCCCGGCACAGTCTGCAGCTTTTCTTTCACACGGTAGCGTGCAATGTCGCTTAGGAGCTGCCGTGGATAGGGACCCGCCAGTCCAACCATCATGATTGGATTGTCTTCGGGATTGGACTTGGAGATAACGGGAGGATCGAGGTCGCGCGGTAACCGTCGCTGCGCTTGAGACACTCGCGTCTGCACGTCTTGCAGGGCAACATCCATATTCCGTGAAAGATCGAGTTCTGCCGTGATGGAAGCGCTGCCTTGCCGCGAGACAGAGGTGATGCCTTTGATGCCCTCGACTTGCGAAAGTGCTTCCTCGATGATTTCGACGACATCATTCTCCATCACTTCAGGCGCCGCGCCTTCCCAGGTCACACCGACGGTGATGGTCGGGAAATCCACATCAGGGAACTGGCTAATGCCAATCCGCGAGAGTGCCACCAATCCAAAGACAATCGTGGCAGCCATGATCATCCAAGCGAAAACCGGCTTGCGCACGCAGACTTCACTGATGTTCATGAGGCAGCCTCTTTCGTGGAATCGGGCGATTCATCACTGGTCGGAGAAAGATCGGAGACTTTGGCGATCCGCACGGCTGCACCGTCATAGAGAGCTTCCGCACCCCTCACGACGACTTTCTCGCCGTTACTTATTCCAGCGCGCACTTCCACCAAACCATCCGGCGAACGCATTCCCAATGTCAAGACGCGCTCACGAGCGGTGCTATCTTCTACGACGAAAGCGAGAAATCCGCGCTCACTGGGACGGACCGAAGTCTGAGGAATCAGCGGCAATTCCGCGGATTCCCCAAGTAGCACGGTGACTTCCACGAAGGCACCCGGCCGCAAGACGGCGTGATTTTCGCCAACCACCTCGGCCGTCACCGGGACCATACGAGTCAAGGGATCAGCGGATTCCGTGACAGCGGTAATGACTGCCAAATACTCGGTGTCATCATCTCGCACACTGAATCGGACAGGCATTCTTGTGCGCAGCCGCTGGGCGTCCTGCTCCGGTACTGTAAATCGAAGCAACAACGGATCACGACGCACGAGCGTGGCAATCACTGTTCCTTGTTGTACAAATTGACCGGTGTTCACTGCGCGACTCTGGATGATGCCGCTGACCGGCGCAGGGATACGCGAATCACGCAGATTCAAGCGCGCTTCATCAAGCGCCGCCAGCGCATAAGCAGAGT
>DYHQ01000098.1 GCA_020724065.1 Candidatus Puniceispirillum sp. | reverse complement strand
TCAGCTTACCTCTCCTTCAACCGCTTTTGTTGCACTTACAAGTTGAATCCAAGCTATTCAAATTATTTATATTCTTGGATTATAGGCATCCTCCTTTCGTTTTTTCCTCTTCGATAAGCATTGCTCACAGACATGACTCAACCGATTGCACCGCGCTCATGCAAAATTTCATTTAGCTTGTCAAGTCCTTGTTTGATCATGTTTTTACTGACCGTATCGAACAGGCGTTGTCCTACGCTGGCAATTTTACCGCCAATTTGCACTTCGCCGGTATATTTCATCAGGGTCTTTCTATCGCCACAATCAATCATATCAATATTTCCAATACCCTTCAGAAAACCAACTTTGCCCTTACCTTCAACGGTCAGGGTGCAGCTTTCAGGTGGCACCTCGTTGGTAACAAAAAGCCGCCCAGCGAAGACTCCAACAATCGGTCCAATGTGAACTTTTATCTCTCCTTCGTACTGGTTATCGCCTATTTTCTGCACACTTTGGGTGCCAGGCAAACAAGTGGCCAGCACTGCGGGGTCTCGCACCAGTTCCCAGACATCTTCCCGTGGGCCGTCAAAGGTGTACTCACCTCCGAGTTTCATCGTGACTTCTCCTCATTTGGTCGTAGCAATTCATATAGGCGGTTCGGGCTAAGAGGCGTTTCAAGGATTTCAAGATCCCGATTATTGAGCGCATTTTCTATAGCCTGGGCGAAAAGAGCAGGCACCGGGAGCGTTCCGGCTTCACCGACCCCTTTGGCACCCAATTCGTTCAAGGGGGATTGTGTCTCAACATGACCAACTTCAATGCGCGGCAACTCAGTTGCCGAGGGGATCAGGTAATCCGCAAATGAGGCGTTGAGCAGTTGCCCATTCTCGTCGAAGTGAAGTTTTTCATAATAGGCGTTGCCGATGCCCATGGACACACCCCCGTGAATCTGGCCCTCCAGGATCAGCGGGTTTAGCACCGTGCCACAGTCTTCAACCGTGATGTAGCGTTTAATCTCGAGCATCATCGTTTCGGGGTCAATCTCAAGAATCATGGCATGGGTTCCAAAAGCCGTGGCGCCATATTGTGGGCCAAAGTAGGCGGTAGCTTCTAAGCCAGGTTCTGTGCCCGGCTGGACGGCGCCACGCAGGGGGTTCGCCAGCAGGGCCAGTTCGCCTAGGCTGATGGACTTGTGGGGAATATCAATCACCCGTACCAAGCCGTCTTCAAGCTCCAATTCTTCTTCAGGGGTTTTCAAAATCTTGCTGGCCAATTTAAGCACCTTCTGGCGCACAATCGAGGCAGATGCGTGGATGGCATTGCCCGCGACCACTGCCCCACGGCTGGCAAAGGTGCCGGTCCCCCAGTGGAATTCAGCAGTATCACCAGTCACAATGCGCACATCACACACCGCTACCCCTAATTGTTCCGCAACGATTTGTGCAAAGGAGGTAAAGTGCCCCTGCCCCTGGGTGCCGATGCCCGTCGCCACGTTGATCTTGCCGCTGGCTTCAACAGTCACACGGGCGCCTTCATAGGGTCCAACGCCCGTCGACTCGAGGAAGGGGATGACGCCGATGCCCACGTACTTCCCCTCAGCGCGCAGCCGAGGCTGTTCATATTCGATAAATTGGTCGTAGCCTACCATTTCCAGAGCCTTCTCCATCACAGGCCAGTAATTCCCGCTATCCAGGACGAGGGGCGCAAAGGCCTGATCAATAATCTCATGCTCATAAGGGAAGGCATCCGGTGGAATAAGATTGCGCTTGCGGATTGCTATCAGATCAATCCCCAACTCTCGAGCAGCGATGTCCAAAAGACGCTCTATGATGTAGATACCTTGAGGCCGCCCGGCTCCCCGAACGGGAGTGACCAGGGTTTTATTGGTGAATACTACGCTAACTTCCGAGGTGAAATTCTTGATATCATACGGCCCCATCACGTGGCACTGGGTATTGAGAGGGGTGGTCAAGCCATAAGGGTCATAAGCGCCGGTATCATGCAGGAATATATCTTTCAAACCCAAAATATGCCCATCTTTGCTCAGAGCTATCTCGACATCATGGATCTGCCCGCGCTCCTGGGTGGTGGCATAAAAATTTTCCCGCCGGTCTTCGATCCACTTGATAGGGCGGTTAAGTTTCATCGAAACCCAGGGGATCAGCATCTCTTCTGGATAGAACATCATCATTTTAGGGCCAAAGCCACCACCAATGAAAGGAGCGATCACTCTCACCTTGTGTTCAGACAAACCCAACCTTGCCACCAGCCCATTGCGGATGGGAATCGGCGCCTGGGTTGTATCCCATACCGTTAGATGTTGACTCTTCTTATCCCAATCGGTAACAATGCCGCGATTCTCCATGGCGGCGGCCGCGCCGCGGTCAACGACTATTCTTCTGGCAATAACCAGGTCAGCCTTTTCTCGGGCTGCTTCATAGTCGCCCTTCTTTTGAAAGAGGTGTGCAGCCAGATTCGATTCCAGATCATCGTGGACCAAGGGACTGCCCGCCTCCAGGCCTTTTTCCAAATCAATCACGGCCTCTAACGGTTCGAATTCAACCAAAATATCTTCGACAGCATCCTCGGCAATATAGCGGCTCTCAGCGATGACCACTGCAATCGCTTCGCCCGCATGACGAACCTTGTCTTTGACGAGGGGAACTTGCCGGCGCGAATGGAAAATAACATCTTTAACAGTTGGGGGCGGTGAAACCAAAGGAGGCCCCGGCTGCCAATCGTCACCCATGTCCTCGGCGGTGAAAACGGCCACTACGCCCGCTCTTTTGCGCGCCTCAGACACATCAATGCTCAACAGGCGGGCGTGGGCGTAATCACTGCGTAGAAAAGCCGCATGAAGCATACCGGGGATTTCCACATCATCCACAAATTGAGCTTGCCCGGTCAACAGGCGTGGATCTTCATTTCGCTTTACTCGTTTTCCAATGAATTTTGTGGTCACAGAGCTGCTCCTGTGTTAAGAACACTGTTAATGGAAAAAGGTATTATGCAAATAGTGTTTAATTCGTTCACGCCCGCATCTTTTCGGCAGCCAATTTGACGGCATCAACGATGTGCTGGTAACCCGTACAACGGCAGAGATTTCCAGAGATCGCGGCGCGGATTTCAGCCTCGCTTGGGTTGGGATTCTGTTCTAAGAAAGGTACCAGCGTGGTTAAGATGCCTGGCGTACAAAATCCGCATTGCAAACCGTGAGCCTCATGGAAGGCTTCCTGAATGGGGTGCAGGTTATCAATTGTCCCTAATCCTTCGACTGTAGTGACCTCGTGTCCATGAGTCTGAACGGCGAATAGCAGGCATGAGCGCACTGGTTGCCCATCGAATAAGACTGTACAGGCGCCGCAGACGCCATGCTCACAGCCGACATGTGTGCCGGTCAGGCCAATATCGTGGCGCAGGAAATCGCTCAAAAGGATGTGCGGCTCGACAGCCCGTTCATAGCGGACGCGATTGACAGTTACAGCAAGGTCGAATAAATTGCTCATGGTTGTCTCCTGGGCTGCCACCTTATTCATTACCCGCGGCGCGCTCAAAAGCCTGCTCCAATGAACGTCGTGCTAAAACGTTTGCCAGATGGCAGCGGAATTCCGCTGTGGCGTGAATATCGCCGCCTGGATCAATATCTTCCGAAGCGGCGATTTCAGCAGCAGCCCGAATAGATTCTCGTGTAGGTGCTTGTCCTTTGAGCAATTCAGCCGCTCGATGAGCAACCATCGGGACATCACCGGCGCTCAAAAATACCATGCGAGCCTGCTGGCAAAGTCTATTCTCATCCAGGGTGACAACAGCCGCTACGCCGACCAGGGCGAAATCGTGAGGCCGCCGGGCAACTTCCATCAATGACCATCCGGATCGTACCGGCATGGCAGGCAACGCCACCTCTACCAATAATTCATCGGGTTGCAAGACCGTCGTAAACAATCCGATGAAGAATTCATGTGCTGGAACCCAGCGCTCGCCGTTTTGGCTGCGCAGCCTGAAACGCCCGTCTAAGGCTACATTCACAGATACGAGTTCGGCCGATGGATCCGCATGGGAGAGGCTGCCGCCAAAGGTGCCGCGGCTGCGGATTTGAGCAGTGGCAATCTTGGGCATGGTTTCATGAAGCAGGGGCGCCTGTATCGCAACCAGGGGATCAACCTCTACCTGATGATGGCGGGCCATTGCCCCTACACGCAAACCGCCATTCTCATCTGGATTTATGAAAGAAAGTTCAGAGATGTTGTTCAAATCAACCAGAACGGAAGGCTGAACCAGGCGGAAATTCATCATTGGGATCAGACTTTGTCCGCCGGCTAAGACTTTGGCATCATAGCCATGCTCGGCCAGGTGGGTCAGGGCTTCTTCTACAGTTGTGGGGGCATAATATTTGAATGGCGCTGGCTTCATAGAAGCTCATCTCCTAAATAGTTGGTCATGTAAAATTGTTCGATTCACACTAAAGTTTTTCTGATAATTAGCTAACTCTGAAACCATTTTCTCGCTCGCTTGCGATCCGTCTGACAAAATCAGCAAAAGATGTAGGCTTCCTGCGGAGCAAATAACTCAAGGTATTCGAGTTGCCTATCAACCCATAACGCTCATAATAGCAGAACTTTTTGATTAAAGTCAATACCTGATAGTCACCTAAACCGGAGGCTCTGGCTCTTTGTTCCCAGGCTGCAAGAGGCACAACTTCGGCTGCTACCGGGCGGCCCAGATGCTCACTCAGCGCCTCAGCGATATCAATTTGGGACATCGCTGGTGTACCGACCAACTCGAGTATAGCTCCACTATGTCCGGGTTCAGTAAGAACGATTGCGGCCGCTTGAGCAACATCTTCCAGATCAATCAGGCTCAAGCGCGTCTCTGGCGAATATGGCATCGGGTAGATGCCATATTCCAGGATTTGATCCCAATGAGCCAAGACATTCTGCATGTAGGCTGTCGGTTGTAAGATAGTAAAGGATAAATCTGAGATGAGGAGTAGTTCCTCTACACGCAATTTCTGCCAGTGGTGCGGCATGGCCTCGATCTGCGGGTGCAGCACCGAGTGGAAGACGAAGTGCTCGACATCTGCGGATTGGGCTGCGCTGATGACCGTCTTGCCAATCAGCACCTGTAACAAGGATCATAGTCGAAAAAGACTGACAGGTTTTCGCGAAAACCTGTCAGTCTGAGGATTGACTGCCTTCTTTGAAAGCAACGAAGCGTGCCCAACAAGAGCACAACTCCATGCCTTTTTGGATGAAACAACCGATGAAATAACGACCACTATCCATGTGCGCCAAATCTGCGCCCAAATTTTCGGCATGGATGATGGCCTTTGGGAAGAGATTGAGGTGCATGTCCTGATAATACTTGTCCAGCGGGTACATCTCGTCCCAATTTTTACCGTATGTATCAAGCAGTTTCTGGTTGGCCTCCGCGAACGTTTTGGGATGCCAGAGACGCTGGATGGTGTTCATCGGGTGTTCCATGGCCACACAGTCCACTGCCAGCCATTTGATATCTTTCTCGATACACCAATCCGCGAAGTCTGGCGAGGGGCCGGGGTGCTTGATCATGTAACGGAACTCGTCGGAGTCCGGGCTGTTCCAGCCATATTTGTAATAGCCGGTTTTGACGATCAGGATGTCGCCTTTCCGTACCTCGACTACTTTCTCGATCATCTCTGGTGTGTAGACACTGGAATTGCTGACCATGCTGGAAATGTCGGCGACCACGCCAGGGCCAAACCACTTTTCGAAGGGCATCTGACCAATGGTACGTCCACCGGTGTGGAAGTGCTTCTCGCCATCCATGTGAGTAGCTAGGTGGAAGCTGGCCCGGCAGTGAGCATTGTTGCGTCCCAGGCCGAAGTACTGTCCGCCCACACGCTTGGTGTAGTTGACGCTCAAAGGCACATAGTTGGCCCATTGCGGGCACTGCACACTGAAGGGTAGGCTCATGTCCAACATCTCCATCGCACCCATGACCTTGAAGAACTCAATCTCAATCGTCCCTTCCGGCGCTTGTAATGCCACTACCCGGCTCCAGGCTGACTCGACTTCCATGAAGGGAATCGGATGGACCATGATCCAGGCGCGCTGATTGCTCAACTCGGCGATCTGGCCGCCCAGGGATTCAGCCAACAGCAGCCCGGCCTTGGGCATGGTGATATGCGTCAGTTCGTGATACCACTCCTGGGGGAAAAGCTCATCCCAGGTTACGCCGTGGGTTTCTTTGAGCTTCGCTTCGGCCTTATCGAATTCCCGGCTGTGCATGTAGCGCAGGTTGGTGTTCATCGGGTGCTCGGCGCTGCCACAATCCACACCAATCAATTTGAGTTTCATATCTAGCGCCCACTGGAAGAATTCCGGTGAAGGTCCCGGGTGACGCAGGTAGTAGCCGAATTCCTTATTCTCTATGCCGCCTTGCGCGCCAGGATTGTGGACATCAGGCTGATCCCAACCGAATTTGTGATAACCGGTGTTGATGATCAGGATGTCACCCGGCTTGACTTCTGCACGCGCAGTAATCATTTCCGGCGTATACAGGCTGTAATCTGAGACAGCATCGGAAATATCAACAACCACACCCTCCCCGCATAGATCCGTCAGAGGGATATCGGCAATGGCGCGCGCCCCGGAATGGAAAGCCCGCGGTCCCACCAAATGTGTACCGGTGTTATTACTCCATTCGATCAATTGTCCGTTGGCACCCTGACCTCCGCCATACGCGCCGGTCAGCCGTTTGAAGAAATGCACCTGCAATGACATCTCACCAGGATAAGGCGGCGTAAAGATGCTCAGCGCCTGTGTCAGGTCGTACCATTTAGCGTTATCTAGCAGTTTGATAAATTGTTCACGGTCCATTGTAGTCTCTCCTTTATTTAATACCCATAACATTCCGCAAAAGCCACCAACGCCTCATGGAACATTTCCATCGGCGGGCGGACAAGCCCCGCGCCAACCTGGCCGACGCCGGCATCCTTGTGAGCGATGCCGGTGTTGACCCGCGGGGAAATGCTGATTTCCACAACTTTACGGATGTCAATACCGGTTGGCGTACCACGGAAGTCCAAAGGCGGGATGGTGAAAAATTTATGCTCAGTATAAGTAATTTCATACATCTCCAGCGTGGCATTGATGGCATCCTTGGGCGTGCCGCTGACAAAGGTGACAATAGCTGGCGCGCCGGCCATGGCAAAACCGCCAATTCCAGCCGTCTCAGTGATTGTGCTATCACCGATATCTCCACTGGAATCCGCTGCGGTGAAACCGGGGAAGTAAAGACCCTTGGGAACCGCCACCGGAGCCGTAAACCAACGATCACCCAACCCGCTGACACGGATGCCAAAATCGGTGCCATTGCGGGCCATGACGGTCACGATTGTGCTGCCCTCGATCCCATGACCAGCATCAGCCATAGCCTTGCAGGCCGCCATTACAGGGTTGAGCACGCACAGCGCATTATCGCCCAGAGATTTCAGGATTTTCGCGGCCACCTCAGGGTTGGGGGCTGCCTGGGCAATGAAAGGGGCTAATTTGGTCGTAAACAGGATAGAACCGGCTTTATTGCGATTATGTCCCTCGTCGCCCATGTGCAGGGCTTCAGCCAAAAGGGCGCGGATATCGATCCCGCCGCTCAACTCGATGGCTTTACCCAAAACAGGAGCCATAACATCTTCCATCCAGCGCAGACGCTCCAATACCTCCTCACTGTAAGCGCCATAGCGCAGTACCTTGCCATAGCCTTCGTTCAGGTTGGAATAAGCCATGTTGCCGTGAGTCTTGTTTTCGAGGATATAGACCGACATGGATGCGCAGGTGACTCCAGCCATCGGGCCAACAGCTTGGTGGTGGTGACACGGCTCAAGCTCGATTTCACCGGACTCAACCAGTTTCTGAGCCTCTTCCATATTCTTGGCTTTCCCCTCGAAAATCAACGCGCCGGTAATGGCGCCCCGCATCGGCCCTGAGGCTCGTTTCCAGGTTATGGGCGGGCCAGCGTGCAGGAGCAGGTTCGCGCGCATCCCTGGGATGACATCAATCGCTTTGCCCATCCCCACCAAAACTGGCTGGGCTGCCATCATTCGCTGAGTAGCTTCTGTATTGGCTTTTTCGATATCCATGAGCACATCCTTTTAGTGTAGTTATTCATTAAACCGGGGGCTTTATCCTGAGTGACTGCATCGCCCTACTCTTTTTTTGATGCGCGTTTCCCGATTTCGAATCGAGAGCGCGCCTCTACCAAAATCCCCTTATAAAGTTCGATATTGCGGTCTTCCAAGTGATCGAAGGGTTGCAGGCTCTTGCTGCCCCAGGTAATGTGACGCAATGGATCAGGGTCGAGCCTGGCTGCAATGATCTCCTCGGTGCCACGGGATTGCGCTAACCGCCAGGCGATCGGATCAACGATCATACTGTGGCCAAAGTAGTAGTTGCCGCCGGCATCCGGACCTATGGCATTGGTAGCGACTACATAAACGTGGTTATCGTAAGCACGGGCGCTGTTGGTCAGGTGCCAGATATCGAAACTGCGCAACAGGGCTGACGGCCGGAGAATGACCTCTGCTCCTTTCACTGCCAGCAGGCGCGAAAGTTCTGGAAAGTCGCCATCATAGCATATCATCATGGCGAGGGTACCCAGCGAGGTTTCATATACATCGGCGCGATTGCCAACAGCCACCCACCCACCACAATCAGCCCGCTCGAATGGGGACGGGTGGGTCTTATCGTATATACCGATGATCTCCCCATCGGGGCCAATCAGGATAGACGAGTTGTAGATGACACCCCGCTCTGGTGCGCGTCGATAAGATGGCCAGACCACATGAACAGCATAAGCTTTGGCTGCCTTCTGGATCTCTCGGGTTATATGGCCGGGAGCCTCGTCCACCAGATGCCACAGCTCGTCGGCCTCCATGCCGGTCACAAAACCGGTCGTTACCGTCTCCGGGAAAACGACCAACTCCGCTTCGTTCTCCTTAACAGCTTTCTCCAACCAAGCCACTCCCTTATCCATATTCGCCTGGATATCATTTGGGGTGACCGCAATTTGCACACAAGCAGCGACAAACTCTTTCATAACTTTAGTTTCCGGTAACTGAAGTCACTCCAAAAGTGATTTGGAGTGGGAAGAAC
>DYHQ01000097.1 GCA_020724065.1 Candidatus Puniceispirillum sp. | reverse complement strand
AGCCGGAATCTTTGATGCCGCCATAGGGGAAATTGTCCACGCGGAAAGTGGGGACATCGTTCACAACAACGCCGCCCACTTCCAGTCGGTTGTAGGCTTGAAGTGCTTTGGACAAATTCGAGGTGAAGACTCCTGCCTGGAGACCAAAGCGAGATGAGTTCACTTTTTCAAGAGCCTCATCGAAATCGTTGTAGGATTCGAGGGTGCAAACCGGCGCAAAGAGCTCTTCGCACGAAGCCGGTGCGTCAGGCGGGACATTTTCGAGTAAAGTCGGCGCAAAGCGATTTCCTTGCCGCTGGCCGCCACACAATAAGGTCGCCCCGCGCTCCAACGCCTCCATGACCCACCTCTCTGTCCTCGCCGCCGACGCTTCATCAATCATAGCCGAAAGATCCGCCGATTCATCCAAGGGATCCCCGAGTTCGAGTCGGCTGACTTCGCCAACCAACGCCTTCTTGACCTCCGAATACACCCTGCGATGAACGAAGATTCGCTGCACCGAAATGCAGATTTGCCCCGCATAGGCATAGCCACCCTTCACCGTGCGTTGCACCGCCCAGGCGAGATCCGCATCCGGCTCGATGATGACACCCGCATTGCCGCCCAGCTCCAAAGTGACTTTCTTGCGAGGCACCATTCCTTTGAGGCGCCACCCGACTTCTGCCGAACCGGTGAATGAGAATGCGGCAAATCCTCTCCCTCTCGCGATGAAAGGCTCGATGTCTTGTGCGGAGGCCGGCAAGATCGCGAAAGCTCCTGGAATGCCACCCGCTTCTTGATAAATCTCGGCCAAGAGAAGCGCCGAAAGTGGCGTGGCTGATGCAGGTTTTAGAACGATAGTATTTCGTGCGGCAAGAGCGGGAGCGACCTTGTGGGCGACGAGATTGAGTGGGAAATTAAAGGGCGAGATCCCCAAGACGACACCGACAGGAAACCGCCGCACGAGAGCTATCCGTTCTCCGGCGGTCGGCGTGATATCGAGAGGCAAAACCTCTCCGCCCCAGCGCGTCACTTCGGCGGCTGCAAGGGCGAAAGTCGAGGTGGCTCGGGCCACTTCGGCTCTTGCGTCGCGAATCGGTTTGGCCGCTTCTTGAGCGAGTGTCCGCGCCAACTCGTCCACTCGTTTCTGAATCCCCCGCGAAATCCCGTCTAAGATGTCGGCGAGTTTGTGCGTGGGGAGGTTGCGAGTTGTCTTGAAGGCTGTGGCCGCCACCTCGAAAGCTTCCTCAATCTTAGACGGGCCGGGCCGAGCTACAACCGCGATCTCCTCTCCCGAGTACGGATTTCGCACGGAAAAGGAGTTCGGTGCCTCATGGAATTCATTGTTGACAAAATAGCCAAAGGAACGCATGACCTCCCTCAATTCGTCCGCCTGAAAGCCGGCACAGGATCGGCTTTGTTTTCTCGCTCAATCATGTGTATATTAGGAGTGTGAGGCGTTGTGGGTAGGTATGGCGCGGAGCCTGCTTGTTCTCGCTGCTGATGAGTACAGTGCCGAATTACAAAGAGTTGGCGCATTCACCCCCCTTCTGTCCCCCCATGAAACGGGGGGAGACCCCCCTGCTCGCGGGGGGGGGGATAGAGGAGGTCGCTCTGAAACCACTCTAACCTGATGTCAGATGACACTATACCCAAAGCCCACCATGCACATTGATAACCGCCCCATTGACATAGCTTGCGCTGGGCGAGGTGAGAAAGAGGACGGCTTCCCCAATATCCGAGGGGCTGCCGACGCGATTGAGCGGCACTTCGCGGGGCATCCATGCGCGCCGGGAGGGAGTCATTGCGTCGTTCTCGATGAAACCGGGATTGACGACATTCGCGCGGATGCCATTGGAAGCTTCTTCCCGCGCCAAAGTCTGCGCCAAGATGACCACGCCCGTTTTCGCAATCGAATAGGCACAGGTTTCGAACGCGCTGCCGACGCGCTCGGCGTTCGGAGCTCCGATGAAAATGATGAGGCCTTCTTTTTGAGCACGCATGAGCGGAACGACATGGCGAACGCAATGATAGGCGCTGTTCAGATTCGCGTCCATAATCAGTTTCCAGTCCTCGGGAATCATGTCCGCCACGCGTTTCATCTTAAAGGGGCCAACATTGTTGACGAAGATATCGAGGCGGTCAAACCGCGTCTGGGCCTCGGCGAACATCCTCTCGACTTCCGATTCCTGAGCGACATCGGCGCGGATCGCGTAGGCTTTCCGTCCCATGCCTTCAATCCATTTGACCACCTCCCAGGCAGAGTCCTCGCGTTCGAGGTAATTGATAAGAATATCGGCTCCGGCCTGAGCAAGTTTCAGCGCGATGCCGCGCCCAATGCCACGGGATCCACCCGTGATCATAGCAACTTTGCCTGTCAACTCTCCTTGTGTCTCCATAGGGCCCTCTCAAACAAACTGATGGTCGGCGGACTAATCGTCGTCAAAGATACAAAAATCGGCTGAGGAATGCAACTATGCTGTTTCCCAAGTCTCATGGTCAAAATATGATAGGATACCTTATGGCATTGCTCGCGGCCGTCGTGCCAAGTCACGCTCAAACTCAAATAGACACGGTCGTCGCCGTCGGCGATTCCCTTTCGCGGTTCTGGCTACAGATACCTGCCCGCTACAATCCGGCGCATCCACCGGCCTTGTTGGTCTGGTGGCACCAGTTGAGCGGCAGTGAGCACGAAATGCGAGACTACACCGATTTTGATGGGGAAGCGAACCGCCGGGGGTGGCTGGCCGCGTCTCACTTTGGCTGGTGGGATCGCCACTGGAATAACCATCTGGCACAGGATTACGCCACGGCTATGCTCGGTTGGATTCGCGACAACTATCCCTTCGATGAAGACAGCCTCTATCTCATTGGAGGTTCGATGGGAGGGGCCGCGGGTATGGTCTATCATAACAATCACTGTGATTCTCGCGGTTTTTTCGTGGCGGCGACGGCTTCGGGGTCTGGGATCACGGATTGCTACCGGCGAGCGATGGAGTATCTGGCTCAAGGCGATACGAACCAAAGCATGCGGACCGTCTTTGGAGGCTTGCCGTGGGAAGTGCCCTATGAATATCAACGCAACAGCGCCATCTATTTTGATGACACGACCCGCAGCATGTACTACAACAGCCAGCACTTACCGGTTCTGCTGACCTTCGGACTAAACGAAGAACCCTGGAAATCTCACGCGCTGGACCTGGATTCGGCGCGGCAAGGTTGGGCTGACACCACCTTCACCTTTGAGAGTTCGGTGCCCGGACATGGGCTGGGAATCATGCCGCCGACCGAGATTTGCAGTTGGCTTTCAGGGTTTCGCGCGAATCGCTACCCCGACAGGATTTCCATCAATGCCGATGAAGCCGGCCGGTACTATTGGGTCCGTGCGCAACCGACCTTCGCCGAGTCCACCTTCTGCCGCTTCGAAGCCCGCAGAGTCAGCGATGAAAATCGCTTGGACATCGCCGCCATCCGCAATATCACGGCCATTGAAGTTAACGCGGAAGAACTCGAACTCGATCTCTCGCGGGTCATCTTAGGACATTGGAGCAACGAAGAAGCTGGTCGCCAGACAGAGGTTGCTGTTACGGGTTTTGAGGGACGGCCGGACTCTGTCACGCTGGACGGGGTACTCTTCGCCCAGTGGGATTACATTGCTGACGAGGGGAAGCTTCTCGTATCGGTCGGCCCAGGCGGTCTATTTCGCGTTTATCCTCACGGCTCAAGCGTAGATATTGAGCAGCATGACTCGCCAGCGATTTCAAGGATCATTGGCAACTATCCGAATCCCTTCAACCAATCTACCCGCTTCCTTATTGAGCAGGCAAAACCGGGGCCGGCGACTCTTATCGTTTACAACCTTTTAGGGCAAACGGTTTGGAAATGGTCAGCGACGGTTTCCACTGGCACGCATCGCATCTTCTTCGACGCAGACTTTCTGCCCTCGGGCGTCTATTTCTACCGTCTGGAATCCACTCCACAATCCCCAATCCACCGAATGATGCTCGCTCGATAGAGAATGTGGCCACCCACCGAGGACGGTGGGGTTAGTGCTGCATTCAAGAGAATTTACTTACTGACTCGTCAGCGGTGTCCGCTGCTGGCAGATCTTGACATGGTAGTGCCCAGCTTGCTGGGCTATGAAATCCTACAATAATACCTCCCAGTTCGGTCGGTGTGACCCTCCTGAATGGCAATAGCGCAAGTGGGTCGGAAATTCCTTCAGCATCGGAGCCCAGCAAGCTGGGCGCTACGCATCTCTTGCTCACCATCGCCGGATTTGCGTGCGTCGAATACCGAGGATGATTCAACAAGCAAACCTTTTCGCAGGGAGCATTCGTCTATTGCCTTCAAGCTGGCAAAGGCATCTTTCATGTTTTTTTGAGCATGGCATAACCCCAAACCTGACATCATAAATCCGTTCGAGATGGAGGGAGCCGCTTTTTGAGTTGCTCCTTTTTTCTTCGGCAAATGGGTCACCTTCCCTCTTGTGAGAGGCACCCACCTCCGAGCTCGGGTCAAGTGAATTCACTTGACCCGGTTCCGCTCTCCGAGTCTCCTCCTATTTCCCTCGACGCCCGGCTCATAGACTGTCCCATAAATTGGCGTACCAAGACGACTTGTCAGACGCTGCGCACCATGAGCGCAAAGCACCTGACAAGTCCACATCAAACTTACCTTAAGTTACGAATTTTCTTGACTTTACGAAGTAGAATGGTTATACTAAAGATAGTCGGAGTAACTCAGTCTTGTTGGTGGTGGAAACAGTTCAAAGAGGAGTATGAAAGGAGTATGAGAGATGAAAAAGAATTTGTTGTTAAGTGGCGCAATCGTAGCCATGACTTTGCTGTCTTGCTACGCGCTCGTCGCCGGAGAACCGATGCAGAAGAAAGCGATGAGCGCGGCAGCAATTGACAAAACGGCCGCAGTGCATGAAGTCAACGCGATGGAAAAGACTTCTGTGCTTAAGCCTGAGCCTCTGCGGTGTCACGGGGCGTGTTGCTTTGAAGATGGCCACTGCGAGTGGTTGACACCCAATGCGTGCGCCGAAGCCGGCGGAATCTTTATGGGTGACGGCGTCTCCTGCGATCCAAATCCGTGCGGGGAACCCGGAGAATGTCCATACGAGAACCGCGATGTGCAAGGCAACGACAATTGCCCTCCACCTACGGGAGCTTTCATCACCTGTGACGACACACTCTGTGGCGTCGTGGTCTATGAAGCTCTCTGCTATGACCATGATTACTACTCCTTTGTCATTCCGGAAGGAGTCTGTTACGAGCTGGTGATTGATGTGTTCGGTGATGATACGCCCGGATACTGGACTCATGGCAAAGGGTTGGATCCGCAGATTCGCGTGCATGATGCAGCTTGCGAGGAAATCTATTATGACGACGATGGTGGAGTAGGAACCGACAGTCACCTTGAAACGGACTGCTTGCCGCCCGGCACCTACTACCTCCATGTCAGAGGTTGGGATGCTTCAACCGGCCCATATATTCTCGCCCTTCATTGTGTGGAATGCGAGGATTGCTGTCCTGAGATTATTGACTACTGTGAGAATCCGATTGTCGTTCCTGGCGTGTTGCGCTACCTGAACACCGCCAACACCTGCTGCGCGACCCGTGCCGTGCCATGCGTGTTTAGGGCTGTTTGCGGTGTACCCTTCTGCTTTGCTTCCGGTCCCAGTGTGATCTACCGGATTACGCTCGCGCAAGACGCGACACTCGATACGCTTGGCGTTCTGGGCGATGATGATGTTCAATTGATGGTGTTCACCGATTGTGCCGATCCTCTCGGAAGTTGTGTGGCGACACGAGACCTCAGCATACTCAACCACGAGTTAATCGAGAATCTGAGTCTGCCTGCGGGCACCTACTACATCTCAACTTCGTACTACTCGCGCCATCACACCCGATGCGGCGACATCACGATATTGATTGTCAGCAATGCCTATTTGCCTGTGGAACTGAGCTCCTTTGAAGCCGTGGTGGGTGACGGCGAAGTGACTTTGCGCTGGACGACCGCCAGTGAGTCGGATAATGACCACTTTGAAGTGCAACGCAGCACGCAAACCAACCATTGGCTCAGCATTGCTCAAATTGACGGAGCGGGGAACAGTCAGACGGCTACGGACTACAGCTATACCGACCGCGGCGTCGTTAATGGAGTGACCTACACCTATCGTCTGATTTCCCACAATATGAATGGAACCGTCCATGAATATGGAGAGAACGGCACCGTGGAAGCTTCGCCGGATGTGCAGACACCGATGGAGTATTCGCTTGAGCAGAACTATCCGAATCCGTTCAACACACAGACAAGCATTTCGTATTCGCTGATGGAAGCAGGCTTCGTGACCTTGAAGATCTATAATGTCATGGGTCGGGAAGTTGCGACCTTAGTATCGAAGGAGATGCCTGCCGGACGGTATACGGTCAATCTCCCAGGGAATAATCTCCCGTCGGGCCTCTATATCTATCGCATGACGGCGAACGATTTCACGGCACAGAAGAAGATGATCCTGATGAAGTAACGCTCTTCAGAAGGGCTCCAAGCAAGCCCCCGGCCTTGCACAGGTCGGGGGTTTTCTTTCAGAACATATGTGTGAATGGCAGTGTCGTTTTCAAGAACGCTTGCGCGGCGCCGAATGGCAGTGTCGGCTGCCCGCCGACGACCTTCGAGCTCGTAGCGCCCAGCTTGCTGGGCCCCAATGCTGCGGCAGTCTCCGATTCATAAGCGTATTGCGATTTGGGGAGGTTGCATCGCCAGAACTGAAAGACGTTTTTGCGGGATTTCATGGCCCAGCAAGCTGGGCGCTACGCATGACGCTTGTCCGACAATGTCCGTTAAACGCTACTTCAGCAACAGAAGTTTTTGCGTCTTTTGGAAGTCTTGGGTCCAAAGTTGACAAAAATACAATCCGGAAGGCAATAGAGAGGTATTCAGCTTTGCATCATAAATGCCCATCTGTTGCTGGCTATCCACAAGTGTGATCACGCGCTGACCAAGAACATTGTAGAGAACCAAGCGCACATGCCTAGGCCGCGATATACCGTAGCGAATGGTCGTTACCGAATTGAAAGGATTCGGGTAACAAGGACTCAAGAAACTGTGCGCGAGAAGTGGGGGGTCAAAATCAGGACCTGCAGGTTGGTAATGGCTTAAGCCCGTGAAAACGAGCTGATCCGCGACCAAACGATAGCCCGACGAACTCTGGTTTTTCCCAACAACTCGAAAAGTGATTCGGTGAGTCCCGCCATTATGGTACATCGTCCCCAAGTCAATCGAATCACTGCGTGCAAGAGTTGAACCATAGCAATCGTAGCCTGAAACGCGCACGGTGTCATCCCAGGAGACATCCATTATTCCGCGATTCGGCCCTTTCTGGACGAAAAGATCGATAGCGAATTCTCCAGGGGCGCTAAGGGGAAGGACGAAGACCATCGAGTCCCCGACATGCGTTGCCAGTAATTCTACTGCAAGGCTTTCCCCAAGCGCCAGATTCCAGTAGAATTGACGGTCGCTCGAACAAGCTACGGGGGGATAGAAGCGTTCAATTTCTGTGGGGATTTTGCGATTCAGAGGCAGCGTGTCTTGCACATCCCCGACGCCGGTGTGCAGCCTCACTTCGACAAGCCCATCCGGAAGTGCCGGGACCTGTACACGCCCACGAAGAACAAAAAGCGAATCCAGAACAAGTGTCCCGGGAAGCCAATCCACCGGCAAATCACTGCAATAGGCGGCCGCTCCGCCGAGAGAGGGTACTGGAAAAGCAGCCAGCTCAAGGGTATCATAAGGGAAGAGGACTGGTTTACCTCTCAAGTTCACCACAGATAGACACAAATCTGATTCGACATGCAAATCAGGCTGAATCGTATCCACATCCCCGCCACAAGTGGCCGTAAGCAGATAGTCTCCGTTGGGTATCGAAGGACATAGCGCCCAACCCTCATAGACTCCCGAGGATGTCGTCGTATCCGTCAGGTCTTGCAATAACACCTCCCCCAAGGCAATTTCAACACGATTGTCGGGTGAGAGAAGCCTGCCACGGACATGAAATGGCTCGTCCGGGTAGAGCCTTCCATCTCCGTTGGCGTCTGCAAATGACCACTTCCCGAGTAGAGCATAGTAGAGCAAAACGGTCCGGTAGTTTCCTGGGGTGTTGCTCCAAGGGCCATGCTCAATCGCAAAGGTCATATGGCGCGTAAAGGCAACATAATCGAGGGCATGAATCCGGTAGGCTCCATGACCGCCGGGATTCCGAAAGTAGTTGACGCCGAAATAGGCCCTGGACAGCAGTCCTCCCATGTAATGATAACCGCACGAGAAGTAGTCTTCCATACCGGTCCCGTGCCATGAGGGTTCAACATCGGAGTCAATCCATATAAGTTCGTCGCCCCCGAGCAGAGCGCTCACAAATTCCGCTTCATTCGTCATCATACAGGCGACGAAATGCCCGGGAAGATCGACATCCATCAGGGTCAGCGGCTCCCGGAAAATGAGGTCATCCTCCACTTGGGAAGCAGCACACAGTCGCGTAGAATAGAGTTCCGTTGGAGTCCAACTGAGGCTCGTTTGCAGAGGGACTGAGCTTGCCGAAGTGTTCGTCAACACCAGCCGAGCGCCCCGCTGAAAAGGCATGGGAAAATAGAAACCAATTTGGTCGTCTCTCAGGGAAAAACCCAGAGCGTTGATGTCAGGCGTGGTGAATATAATAGCAATCAGATCGCCCAACGGCGCCTCAATGCGAGGGAAGGCCTCTCCGTCATAATAGACGCTCAGAACCAACGCCCGAGCCAACTGCCAACTCATCGGGGAACTCTCAATCTCCAATCGGAAGATCGTGCCTTCCCCGGAGAGATTGGCGATGTCAGCCTCCCAGCCGGGCGCAATGGTCAAACTCATATCACACCGAACGCTGTCCGCCGGCATCCAAGGCGGCTGATGAGCCGTCTGCAGCAAGAGGCTCAACGAATCAAGCTTCTGCTGATACCACGGACTGGGAGGCATCGTGAAGGACGGAACGCCCACATTGTCGTCGAACTCGAGAACATTGACCTCATAGTAGCTATAAATCGGAGACCCGGGCGGCCCAAGGGTGATTCGGAGGTGTTCCCGGAAAAGAAGCGGCAAATAACAGCACCAGGCTCCGTTGGTGCTGTCCGCCAAAGGCGGAACAAACGGCGGGAAATGC
>DYHQ01000009.1 GCA_020724065.1 Candidatus Puniceispirillum sp. | reverse complement strand
AAAGTCAAGAAGAATCTGAACCGACACAAAGATTTTTGCTTCTGCCATTTTACTGCCATTTTGGCCGATTTGGACTCCGCCCCGGTAGCTTCAAATCGTAGATAGTGCGGATATGCATAGCAGCCAATATCGCCAAAAACAAACCAGCCGACCTTGGATTCCGAGGTCGGCTGACTTCGTTTTGGCAGAATGAATGAGCTGGAGATTCTCCAACTCAGGAAGTATTCTTATAGAGACTTCACCTTCTCCTTGACCCACTTCGTGGGCTGGGATTTCGGACGCTCAATTGGTTCACCCCATGCGCGCGACACCACGAGCTGCGAGCACAGTCCCATCGTACGGGACACGCTGAAGAGCACCGTGTAGTAGCTGAATTCCGTCATGCCAAAGTGGTAGAGAAGGCATCCGGAAGCCGCGTCCACATTGGGCCACGGGTCCTTGATTTTTTGAATTTGCTTCAGCAGTTCCGGGACAACCTTGTAAACCCTCGCCACGGTCTTGTAGGTTGCATCGTCGGGGCACACGCGAGCGCCGAAAGCGTGGAAGGCATCGAAACGCGGATCCGTGATGCGGAGCACCGCATGGCCATAGCCCGGGATAACCTTGCCGCCATCCAGCGTTTCCTGAGCGAACTGGCGAAGTTGCTCTTCCGAAGGAGCGCCATTGAACTTCTTGTTGACCATCAGAACCCAATCCAGGCATTCCTGATTGGCGAGACCATGCAGCGGGCCGGCCAAACCGTTGAGTCCCGCCGAAACGGCATAGTAGGCGTCCGAGAGCGCCGAGCCGACGCAGTGGGCCGTGTGAGCCGACACATTCCCACTCTCATGATCACTGTGAAGCACCATATAAAGGCGCATCAGGTTGGCGAATTCGCCCGTTGGATCCGGGAGGCCAAGCATGTGTCCGTAATTCGCCGCCCAATCCAGGCCCTTCTTGGGAGCAATCCGAGCGCCTTTGCCAAATCGCATGCGATAGATTCCTGCCGCCAAAGGTGAAATGCGTGCGATGAGGTTCAGCGAGTCTTCAAGAGTCGGCATCCAGTATTCCGCTTTCTTCATACCTTCGTCATAGCGCTTGCGGAAAACCGATTCGCGCTCCATGACGAGAATGCCGGTGTCGAGCATCGCCATCGGATGCGAATCCTTGGGCATCGCCTCCAGTACTTTCCAGACATAGTCGGGAACTTCGCAGCGACTCTCCAAATCCATCTGTAAATCCGCCAAATCCTCCTTCGAGGGCAGCTCGCCTGTGCACAGCAGCCAGAAGATTTCTTCGGGAAGCCGATTGGCCAACTCCTTGACGGGGATTCCGCGAATGATAAGTCCCTTGTCCGGCGGCACTTCCGAAGTATCGCAAATGAGGCCAATAATCCCCCGCATACCGCCGTAAGCCTGCGCCACGGTCACCTGAGAGATGACCTTGTCGCCAAACTCCTTATTGACGCCCTGGATTTCTTCTCGCATGGCCGGAATGATGGCAGCGAGTTTGTCATGTAACCGAGACATAATCTACTCCTTTGTGAGGTTGAGACTGTGAGAAACTTTTCACTTTTTATTTCTTTTATATTTATTGACTTAAAGGCGCAACTTTGCCTCAATTTCAATATGCAAAAGTTTTCAATAAAAGTCAACTCAGTTCTCAAGGAACTGCATTTCATCTCAGATAAGTGGAGGACAGGGTCAATCCGAGTCTTGCAAACGGACGACTTCTTCACTATATTCTGTTTGGCAATGTCAAGATCGGAAGAGCCGTGCGAAACTGGCAGCTCTCTTTTCGGAGAATCTTCCTTTTGCTGCTCATTGGAGCTCCGTTCGCTGTCATGGCGGAAACGGCGCCCTACGAAATCGCCCTCCGAAACCATCCTTTCATTCCTCCCGCTGGAGAGTTTTTCATTCCTTCATCCATTCCCAATGGCAAGGATGAGCGCATCCACCTACTCATGCAGCTTGAGAAACACTTGCAAGTAGGCGACCGCGCGCGCTTTGAATCTCACGGAATTCGTCTGCTTCATTATTTCCCTGACCGCGCGTATGTCATATCCATGCCCTGCGAAATTCAGAAGTCTGTTCTTCAGAAACAGGGTGTGCGCTGGGCAGGGCCGCTGCCGATAGACTCCAAAATACATCCCCGGATTCTACAAGGCCTCTTTGGAGATTGGAGTCGCTACGATGCGACGAGGCACGTCTTTGCGGTCAGCCTGATGAAGGATGTTGGACTGGAGACAGCGCGCACTGCCCTTGCTTTACGCGGTTATGAGGTTGGTGAGGAGCTTCATTCGACTCATGTTCTTTTCGTTGCCGCCCTTCCCGAGCAGGTCCGCGAACTTGCTGCTCTGGATTTCGTCCTGCACATTGCCGAAGCGCCACCGCCGCTCACGCCGACAAACGACATCGCTCGGCAGCGCGTCCATGCGGACGAAGTGCAGCTCTTACCTTATGATCTCAGCGGCCGCGGTGTTACGGCTCTGGTCTATGACGGCGACATCGTGGACAGAACGCACAATGATTTTAGTCCGAATCGTGTTGTCTTAGGTGAATACTACATGCCCCTCTGGCACGCGACTCATGTTGCGGGGACTCTCGGGGGCAACGGAGCGAACTCAAGCGGCCAATATCGAGGCATGGCGCCCGAAGTCCGCATGGTTTCCATGGAGTATGAAGCGTGCGTGCCCAATTGTCTGTATGATTCGCCGCAGGACATCGAAGGGAACTATCAAGAGGCTATGACCACCCACGGAGCGGAGGTCGCGAACAACTCTCTGAGCTCCAATGTGGCAACGAACGGCTATCCGTGCGAGTGGGAAGGAGACTACGAAACGACCTCGCAGCTCCTGGACGCCATCGTTTGCGGCTCTTTGGGGCAGCCTTTCATCGTTGTCTTCGCGGCGGGCAACGAGCGGCAACCACCGGCTCGATGCGGCGACGGCTACGGCACGATGGGAGTTCCTGCGGGAGCAAAAAATATCATCACGGTCGGCGCTTCCGACGATGAGGACAACATGTCGTCCTTCGGCTCGTGGGGGCCAACCGATGACGGCCGCTTGAAACCTGAGCTTTGCGCCCCGGGCGTCAATATCACCTCGACTTTTCCTGGCAACGATTATTACCGCATCAGCGGCACTTCGATGGCAACACCTGTCGTTTCGGGTTGCATCGCTCTTCTTCTGGAACAATGGCATCGCATTTTGCCTGATCTTCCTGCCCCGCTTCCTGAAACGGTGAAGGCCTTGCTGGTCGCCAGCGCCCTTGACCGAGGAAACATCGGGCCGGATTTTGGGTTCGGCTATGGCGTGATCAATATCCAGAAGGCGATAGATTTCCTATTGAATCTCGGTTTCTTCGAAGCGCAACTCACTGCCGGTGAAACCTTCTCGCAGCTTTTCGAGGTCCCCGACACCCTGTCAACCCTTGACATCTCGCTGGCTTGGAGCGATGTTCCCGGTGAGTACAATGTCGCTCCAGCGCTTGTCAATGATCTGGATCTTTGGCTTGTCTCGCCCAGCGCGGCAACATTCAGACCGTGGGTTCTGAATCCAGCAGATCCCGACTTGCCTGCAGGAACAGGAATTGACAGCGTGAATGTTGTCGAGCGGGTTCATGTGGATGCTCCCGAATCCGGCCCATGGACGCTCTATGTCGGCGGCATTCTTCCCGGAAGTGAAACACAATCTTTCGCTGTCGTCGGCAATGTGATGCTCAATAGCACCATGGCTCTCGTGAGCGGCTTCGTGCGCGATTCCATTTCCCAAGAGCCGCTCGCGGCAAAAGTCGAAGCTGCCGGTGGTGCACCTTTTGTGAATGCCAACATTGATGGCCAGTTCGCCTTGCCCGTCTCTCGTGATTCCACCTATGCAATTCGTGCCTGGCTACACAGTTATCGGCCTGACACCGAACTCGTCGCGGTGGGAAATGTTGCCGAAGTTCTCCATGATTTCGATTTGACGCTCGCCATCTCCGCCACCATAGAGGGCTATGTTCATAACATGGGCCGATTACCGGTCGCAGGTGCAATGATTTCCTTGGCCGAAACGCCCATTCCTGCTGCTCGAACGGATACGGTGGGCTATTTTTCTCTCTCAGCTCCCGGCGCGGCGGTCTATCAAATCGTGGCAGACTACGAGGGCAGCATGGCGGATACGACAGTCTTCCTTCCCGAAAGTGAAGTTGTGCAGGTTGTTTTTGAGCTTTTCGATCTCCGTTTTCTACCATCGGGTCCAGACACCTATGGCTATATCGCCTACGAACAGAATGACATCGAACAGCGCGCGCACTTCGACTGGCTGGAAATCAGCCCATCGCTCGGCGGACCCGGCGCAGCAATCCATTTTTCCCATAGCGATTCTCTCGCTCATTTTGCTCTGCCTTTTGTCTTCCGGTATTACGGTTATGATTACACCGAAGCGACTCTCTGCGCAGACGGCTGGCTGGCCTTAGGATTCACGAATGAGGCCGACCGCACTCAAAGTCCCATCCCCGACTCAGATGGCCCTGCCGCAATGATAGCGCCTTTCTGGGATGACATGGATGTTCTGGTGGGAGGAGATGTCTCGGCGTACTATGCTGAACTGCAAGGGCGGTTCATCATCGAGTTCAATCGAGTGCCTCAGCGTCGCCCTCATGATTCTCTGGCGACATTTCAACTCATTCTCTACGATCCTCTGGTTTGCCCGACGCCTTCTTGCGATGGCGAAATCGTTCTCCAATACGCGCTCCTCCAGTATTTCTACGATGAGCGAGACGACGGCGGAACCGTCGGCATCGAGAGTCCGGACGAGTTGACCGGCGTGCAAATTGTCTTTGACACCAGTTACAATCTGAGCGCTTTCCCGATTCGGTCCGGCACAGCTATTCGTTTTACAACAGCCATTCCAACGGACTATGGCAGCGTCGCTGGGCAGGTATATGCCGTCCCACCGCTTGAGGATATGTCGGAAGTCATCATTACATTTGGTTGTCATCGCCTTTACTCTGACACGCAAGGGTGTTTTGCTGTGGATTCCGTTGTGGCAGGCACCTATCGGATGCAAGCGACCTATCCCGGTTACGAAGTGGGACTGCAAGAAGCCACAGTTGATTCGGGCGTCATGACTTGGGTCACCTTCGAAATCTGGCGGCTTGATCCGCCGAGCAATTTACAGGCAAGCATAGAGGATACGGTCGTCACGCTCACATGGCAGCCACCACTCCCTGAGCCGACATCATCTGGCATGGAGCACGGAACCACTCCATCCGCTATTCAATTGGGTCCCTCAAAGGGTGGCGGCAGCATCGAGAGCCTTTCGCACTACAAGGTCTATCGAGATGGGGAATTTCGCGCTGCGGTCGAGGAGACAACCTATGTGGAAGGCGTGTCGCCCGGTGAGTATGAATACTGGGTTGTAGCGGTTTATGAGGGCGGCGAGAGCGATACGAGCAACCATGTGCAGGTGACTGTCAGCAGCGTCAGCTCAGACCACGAAGCCGACATCCCGAGCGCTTTCTTCCTCTCTCCGAACTATCCGAATCCCTTCAATGCGACAACGAGACTTAGGTATGGGCTTCCTCAACGCTCTTTCGTGCGCCTCGATGTCTATGATGTTCTTGGACGACGAGTCGCGCGCTTGACAGACGGCTGGACAGAAGCGGGATACCACGAACTCGACTTCGACGCCAGAGATCTGCCCTCAGGCCTCTATTTTTGCCAGATGCGCGCGGTCGGCTTCCGCCAAGTCCACAAGATGCTGCTTATTCGATAGAAATAGAAGAACAAAACTTTCTTGGAGGTGTGTCATGGCAAAAAAGACCTCAGCCCCTTTCGGTGCCATCGTCTTCTGGCGTCCGCGCGATATTTGGTATTCTCTGACCGAAAAGGAACGCGCCGACTATCGCAAGAAACAGCACGTCATCATCGAGAAATGGACCAAGAATGGAGTGAAGTGGCTCGGCACCTACGATTGCCATTTTTCTTCGGGCTGGAGCATGATGGCGGCGCTCGAGTATCCGGATTTGGATACTTTGCAGGATTTCGTCCACGAACTGAACTCCATCGGCCGCAATCGGTACTTCCTGACCGAATCTCACATCGGGCTGCGCGTAGCTCCCTAAGCGGACCCATCCACAAAGTCTCCTCATCCTGTGCGAACAAATCCTTCACACGGAAAAAACCAAAGCCCCGCGCGGGGAGGAAGCACGGGGCCTGGTAGGAGGTCAAAACCATGAAAAAGTTTTGACGGCGGGGCTAAGTCCTTTATCGAAACATCGCTTTGATCGAACCCCAAGTATGCCTCAGCGCCGAAAAGACCAGAGACACTTCACGGACGACGGAGTAATCAAAGGACTGGTCTCTATCCAGCAGCTTCAGCCGATAGAAAAACACTCGCGATGATTGCGCCAACGGACTCACATCCGTATATTGATAGTTCGAATACGAGCCCTGGGGTTCCACCGTGCCCACAGGCAAGAACCGCGAACCGTCTGATGACCGCTCAACGACGAACATCTCGAAGTTTGTCTCCTGGGCCGTGCGCCAGACAAGCTGGCATCGGTCACCCAAGCTCAGGGCTTCAAACTCGATAATCTCCGCGCCAGCGAAGGCCGCCGACGCGACGCCAAAAAGAAAGGCTACGACAAAAGTAAAGCGCTGCATACCCTCGACTCCATTTCCAATATAGAAATATACACTGCGTTTGCCAAAAAGTCAAGTAGTATCTTCTGAATATGCGTATTACCTTTCACGGCGCCTGCCAAGGCGTCACAGGCTCACAATACCTGCTTGAAGTTCAAGGCAACAATCTTCTGCTGGAATGTGGCCTTTTCCAGGGGCCGCGCGAAGCCACCTACCGCCGCAATCGGCACCCCCGCTATCCTGTCGTGAAGATCGGAGCGGTTGTGCTTTCCCACGCGCACCTCGACCATTGCGGTAACCTCCCAAGAATCAAGGCCAAAGGTTTCGCTGGCGAGATTCATTGCACGCATGCCACTGCCGATCTCTGCACCCACATGCTTCGCGATGCCGCCCATGTCCAACAAAAAGATCTTGAATTTGTTAATAAAATCCATCGGCGTAAGGGTCTGCCTCTCTTCAATCCCCTCTATTCACTGGAAGATGCAGACGGAATTTTAGGCCAGTTCGTCTCCTCGGATTATGGTCGTCAATTTCAGCCCATTTCTGGAATATCGGTTCAGTTGCTTGATGCCGGCCATGTCTTGGGATCAGCACAGGAACTAATTGAATTACATGAAAATGGCAAAGCCTACCGCCTCGGTTTCACCGGCGACCTCGGCCGTTTTGACCTCCCGATTCTCAAAGATCCGGAGATTCTGTCCGGCTTGGATGGTCTCGTCATTGAATCCACCTATGGCAATCGCACCCATGACTCGGCCTCTGAGGCGGGAAATGAACTGGCTGAGGTCATCAGCAGCACAGCCGAGAAAGGCGGCAAAGTCATTATTCCCGCGTTTGCCCTCGAGAGGACGCAGGAACTGCTATATCACCTCGCCGGGCTTCAAGATGAAGGCCGAATCCCGCCTCTTCCAGTCTATTTGGACAGTCCTCTTGCAGCCGATGTGACCGAAGTCTTTCGCAATCATCCTGAATGCTATGACGCCGAGACGCGCAAGCTGTTGGACGCGGGTGTGCGGCCCTTCAGTTTCCCGCAGTTGACCATCATTCGGGGTGTGGCCGATTCGATGGCGCTGAATGAGAGGCATGACCCCATGATTATCATCGCTGCATCGGGAATGTGCGAAGCGGGACGAATCGTCCATCACTTGCGCAACAACATCGAAAACCCGCGCAATACCATTCTCATCGTCAGCTTTCAAGCGGAACACACTCTGGGTCGGCGAATCGCCGAGCGTCAACCCGAGGTGGCTATCTTCGGTGAACTCTTGAAACTTCGCGCCCGTGTCAAAATCCTGAATTCCTTCTCCGGTCATGCAGACCGAAACGGCCTGCTCGAATATGTAAAAAGGGTTCGCCAGAACTCGCCTCGCTTGCGCCAGGTCTTCGTAGTTCACGGCGAACCCGACCAATCCCTTCCCTTCATCGAAAACCTCAAGAGCTGGAACGCCTTCGACATCCGCTATCCAAAAGAAGGCGAGTCGTTTGTCTTGAGGTAGGGCGCTCATTTGAGCACAACCATTTTCCGCGTTTGCATCGCCTGATTGGTTTGCAGGGTATAAAAGTAGATACCTGAAGGCATTTTGCTCGCGCCCAAGGTCACCGTATGATGTCCGGGAGAGAGCAAACCGAAATTTTGCAGTATGACTTCCCGTCCGATGATGTCGTGGATTGCAAGCTGCGCCGAACTTGCAGTCGGCAACTCGAACCGGATTATGGTCGAATAATTGAAAGGATTTGGATAGTTCTGCTCTAAAGAAAATTGCGGCAACAAAGTCTGCATCACGGGCGCGTCAGCGTCTCCTCGCCACGACGCATCGAATTTCACATCCAAGTCGCCTGTGACGAAATATGAAGTCCATGCGATTGCCGCGCCTCGAAGATTCTGCAAATTAGGCCCCGCACACATTCCGATTTGAAATCCCGCCGCAGCCAAATTGTCATTCTCGATAGCAGTCCCCAAGCCGATGGAATCAGGATTTCCTGTATTTCCTCGGCAAGTCCAGATTGTTCCGGCAGCGGAATCCTCCGCAAGAAAATGCGCGCAGCCGATATGAAAATTCGCTCCATTGGGCTCGATGACGACTCGCGGCTCTGTGTCGTAGCTTTCACCGGGCGAGGCTGCAATACTCTCCGACCAACTTCTCCCTGAATCCGCTGAAAAGCTGTAAAGAACATCCAAATCATGGGGAAGGGGCGACCACGCGTACGACACAAATGCAAATCCGCCAAAAGCGCAGAGATTCGGTAGGCAGAAAGCTCGATTATCCTCGGAAATCGAATGAGGCGAGCTCCAGGTCATTCCGAAATCCCCGCTTGTCATCACATAAACCATTGAACCGCGTCCCGCTGACCTCTCTCCCTCACAGGCAAAATATATCAGCGTTTCTTCCCCGAGCTTTCCTGTCGCCACGCTTGACCGTCCCGCGAGAGACTGTCCTGCAAAGGAGGCAATAATTCCCGAGCGGTGCAAGCTGATCCCCCGGTCAATCGAAAGATGAAACCAGTAGCGCAGCGAATCAGTTTCATGGAGTTCGGCGTGCGAAATGTAGATGTAAGGGTCTCCCATTTCATCGCGACTGTCGGAATGAATAGCAGGGGACTTCTCAACGAGTGGTGTGGTCGCAATCGGGAGGACGGAAAGCTCTTGTGGATCTATTGAGCCTGTTGGAAGCCGAAGAAGGTAACTGTCAATATCATTCTCACCGAGGAAGAATTCACAAACCAAGTACACAAAGTTGTTGTCGGCGGCCAATCTTCCCATGCCGACAGGATTCTCTGCGGCGACATCTATTCCGGGCCCCCATGAAAGACCGCCATCGGTTGACCAGCGCAGGCGCAGGCTGCTGAAATCACCTTCACCATCCAAGACAGAGCAACAAGCATAGAAATACTGGCCATTCGGCGTCGTGCAGAGGTCCGGGTGAACCTCGTCGTGACTTGTCCCGAAAATGGTATTGTCAAAATCCCAATCGAAGTGATGCTCAACTGCCGGCCGAATTGTCAGCCGGAAATGGGGGGCAGGTTTTTCAGCAGTATATGGCGAGGCAAGAAGAATAGCGCTGATGAAGAGGAAGCAGGAAGCAAAAAGGAAACGGGACATTGCCTATTTTTCGATTAGCTTTTCCAAGATTTGAACGGCGTTCGTTGCGGCTCCTTTGCGCAAGTTATCACCGACAACCCAAAGCAGAAGAGCCTTCTGATTTCGAGGAACTTGTCGCAAACGACCCGCGAAAACCTCGTCGCGTCCTTCACATCCTAACGGCGTCGCATACTCTTGGCCCTCCATTAATACAAGTCCCGGAGCACGGCGCAGCAACTCATTTGCCTCCGTCAGTGCGATGTCTTTCTCGAATTCCGCGAAAATGGACAAGCTGTGACCCACGCGCACTGGAACACGGACGGTCGTCACCGTGACTGAAAGCTCGGGCGCATCAAGGATTTTTTGAAGCTCTTCACTGATTTTTTGTTCCTCGACACATAGCCCCGCTGCATTGAAGTCGCCGATCTGAGGAAAGAGATTGAAAGCGACGGGACGCGGGTAGATTTGGGGTGGATAGGTGGAATTCGCCGTTTCTTTTTCTAATTCTTCGAGCGCCCGCTGGCCGGTTCCCGAGACAGATTGATAGGTCGAAAGAATCAAGCGAGAGAGCCGGAAAGCGCGATGCAACGGAGCCAGCGCCACCGAAGCAATCGCTGCCGTGCAATTGGGATTGGCGATAAGGCCGCTATGGTGTTTGAGTGCATGTTCATTGACCTCGGGCACAACAAGGGGCACCCCATTGTGCATTCGGAAATAAGACGAATTGTCAATCACCACGGTGCCCGCGTTACGAAACTGAGGCACCCATTCGGCGGCAAGCCGGTTTCTTAGGGCAAACAAGGCATAGTCTGCTGCACGCGCGCCGTCCTCAAGAGTCTGAATCTCATGAGGCTTTCCTCGAAAGACAAGCGTTTTTCCCTTCGATTGTGGTGAAGCGAAGAGAGAGAGATCGCTAAGTGGAATTTCTCTCTCCTCCAAAACGCGCAGCATCGTGCGTCCGACCAGGCCCGTCGCTCCCACGACAGCCAACGAAACGGCCTTCTTCATCGTCGGGGCATCAGAATCAGATACAGACCGAGCGCGATCAGTGCCACGGGAAACAGTTCAACGCGGAAATCAATCCAATCTTCTTCATAGGCGAGCCACAAGGCGCCTATGATAAAGAGGATGCCGCCCCAGAAAACATAGCCAAAGGAGCCGCGGGCAGCATGTCTCTTATCCGAGAGCAGCAGTACTCGCTGTTCCAAACTGTCCACTTTTTTCTCCAAGCGCTCCATGACCGCCGTTAGCTTCTGTTCAATATCCTCTTCTGCCATTTTCTTCCATCTCTGTGATGATGATTTGGCGTCTAAGTTCGTAGGAGTTCCCGCACCGCTCTGGGTGCATCTTCGATGACTTTGTCCAATCCTTCCGGCACGCGACCGCCCGCTGTCGCGAGATGGGCTTTGCCTCCGCCGCCACCGCCGATGCGTTTGCTGAGCTCTTTGATAATCGGTCCCGCATCCACACCTTTTGCCACAAGATCAGGCGTTACCACGCACGCCAGATGCGGCTTGCCATCAATGAGCGCGACTAAAAGCCCAATGCCTGACCCCAGCGCATCTCGCAACGCGTCTCCCATTTCCTTCAAATGGTCAAGGGAGTCTACATGGACGCGGCCACGCGCAAGCTTCACGCCGTCAATATCCATCGCCTGAGCCGCCAGTGACTTCATCTCGGCTCCACCCATGCTCCCTTTCAGCTTGGCCAGCTCTTTCTCCAGCGCTTTCTTCTCTTCGAGGATTTTGCGCAGCTTGTCCAATGGATCAGAGCCGTGACTGGCCAATTCATCGGTAAAGGCGTCCACGATGCGCGAGCGTGCCGAAAGATAGTGCAGCGCCGCGGCGCCCGTCAGAGCTTCGATGCGTCGAATGCCCGCGGCCGCCGCTGTTTCTGCTCGAATAATGAACAGCCCGATGTCACCGGTTCGCTTGACATGGCAGCCGCCGCAGAGTTCGCGCGAAAAGATGTGCTTATCTCCCCATGGCAACAACTCATCCGTCGTGCCGATTTGAATCATGCGCACTTTCTCAGCATATTTCTCTCCGAAAAGAGCCATCGCGCCCAGTTCCTGCGCCCGTTTCAGAGGAAGCATGTGTGCCGTAACGAGCAAGTTCTCGCGAATTCTCTCGTTGACGCGTTCTTCAACATGCGCGAGTTCATCGGGGGTCGGCTTCTGGAAATGAGAATAGTCGAAACGCACATAATCGGGCGCCACAAGCGAGCCCTGTTGATGGACATGCTCACCGAGAGTCTCACGCAATGCGCGATGCAAAAGATGAGTCGCCGTGTGATTGTACTGCGTGGGGAGCCGGTGGATTTTTGACACACGCGCGAGAACGCTTCGGCCAACCAGTTCGGGCAAGAGCCCTGCATTGTCTTCCGCGATGATATGCGCGCGCAATCCTCGGTCGAATTGAACATCAACTACGGGAAGCTCCACATTGTCAGCAACAATATGGCCTCGGTCGCCAACCTGCCCACCCGATTCGGCGTAGAAGGGTGTGGTCTGCAGATAAAGCTGCCGACCGGCATAGCCGTTGACAATCGTCTCAGTTTCAAGCTGTTCGTATCCGACGAAAACATCGGGTGCGGACGGATCAAGCAATATCGTCGGCTCATCCGTATCTGCTTGATAAGCAAACCGGCCAGCCTTGCGTGCACGCTCCCTCTGAGCTTCCATCGCTAACTGAAAACCCTCAATGTCCACCTGCAATCTGTGCTCGCGAGCCATGAGCTCCGTCAAATCGAGCGGAAAGCCAAAAGTATCGTAGAGTCGGAAAACATCCTCGCCCGACAGAGAGTTCTGGGCGGCTTTTTTTGCCGCCTCGACAATCTGTTCAAAAATCTCAAGGCCCCGGTCAAGCGTTTTTCCGAAGTGCTCCTCTTCGGCTTTGATAACAAGAGATGCGTGATGATGGTGCGCCTTGAGTTCGGGAAAAACCTCCCCCATTTGATTGACCAGAATCGGTACGAGCTTATAGATGAACGGCTCGTGAACATCAAGCTTACGACCGAAGCGCGTGGCGCGCCGCAAAATGCGTCGCAAGACATATCCCCGCCCTTCGTTTCCGGGCATCGCCCCATCGCATATAGCAAAAGTCAAACATCTCACATGGTCGGTAATCACTCGGTGAGCGATTCCTCCATCGCCTGTAACATAAGGCTTACCCGAAATGTCTTCGATTCTCTTCATAAGTGGGATGAAAAGATCGGTTTCATAGTTGGAACGCTTGCCGCCAAGGACTGCCGTGATGCGCTCGAGTCCTGCGCCGGTATCCACATGTTTTGCAGGCAAAGGCTCGAGCTGCCCGCTCGGCAGGCGATTGAATTGAATGAAAACAAGGTTCCAAAGCTCGATGAAGCGTGGCGAGCCTGTGTTGACGAACGCCTCGGGATTCTCATCGAATTCCGCACCGCGATCAATATGAATCTCCGAACAAGGCCCGCAAGGTCCGGTTTCGCCCATCTCCCAGAAATTATCCTTTTTCCCATAACGCAACACATGGTCTTGGACGATGTCTGTCTCGGAGAGCCACAAACGCTCGGCTTCGTCATCCTCTTCATAAACCGTGGCATAGAGCTTATCTTTGGGCATTCTCCAGATTCCAGTCATCAACTCCCATGCCCAGACAATCGCCTCGCGTTTGAAGTAATCTCCAAAGCTCCAGTTGCCTAACATCTCGAAAAAGGTGTGATGATAGGGGCTGGAGCCGACCTCTTCCAAATCATTGTGCTTGCCCGAAACGCGAATGCACTTCTGGGTGTTTGCCGCGCGCGTGTAATCGCGTTTTTCCAGATCCAGAAAAATCGGTTTGAACTGATTCATGCCTGCATTCGTGAACAGCAGTGTCGGGTCGTCCTGAGGCACGAGTGGCGCCGAAGGCACGAAGGTGTGCCCACGCTGTCGAAAGAATTCAATAAAACTATCGCGTACTTCGCGGGAAGTCATGACTCGATTTGTTCCTGTTTACTTTCCGGAAAAGTCATCTGTGCCTCGTGAATCGCCTCGCGGATCAAATCCCAGGAGTAGCCACGCCTTGCCAAATAGGAGCCAACACGCCGAAAGCAAACATCCGCCCCAAGATGCGCATATTGTCTCCATTTCTTGCGTGCCATGACTTTGACGGCCTCGACCTCGGTCTCCTTCGAGACATTCTCTTCGACGATTTCCTTGGCAAGACGCAGTGAAATCCCGCGTTGCAGAAGCTCACCAATAAGCACATGTCCTGCGCGAGGTCGTGTCTCCAGCCGTTGCTCAACGAAGTTCCGTGCAAACTCACGGTCGTTCAGGAATTGCTTGTGACGACAGGCAGCGATGGCCTCGCGTGTGGCCTCTTCGCTGAATCCCTTTTCTCGAAGTTTCTCGGTGAGTTTGCGTTCGGAGTAGGCTCGGTGCGCCAGGAGCTTCAGTGCCGTTTGAAGCGCCGCGCCTCCATTTCCTCGATTAGCGCCCCGCGCCATGGAGAAAGACTCCAATCTGCAGCAGCACGGCTGAAGCCGGCCCGATTCGTCGCAGACCCGTTGGCTCGTCCAAGCCAAAGAGATAATCCACTTCCGCCAACACTCCCAGCCCAAGCGGCGCGGGTCCTTTGAAACCGGCCGCAATAATCCCCACAGGTGCCTCGCCGTCGAACTCTTCCACAATATCACCCTTGTTGTACATCGGGACCGGCCTGTCCGCTTTCACTATTCCTCGGGTTGCAGCGAAATCCACACCGCCCCCGAAATAGAGCATGGGCAGAGACCAGGAATGAACGAAAAGCCGTGCTCCGACCTGCATCTGCGCATAGTGGCTATTGTAGGTTCCATTCTGCCCCCCCGTGATATTGTCCCAATATAGAACGGCTGGGGCGAGCCAAATGTGTGGTGCCACTGCAAGGTCAAAACGACCTCCCACGGCGTACCCGCCTCCACTCGAAAAATCGTGCGGATCCACTGTCGGACCCAATTCGGGCTTCTGCGAAGCGGCATAACCGGTCATTAGGACGAAGTCATGAGCCCACAGGATCGAAGGGAAGGCAAGAAGCCAAATGATTAGAAGCTTGTGCAACTGAATTCCGCTATTTCTTGCTGCGTGCCGGTCTTGTTTCAGGTTCGGAAGTTGTCTTGGTCGCGGGGAGGGCAAAGCCCAATTTCGCTCGCACTTCAGCTTCCATTTTCTTGAGAATGTCCGCATTTTCGAGCAGCAATTCGACGACGCGTTCACGGCCTTGACCCAAACGCTCGTCGCTATAGCTGTACCATGTTCCGGTGCGCTTGACAATGTCCTTTTCCGAAGCAAGGTCGAGCACATCGCCGGCTCGCGAAATGCCTTTTCCATAGACAATATCGAATTCCGCCTGCTTGAACGGCGGAGCCACCTTGTTTTTCACAACCTTCACACGCGTCCGACTGCCGACGATATTCTCCCCTTCCTTGATCGAAGCAATTCTGCGAATTTCCATTCGAATGGTGGAGTAGAATTTCAATGCCTGACCGCCGCTGGTCGTTTCGGGATTGCCGAACATCACACCGATTTTCATTCGGATTTGGTTGATGAAAACGAGAGCCGTATTGGAGCGAGAAACGGTCGCCGTAAGCTTGCGCAGGGCTTGAGACATCAGACGGGCTTGCAGTCCGGGCAAGGAGTCGCCCATGTCGCCTTCGATTTCCGCCTTCGGTACCAATGCCGCCACGCTATCCACAACAACGATATCGAGAGAGCCGGAGCGAATCAGAGTCTCAGCGATCTCCAACGCCTGCTCTCCCGTGTCCGGCTGCGACACGAGCAGGTCGTCGAGGTTGACGCCCAACGCTTGAGCATACTGCGGATCAAGCGCATGCTCGGCGTCAATAATCGCAGCAAATCCTCCACTTTTCTGAGCCTCAGCGATGAGATGAAGTGCCAGAGTGGTTTTGCCCGAGGCTTCCGGCCCGTAGATTTCGGTGACGCGACCGCGCGGAACCCCGCCGATGCCTAAAGCTACATCGAGCGACAAAGCGCCTGTGGGAATCACCGCGAGCTGAACCCTCGCGCCCTCTTCACCCAAGCGCATAATAGAACCTTTGCCGAACTGCTTTTCAATCTGGCCAATCGCCAAATCTAACGCACGCGTCTTCTCAGTTGTTTCCGACGCCATAGTCTATCTCCTCTTAATTAGATACTACATTGGGCCGAGCGGTTGCAGACTCTCGCCGCGGCATGCGTCTCGCGTGCCCGGCTCGCTGAAAATTCGAGCACTAAACCACCCTCCCCGTTTCCGCGTAGGTTTTTAGTCGTTCGAGGTTCTGCTTCACCGCACTTCGCACCATGCCCTCGCCGATGAGCTTATCGAAAAACTGCCCCCAAAGTCCTTTCAGTTCATATTCGCCCGTGAAAATCAGTGTGGTCCGGCTTTCGCTCTCTGCTTCAAGGCGGTAGGTCAACCTTGCCGATGTCACTTTTCCCAGCCAATCGGCTGTGCAGCCGCAGGGCATCTCGCTGAAGAAATTCGGCGCCTCGCAATGCGTCACCTCGGTACGAAGCGCATGAATTTTGCCGTTGACTTCGATGCGGGCTTTGCGCAGGGTTCCCACCTGCAATGTCCCTGCCGGTTCATAAGCCAAATCGCGAATGCTGGGGCACCAGAACTCCATTTCTTTCGCGTCGCTGATTAGATGCCACACCTTCGCTCTCGGCGCATCAATATCTACAATCACCTGTAGGCGGGGCATCGTTTCTATGCCTTGAGTTCAATCCGAGATTGAGGCCGGTATTCGGCACCGGTCGGCTTCAAAATGCTTTGCATTAGTAGCACTTCCCGGACTTGAATCGAATCGGTCTCCAGTTCGTAATCGAGAAGCGCCTTCGTCATCCGTTCCTTGCCCATTGGGTCTTTAATTCGTGCAATAGTCAAGTGCGGGGTGAAATCGCGTTCCTCTCGAGGGAATCCCAAGCGCTCCATTTCATCTTCAACCCGTTTTTGAAGCGCCAGAAGGGTTTCGCCGCCGTTCAGTCCCGCCCAATAAACGCGCGGTCGCTTTGAGTTGGGAAAACATCCCGTTCCCTTCATACGCATCTCGAACGGTGCGGTTCCTCTGCAGGCGCGCTCAAGCCCCGCCGCAATTTCGCCGACTTTCTCTTCGGGGACTTCGCCGAGGAATTTGAGTGTGAGGTGCATTCCCTCAGACCTTGCCCAACTGATTCCTCGCCCGAGCCATTCGATGGAACTCTGCAACTGGGCCAACTTCTCTTTCCAATCTTCGGGCAAATCTATGGCAATGAAAAGTCGCATAAATACTCTTGTGCGCAGATCAAGCGGTCTCTTGCATCAGTTTTCTGTAGAGCAAGAAGAGTACTGCCTGAGCAAAACGCATCTTGTTCGCTTCGCGCGTGTATCCGACTTGAATTTTCTCCGCGACGGTCTCGCGTGCGTCAGCGACGGCCACCCATGCCGTTCCGACGGGCTTTTCCGGTGTGCCGCCATCCGGTCCAGCGATGCCCGTTGTAGCCAGGCCGTAGTCTGTTTTCGCTTTTCGCCGTGCGCCTCCGGCCATCGCTCGCACAACTTCCTCCGAAACCGCCCCATGCTGCTGGATAAGCTCTTCCGGTACTCCAAGCAACTCCGTCTTTGAGCGATTCGAATAGGTCACAAAGCCTCGCTCGAAAAAATTCGAGCTTCCCGGAATGTTGGTAAAAGTGTGGGCGACAAGTCCGCCGGTGCACGATTCCGCGACGGCAATGGTCTTGCCTCGATTGGCCAGGATTCGTGCGATGACCTCAGCCAGGCTCTGTTTCCCCGTGGCATAGATGAATTCGCCGATACGCTCCCGAATCAAACCCTCCGCCTCGGCAAGTTGCGCTTCCGCTTCATACAGGTCTTGAGATTTCGCCGTAAGGTGAAGCGTCACTCCGACGGGCGACGGTAAAAACGCAAGGTTCACAAATTCATCAATATGCTCGATGCCGCCCAAGCGTTCCAGAATCAGCGATTCGCCAATGCCCGCTGTCTGAAGAGTCTTTGAGACAATCGGAGTTGTTGCCATATTTTCAAGCAGCCACGGCGCGATGTAGCTTTCCATCATGCCTTCCATCTCGTGCGGCACGCCAGGTATCGCAAACACCACGCAATTGCCATGCGTAATATGTATTCCCGACGCCGTTCCCAACGGATTGGGAATGGCTTTGGCGCCACGCGGAAAAATCGCTTGTCCACGCGAGACCTCCGGCATCGTCCGACCGAAACGGGCGAATCGCGCTTCAACCTCTTCCAGAAGATCCGCTCGAAGTTCCAACTGCATATCAAAGAACTGAGCTACCGCGTCCTTTGTCACATCATCCGGTGTAGGGCCTAAACCACCTGTCAGCACAACGACCGAAGCGCGCTCCAGTGCACGCTCAAGCACGGCCTGAATCTCGCCTATGTGATCTGCGACAACCGAGCTCCATCGCACGGGCACACCGGCTTCGGCGAGGGCTCGTCCCAGATAGGCGGCATTTCCGTTGACCACCAATCCCATGAGCAGTTCATTGCCGACCGTGATGATTTCCGCAAATTTCGGCTGGATTTCTCGTGAGGATTTGCCTTCAGGCCTGGCGCTTGCTTTTCCCACAGAACTAAGCTACGAAAAAAATGGTGTCAGAGTCAAGAGCCGCGAGCATATTAGGGCCAACACACCGGCCAAAACATCGTCTACCATCACTCCCCATCCACGAGGAAGTTTCTGACTTTGGCGAATCACGAAAGGTTTCCACACATCAAAGAGCCGAAAGAGAAGAAAAGCGGCGATGAAAGTCGAGAGCGAAGACGACGCGAAAAAAAGAGTAATCCACTGCCCCAGGAGTTCGTCAATGACAATCGGTTTCCCATCGTGTCCATAGCGTTGCTCTCCGCGCCCGGCCAGCCATACTCCAACAAAGAAGAATGGAAACACGAAAAGCAGTCCCGGCCAACTTCGAGCGCCCGGCAGAAACCACAAGACGACACACGCCAACGCGCTCGCCGCTGTCGCCGGCGCAATCGGGGCGAATCCCGTTCCCAGTCCAGTCGTGACAATTGTCTCGATGAAGAGTGTCAACCGTTTCATTACAATTCCGTCGTCATGGAAGAGCAGGCAACTAAATGAGAACCAGTTGTCCACGATCACGCTTCAGCGGGTCACTCATATAGTCCCATTCGAGACTTGCGATGTCAAGTTTTCCTTTCAGGAGTGCCTCCCTATTGTCCAAAACTCTGTCAAAAAGAACAATCCTCCATCCTTGGCCCTGCAGACCCTGCTTGAAAAATGGAGACTCCAGTTTTCGTTTCAGTTTAGCTGTTCGCTCCTCCGGCAAAACGATATAGCGGGATACTTGCTTGGGAAGATGAGAACACCTTTCAATTGCAGATGTGATGCTTGTGGAATATTCCACTTCAAAAACTCTCACAATCTCATTTTTCTTCAGCCAGATGAGATCGATGTCGGAAACGGCACGCACGGCCTCCTTTGAACCGGATAGGAATTCGTCTCTTTTCGTCGTAACGAGAGTAGAAAGCTGCTCGCTCGAAGGTGTAAGTTCCTTCTGTTCGTTGCGTCCTACCCAAATGCCATATCCCAAGGATTTTCCCAAATTGCCAAGAATCCAGATCATCAATGCATGTTGCTTCACGCGTTCTTGGAATTTGGGAAGAATCTGCCACTCACCTCCGCGCGCCTCCTTGGCATACTCGCGGATGACATCCCGAATGCTCAAGGCATCGGGCGTCAGGCTGTTGGGGAACTCTTCTCCGACGCGTCGCCAGACATCCGTGAATGTAACCCGGCGTTTTGATAGAAGCTCGCGAAGCACACACTGTTCGACTCTTTCACCCAGAGGAATCCCTTTCATCTTGATTTTTTCGGTATGTTTGAACCACCACGCCTTGCCCGTTTGTCCGCCGATCTTCACATCTACGGTGATAAATTCCTCGCCCTCATGGTTCTTCAACACCGTGTTCACATCGAGACCGGGATACAGCTCTTGAAAGAAACCTTCACGGGCAAGCAGTGGATCAATATAGTTGATGATGAATGTGTATGGCGTCGGTTCCCAACGCTCGGCCAGCAAGTGCTGAACGCCATCCACGACGACGCGCTCAAATCGTTTCTCGTCCCATTGCGCGAGCGGAGTCGCCTCCTGCAAAAACGGTTTGGCGAACCGAAGGTAGAAATCGCCGGTGGCTGAGCCGAAAGGTTGCAGAAGGCTCTTCGCTGAAACGACAGCCGTGGGTTGGTGGTGGATTTTCTCGAAGTCGAATCCCTTGCGGACGGCGGCGCGGATTGTGGCGTTGCGCACTTTGAAGGTCGGATTATGGAAGGTAAGCACCATGTGAGCGCCAGGCTTAAGAGCCGTGCTGAGCTCGCCCAACGTACTTGAGAGCATCCCCTCATAATAGGCGAAATCCTTTTTTTGTCGCGGATTCTCAACGACTTCATGTTCACACAGATCCTGCAGATAGCCTCCGTTAAGCCCGAGCCATTTCGCCCACATGAAACTCAATTCGCCATATTGTATCGAGCTGGCGTATGGAGGATCCGTGAAACAGAAGTCAGTGTATTCGGACAGAGCTCTCTTCTTGCGCCAGTGACGCAGTGTGCTCAAAGCAGAGCCACAAACCAGAAGAACATCGGCTTTTCCGTCTAAGAACTGCTCAACGGTCTTGGCAAAACGAACCGGTTTCTTGAAGACTTCTGCCGATTCTTCCTTGGCTTTCAGAATCCCTTGATGTCCTTCAAACGCGCTCTTGAATTTTCGCCAGACCGGCTGCTCCATGAAGCGAGGAGTATGCCAGTAAGAATGTTGAGTCCAGCCGGGGCTGCTGAAAAAAGTGTAATGATTTGTGTCAGCCGGATTGCCAACAGGCATCATAGTTGAACAATTATGCACCATGGAGGAGAAAGTGATCTTAAGGAAGCGTCTCAGAAGTTCATCTTTTTCCTTCTCGATCTGACGCATCAGAAGCGCGAGTGCGTAGAGATTGCGGATGGTGAACAGGTCAGGAATGCTCTCGTATTTCTGCTTCTCTTTGAAAGGCGAACCGTCTGGGTAGTATAGAGCATCTTGTGGATACCACGCCCTTGATGATTGCAGCAACTCCTCGGCCCTCTTGAGAATTTTTCGATCTCGAGGCTTGAGTCTCCGACCTTTCTCCTCTCGACTTCCACATTCATTGCACTCATAGCGAACCGATTCCGGTTTGCCTCGATTCCAGATGAAGCAGGCGGCGTCAATTTCCGCATGACAGCTTCTGCACTCTGTTTTATACAGCTCTTCAATGTTTTCACTGACTGCTCGCTCGATCTTCTCGAACGATTGAGTTAAGGCCTTTGTGTCAACATGGCGGAGTGTCAAATCAACGATTTCGACAGCGATGGGATTCAAGTCAATCCCTATTGCTCTCCGACCTCTCCGAATCGCCTCGATAACGGCGACGCCGCTTCCCATAAATGGGTCAATAATAATTCCACCTTCGGGCGTATAAGCCTCGATCCATTCCCCCACAACATTCCATGTCTTTCTGGCCCAGTATTTGTGCCAATTATACATGGAAGTATGAGCAAGAGGAGGAATTTGAAAATTGATGTCGTTTCTATTCTTTTCGAGCATATTATCGCCAATGCAGCTCACGCAGTATCTTGCGATTGCCCCAGATGTAGTCCACGAGAGTAAATCCCGTGTACAGGGTCACGAGGAGCATGAGGAAAAAGACAATCTTCAGGAAATGCGACTGAAGCCAAGGAATATTCAGAAGATCAAGCGTGAGAATCGTGATCGCTGCAGTTCCCTGAATGGCACCCTTCCATTTCCCACTGCGACGCGCACCGACCGCCACGCCCTGCAAAGCGGCTAATGTGCGCACATACGCCACGCCGACATCGCGGTAAACCAGCACAGCCACCATCCACGCGGCGGCATACCCGTAAACCAAGAAGCCGATGAAGCACGAAATCCGCGCGACCGAATCGGCCATAGGGTCGAGTAATTTGCCGACTTCAGAGGTTTCTCCGCGAGCTCTCGCCATCCAGCCATCCGCGATGTCCGTCACCTCGACGAGAATGGCAATAATGAGTCCTCCGAGTTTGGCACCCGGCCAGTCAGTCAAATAGACAATGAGAAAGAGTGGCCCGAGAGCCAGGCGAGAGAGCGTAATTTTGTTTGGAAGACCCATGCGTGCTTTCACTTCAGAACCTTCATGATATTGATTTTCCCGCTGAGTCCGAAAAGATTCGCCACGACATCGCATTTGCAGGTGAAAAGACACACGATTCGCCCCCGAAGGCTATCTTGTGCTGAATACATCGTGTAGAAATTCGCTTGACCTTTCGTGACGATGAGTTCGGCGCGTTGCAGCGCTGCCCGAAGCTCATCACTCGCTTCTTCCAAAGAAATCCCCAAGGTGTCCGGTCCGGCGCAAATCACTTCGCCCGCATGAGCCTGCGTATTCAAGAAGTCGAAATCCTCCCGAGTCGCATCCGAAGTAATCGGTCCACCTCGGTAGGGAACAACCGTATGACAGCCGAAATCTCGCAAATAATCCAACACGATGCTGTCGAAAGCCAATTCGCCCACATTATCCGGTATGTAGAGGACTTTCCGCACAGTGTGGACAATGTCCCAAAGCATGTCGAACTCATCAATAGCGAATCCCTTGGCCAGTTTTGCCTTCAGTATTTCTTCAATCTCGTCGGGCGCGAATCCATAGCCGGTTCCGACTGTGCGGAAGTCAAGATGATTGGCTGCTATAGCCCACTCGACGGCGAGTCGAAAACCTTCTTTCTGCGGCAGGGATGTCAATTGCCGTCGCAACTTCTCCGAAAGCAGCAATCCGACTTCGTTGCCTGCACGCCGCAGTTCCGCAAAAGGCACAGCCATTCCGGTCATTCGTTTCAATTGCCGATGAACCGCCGTAATGTAATAGGAAGGAGCGCGCGAGAGTTCAAATTCGCCGGAGAGAAAGCGCTCGCCCTCCGAGAGAACTCGCTGTCTCGTCTCATCGGAAATATCCAGAAGCTGAAGAGCACCCTTGAGGTCATCTAAGATGCAGTTGCGGCAGGCCTCCGCAGTTACTTGTCGCGCGGGTGCCGTCGAAGGGGTTGGCGGCGCACCGCTAACGGACGAAACCATCAGGAATTCTCAGTGGTGATTGATCTGGAGACGGCGCATTTCCTTCCTCTTTGTGATGAGTTCCCATCCATAGAGCTGAAGGCGTGGATTGTATTGGACGAAGGTTTCGTTGTGACCCATCACTCTCAAGGATTTCAAAACAATGTCGTTGGGATCAACTGCATTTTGCAGGTCGTCTTCCCGCAGATAGTAGACTTCTCGGACGTGAGCGAGCTTTTCCCGCAAATAAGGGAGGTACTCGGACACACCGATGGTATCGCCCCCTCCGGGCACCCGCAACCAGTAAGGACGCGTCTCATAACCATAGTACTGCAGCAAGCGTTCCGCGTAGCCTTGGAGGAGGATGACGGGCACATCACTACCGACGCGCTCCCTGAGATATTCGGCGGCGGCACGCCAATTCATGCGACGACCATAATGCTCCGAATCCGTGTAGAAGTGGATGAGAGAGAGCCCTATAAGCAAGATGAAAAGGATTCCGACCGAAATTTGGAAAAGACGCCTTTGCAATCCCTGGAAACCCCACACAAAGAGAAGAAGAACGAACGGCAACAAGAAGATGAGATACTTGGGTCCCATAATGTTCTTCTTGGTGGCCAAGGCGAATCCATAGGCCAGAAGCGTCGGGACGACGAGCAATGCCATCGCCAAAGAAAGCGCAAATCGTTCCCTTGACTGAGCAAATGTTTTGATCGCGCCTATCAGAAGCAATCCGAAGACGAGAATGCAAGGCAGGACATAATACCAGTTTTCGATTACGATTTGCCAGCCAATTCCCCGACCCTGAGCCAGTTCTGGCAATTCAAAGAGATTAAAGCCGACGGCAAGGGACGCCGCAAGTTTCGGCAACGCGCTTGGGAGGTGCACACTATACTCCACATTGCGCATGCTGTAAAACCACAAAACATTCCCAAGATTGGGAAGGTAAGAAAAGGCCACGGCCACAATGGAAACCCAATAGGATTTCCACCGAATAGTCCGCCTGTCGAGCAGAGCAAGCAACGCAAATCCTCCCAGACAGAAGCCGTAGAAGAGATGCGCGTATATGCCAACGAGTCCAACGAGAGCTCCCAAAATCAGAGCGGAAAAACGTCTTCGTTCGCGGTAATCCAGATAGCACAGCAGTTGCGCAAGAGCCAACAGCACGAGCAGAGAATACATGCGCAGCTCTTGAGAGAATTCAATATGCACGGGCGAAATTGCCAGGAGAAGGCCAAACCCCAGTGCGAAACTGCGGCCACCTAAGCGATGCCCAACAGCCCAGGCCAGAGGCACTGATAACAAGCCGAAAATCAACGGCAAAAACCGCAGACCGATCTCGCCATCAAATCCGATGGTGCGCCACAAGAAAAGCAGTGTGAAGAAAACGGGGCGATGGCAGTCATCGCTATGGGTCCAAAAATAGTCGCTATCCCGAAGAAGAGAGAATTCTTCATCCCCATAGAAGCTGTAGCCCAGGTTCGGCAGACGAAGCAGAAAAGCCGAAAGGATCAACAGAAATAGCGTCAACCGGGGAGAAATCTTCGGTGTTGCCACGGTGAGTTTTCAATCCCTTCTATCTTGCATGCCGCATCAGCCTCTCGGGCTTATTGCGGCCTCAATGTTGTTTGAATTGAGTGCAGGAAATGCCCACTTCGGATGGGCCGGTTTCGTGGCGGATTCGGACGGATTTCCGGCTTTGACCTTGTACGAGAGCTGAACAACGATGGCCGCCGTTACCCAATAGAAATAGCCCAGTTGGTCCGACTGCAGCGTTGCGGTTATAAAAAGGTCCACAAGAAAGAGAAAAGTGAGCCCCTGGAAGGCGGCGGCGAGAATGCGGTGTCTTTCGTCCTCGCTCCGACACAGGATCTGAGCACGACGATACAAAAGAAGGAACGGTACAATCAAGAGCAGCGTTCCAGCCATGCCGTATTCAACAAGCATCCACGGGAGACTCATCGCTCCAGAGGAAATTCCCCAATTTTTGAAATATTGAACCGACGACGATTGATGAGGAGTGAAAAAGCTCTCCGTCGCGGCGCCGGGGCCGTGACCAAAGAAGAATGCCCGAGGACTGGAAGTCGCAAAATGAAAGCCGCTCTTGGCTTGATAAAAGCGTCCGGCTCCTCGCTCAGAAACCGTCGCTGATGGAGTCTCCAAGTCCTTTTCGACGATTTCCCCTATGCGAGTGACATAAGTTATCGGGTTACGGCCTGCGATCCAGTAATCCGTTTTGACCAAGACATAGTCAACGGCGATGATCAGAAGGAAGGCAAAGAAACCGATGCCCAGAGCAAGCCCTGGCCGCCTCAGCCATTCCCGACGCAGCATAAAGAGCGTGAGTGGTATCAGGACAAAGAAAAACGCTTTTCCCTCGCCCAAAATTGGAGGAATGCAGAAAAGCAGAATGAGGAACAAGAGCCCCAGCCGCAGGCGGCGCCGCTCCGTCATAATAGCCATCAGAAAAGCGATCCATCCCAAGAGGAAAACAGACAGGACCCCGGTCCCCTGTAATCCAAAAGTGCCGCCCATGAGATCCCAAGGGTCAATCTCCCGCGGGGGGTGAAATTTCAATTCAATCGCCGAAATCGGGATCTGAATCAGTGCAATGACAAACAGGAGATAGAGCAACCCGCGACAGAATCTCTCCTCAAGATCCAATGAGCATAGCACGACGAAGAGCAAGAGATATTTTAGCGACACCCTCAGACCAATGAGAGCGGTGCTCGTCGGCGTTTGATTGACAAGGGCTGAAAATATGACAAAAACCAGGAGACCCCAAATCCACTTTTCCGCCACGGAAACCGGCCGCGTTCGCACGCGAGGCAGAAGCAGGAGGTGTCGCACAAGCAGAATCACAACAATGAAGTCGGTAAACCAGGTGAACTCGCGTGGGACGAGTCTAACATAGGACGAGAGCCAATCGAAGGAGAAAACAGAGAAAGCCAGAATGACCAAAGCGAAGCGCGGAAAAAGAAAAAAGAGCACGGCAAACGGTGCCCCGAGAAGGACAAAGCGGAGTAGCTCGGGTTGCTCGCTGGGGAAAAAGAAAGTAAAAAACGCGTTCGTATATAAGTAGAGGACGACGACAACCGCCGCCCCTACCAATAGTCGCTCAAATTTCACCGCGTTTCACCCAATGGCACTTGACCTTGGTATGCCCACTTCTTTGGGATTTTCATAGAATATCCGCCCGGCCTTCCAGAGCCTTCGACAGGGTCACCTCGTCCACATGTTCGAGGTCGGCTCCCACAGGGACACCGCGCGCAATGCGCGTCACGCGCACGCCTTTGGATTTCAGCGCCTTGGCCAGATAGAGAGCTGTCGAGTCGCCGTCTGTCGTGGGATTCGTCGCAAGGATGACCTCGCTAACTGAAGCATCTACCCGTTGAAGCAATTCCTGAATCCGCAAATTTTCCGGTGAAATGCCATCCAGAGGCGAAAGCGCTCCCCCAAGAACATGAAAAAGTCCGCGATAACCCTTCGTCTTCTCGATCACCAAAACATCCCCCGGTGTTTCCACCACGCAAATGAGGCTGCGGTCTCGCTTCGGATTTAGGCAAATCAAGCACGGGTCTTCTTCCGTCAGATTGAAACAAACTGAGCAGAACTGTATCCGGGTCTTGACCTCGCTCAGAGCTTCCACCAGCGCGTCAATCTCGCTTTTCGGCGCGCGCAAAATGTGCAGCGCGATACGAGCGGCCGATTTCGGTCCCAAACCCGGGAGCTTCGCAAGCTGACCTACCAACTTTTCCAAAGCGGGAGAGAATTCGAACATGGCTACATCCCCGGCAAACTCATTCCCGGCGGAAGAATCCCGCCCGTCGCTTGCGCCATGTGTTCCTGAGCCGCTTCCCGTGACTTTTCAATTGCCGCCGTCACTCCGGCCAAGATGAGGTCTTCCAGCATCTCTGGATCTTCGGGAGTGATCACCTCGCGAGCAATGCGAATGGAAAGAACATCCCCTCGCCCGTTGGCGATGACTGTCACCGCTCCACCGCCTGCGCTTGCTTCAACTTCAAGCGTTTCCAATTCCTCTTGTGCTTTCGCAAGCGATTCCTGAAGTCTTTGCGCCTGCTGCAGCAGCTTGTTCATTCCACCCTTCACGGAAGCTCCTCAAATTCTGAATTGTTCAAAAGTGGATTATTTCCTGTCAAGAAAAAGCTATTCCTTTTTCGGTGAGGTTTTCGGCGTATCTTTGACTTCCACAACTTCACCCCCGAACTTATCCACAAGCATATCAATCGTGCCTTCACCCGTCTTCGCTGGGGCGCTCTTTCCCTTTGGGGGAGTCTTTTCTGGCGAAGCTGTCTCGGTTTCTCCCTGCGGCGCACTTACCTTGCTTTCCGCCGGTTTCGCCTTTGCAGGAGGCGCCTCAGGCAGCGTCGTCGTTGTTACCAACGGAGCGCTCGGTACGATTGCCGCTGGAGGTGTGGGCATGGGGCTTGCACCTTTCAGTTTGGCCAAAATATCGGCAAGTTGCACGCTTCGGTCGAGCCCAACCCATCGTAGAAAGGCGACCTCGAAGCGCGTCCGTGGATTTAGGCTGCGCCGCAGTTCCGATTCCGTTTCTGATGCAAGCTTCGTCAGCCGGAGCAGGTCTTCAGGTGAGAACCTGTCTGCCAGAGCCCGCAGTGTTTGGTCCGGTTTCCTTTCTTCAGAAGCCGCACCGGCTCTCAAGAAAAGCAGATCCATCCAATAATGCTGCAAACTCCGCAAGAGCTCGGCATAGTCGGTTCCGGCGTTCGCCAGATGGGCAAAATACGGCAAGACAGCGGCGAAATCATGCTGCGCGATAATCTCCGTCGCTTGCTCGATGAGTTCTTGCGGCAAGATCCCTAACACTTCCCGCACCGCTTCGAAAGGAATATCCGTTCCGGCGTAAGCGACAAGCTGATCCAGAAGTCCTTCGGCATCGCGCAGTGAACCCTCGGCCCGCCGCGCAATAATGTCCAGCGATTCGTCGGGAATGGTGATGCCGTCATGCTGGCAGATTTTGCGCAAATGTGCCGCCATGGCATCCGGTCGAATGCGATGGAAATCGAAACGCTGGCACCGCGAGAGAATGGTGAATGGGACTTTGTGAACTTCGGTCGTCGCAAAAATAATCAGAGCATGTTCAGGCGGCTCTTCGAGGGTTTTGAGCAGTGCGTTGAAAGCAGAACCCGACAGCATGTGCACTTCGTCAATGACATAGACCTTCTTGCGAGCGGAGACGGGCGAAAGCCGCACGGTTTCTCGAAGTCGCCGTACATCCTCGACCGAATTGTTGGAAGCGCCGTCAATCTCAACGACATCGAGGCATCGCTCGTCAAGAATCTGGCGACACATCTCGCATTCATTGCAAGGCTCCGCCGCCGGGCCGTTAAGACAGTTGACGGCGCGCGCCAGAATGCGTGCCGTCGAAGTCTTGCCGATGCCGCGTGGGCCGGTTAAGATATACGCATGCGCCACCCGCCCGGATGTCAGTGCATTCTGCAGCGTAACGGTGATGTGTTCTTGACCAACCACATCCGCAAATTTCGTCGGGCGCCACCGCCTCGCAAGAACAGTATAGGTCACGATAACCGCACCAATGGATTGAAGTTGACTACACAGAGAATTCTGAAAAGGCGCCCGAAGCACTCCCGCGGCACAAGAACCATCGGCTGACCGTTGCTACCTTCCGGTCCTGGCGGGGTTTGGCCGACATCCCTTGCACGGGACTCGCAGGCGCCTTTTCAGTCACACAAGATATCCAGCCTTTTCTTTCATCCTAAGGCCTGTTCCAGATCTCCAAGAAGGTCCTCAATGTCTTCAGTTCCCACAGATACCCTTATTAAGGTATCGGTTATGCCAATTCTTTTTCTTTCACCCTCGGGTATGGAGGCGTGCGTCATCAAGGCGGGGTGTTCAATCAGAGATTCCACCCCGCCCAGACTTTCTGCCAACGCAAATATCTTGACGCGCCCGAGGAACGCTTTCGCATCCTCCGCCGTCCCCTTTATCTCAAACGAGAGCATCCCACCGAAAGCGGACATCTGCTTCTTGGCGAGCTCGTGCTGAGGATGACTTGGCAGACCCGGGTAATAGACTTTCTTTACCTTCGGATGAGACTCCAAATACCTGGCGAGCGCTCGCGCATTCTCATCATGCCGTTCCATCCTCAGCCGCAGAGTCTTGATTCCTCGCACGACAAGAAAACAGTCGAATGGCGAAGGAACCGCCCCCACCGCATTTTGATTGAATTTGATCTTCTTGTAGAGAGTCTCGTTCGAGAGCATGATGGCCCCGCCGACAACATCACTGTGGCCGCCAAGATATTTTGTTGTGCTATGAACGACGACATCGGCTCCGAAATCAAGAGGCTTTTGGAAGCACGGAGTCATAAAAGTATTATCTATTACTGTGACAATGTTTTTTTTCTTCGCAATCTTCGCTATGGCCTCGATATCGCACAGTCTCATCAACGGGTTCGTCGGAGTTTCCATCCAGAAAAGCTTCGTATTGCCTTGGATAGCCTTTTTCACATTTTCTGGGTTCCTTGCGTCCACATAGGTGAACTCCACAAAATTTTGAAGCACATCCCTAAACAACCTTCGTGTTCCGCCGTAGAGATCGTCACAGGCTACCACATGGTCCCCACTTTTAAGAAGCGAAAGCAAGAGAGTAGATTCCGCCGCCATGCCTGACGCGAAGGCCAAACCAAATTCGGCATTCTCTAAGGCGGCCAATTTCTTTTCCAAGGCGTCTCTCGCCGGATTGCTCGTTCTTGAATACTCGTATCCGCCCGTGGGCTTTTCAACATCTTTCCTCGCGAAAGTCGTAGACAAATGGATGGGGACCGCTACATCGCCGCTGCTTCCTTCCCTCAAGTCCGGCTCTTCTCCGACATGAATCGCCTTGGTTACAAACCTCACAGATTACCTCCTCATCAGGCAATTGATCACATCCACGCTCGTGATCATATCCACCATCTGTCCATCCTCCAAGACGACAATCGCATTCCTGTCTTTGAGCAGGAGAAAGGGATGAAGAATGCTATCGGTCACATTGATCGTTGGCAGAGGGGAAGCCATCACTTCTTCGACTTTCAGCTCGCGCATCTCCTGGCCCTCTTCCTTTTCTCTGCTGCACAATTCGCTCAGTTTCTCTACCAAATCCCTCTCCGCTACACTTCCAACTTGCACTCCCTCTTTCACAACAGGCAATTGAGATATGTCGTGCTCCATCATAAGGGCTATCGCCGTCTGTATGTTATCATCCGGTTGTACAAAAATCACCTTCCCGATCCGCTTTGGCTTCGCTTTCAGGATCTCTCCCACCGGAATTCTTTCTTCCGCCGATTCTATAAATCCGTGCTCGCACATCCATTCATCGGAGTAGATTCTCGTCACGTAGTTTCTTCCCGTGTCAGGCAGAACAACCACGATCGTTTGATCTTCACTTAAGTTCTCTGCTACCCGTAGGGCCGCAAAGGTAGCGGCTCCGGCAGAACCTCCTGCGAAAATTCCCTCCTCCGTAGCCAATCTTCTCGTAGTCAAGAAAGCGTCTCTGTCACTCACGACCACGATTTCATCCACGACACTCAGGTCAAGGGTTGCGGGCATAAAATCTTCGCCAATCCCCTCAACTTGATAGGTGTGAATTTCACCTGTTGTTCCATAGAACTCGTGGTGATACATCGAGCCTTCTGGATCCGCCCCCACGATCCTGATTTCCGGATTTCTTTCTTTTAGATATTTTCCTGTTCCGGAAATCGTTCCCCCGGTGCCGATAGCGGCGACCAACATCGTCACTTGGCCACCGGATTGCTCCCATATCTCTGGTCCCGTAGCCTTATAGTGAATCTCTGGATTGGCTGGATTGAAAAATTGATTCGGCATAAAAGTATTGGGTTCCTCCCTGGCAATTCTCTCGGCAACCCTTACATATTGGCTCGGGTGGTCAGGGGGAACCGCCGTCGGAGTTATGATAACTCTGGCACCAAACGCCTTGAGCATGTTGATTTTTTCCATACTCATTTTGTCAGGGACCGCAAAAATCACCTTATAACCTTTCACCAACGCCGCCAATGCCAATCCAAGCCCCGTGTTCCCCGCGGTTGGTTCCACTATTGTGTATCCAGGTTTTATAAGTCCTTGCTTTTCGGCGGCCTCGATCATAGATATCCCGATTCGATCTTTTATACTTCCTCCAGGATTCAAAAACTCCAACTTCGCCAAAACGGTAGATCGAAGTCCTCTGGTCATACGGTTAAGTTTGACCAATGGCGTAGTCCCAATCGTCTCCAAAACGCTGCTGAAAACTCTTTTCCCCGGCTCTAACATCATTTCACGCCCTTCTCTCGATCATTTCTTCTCTCGTGCCTGCCTCTCACAAGAGTTGAACGATTCCATTGAAGCTTTCTAAAGACCCATCATAGCGATCTTTAGACCCTGCACAAAGAATTCGCTTCCTCATTCGCCCACATAGGCCTGACCCAAAGGCGAACGCTGGAAGGAAAACTCCTGAAATTCGCCGTGGTGGAGCAGAGCGGATTCGAACCGCCGACCTATGCGTTGCGAACGCATTGCTCTCCCAACTGAGCTACTGCCCCATTTTTGACCGAAATAACATACCGAAAATCGCCCAAAATGTCAAGCGTTCAACTTCAAACGCTTCCTCTCGAGATCGCCGCCTTGCGGAACGACATTTGCGCTGAGAAACCTTGACAATTACCATTTCGCGCGTCGGAGCGCTTACTCTCAATTAATCAGTTAGTTGGCTAAGGTCTGTTGTGGGCAAAAAACCGTCCACGGCGAGCGGGACAGTAACTTTTGCCCAAGTGAAAGAGTTTAGACATCCATGACCCAGATTCCGTCACAACCGACACCCACGACTACCTCTCTGGAGACTACTGAATCCGTCGGCGTTTCAGTGCTGCAACAGTCTGTCTCGCCCACCTCCGCTCCGGCGGCTTCGCGGGTGCGAGCACTGGCAAATGGCGCCATTGGCCTGCTGACGCGCAAAATCCACTCGGATTCTGTCGAAGACGGTGACGCGGGCGACCTTGCTCAATCAGGGGATGTGGCTTCGTCGGCCGAACTGCTCGTAGAAGCCTTCAACCGAAGCCCAGACGCCTTGTTTATTACGGACACGCGGGACGGCATTATTTATCGCTGCAATCAGACGGGCGCGGATTGGCTGGGTGAAGAGAGAGACGCCCTTGTTGGGCGCCCTTTTTCCTCGATTTTCGCGAAGAGCGATGGCTCCGTAGCCGGCAGATTCTGCCAAGAGCCGAGTCGTGACCTAAGTGTGATTCTCACTTTGATGCCTTCAAATCCGAATCTCGTTCCGCGTGCCATCGAATTGCGAAGTGCCTCTCTGAGTCACGATGGAGAATCGTGGGTCATTCTCTCCGCGCGAGACCTCGGATCCGGTCAGTCAAACGGCCAATCATGCTCCGAGGAGCAAGAGAGCATGAGAATCCCGATCCGCAGCTTGCGCGACGGGTTGGTTGTGCTTTCGAAACGGGGGGAGATTCTCTTCACAAATCCCGCCATCGAAGAGATGTTCGAGCCGAGCCAATTGCCGAAAATCTGTCGTGAATGGATGACAAGCTTTGCTGAACATGATCAAGCCGGTATCCTTGGCTTCAGTTCGCCTTATGAAGGTCAAACGCTGGAGCTGTCTCTGAACGATGGGCGCACTTTCTTGCTCACGCGTTCCTTCTTGTTCGAATCGCCGGGACCTGCATCCGTGATGTTAGTCGCCAAGGATATTACGGAGTTGAGACTCCTCCAGCAGACGGGGCATCAGCTCGAAATGGAACTCTTGCGTGAATCGAAACTCGCCGAGTTTGGCGCTATGGCGGCAGGCATCGCCCACAATCTAAACGGGCCGCTGACCAGCATCTTGGGCTCCTGCGAGCTCATGGCGATGACGCAGGGAAAGACGCCCGACATGGAACGCATTCGAGCCCAAGCCACAGTGATGAAGGACATCATCGAAATCCTTGTGCGGAAATGCCGCCAAGAGCAGAATCCCGAGCCTCAAGAAATCTCCATTGTCGAGCTCATTGAAACGGAGTGGAAGTTCCTTCATGCAAATCTTTTTTTCAAGCATGATGTCGAAAAGCGTCTCGAACTTGACCAAACAGCTCCGAAGATTTGGGCGGTCTATGCCGATTTGTCGCAAGTCATCGGCAATCTCCTGCGCAATGCCATTGACGCGCTCTATGGCCGTGAAGAGAAGCGGGTTCTTGTGCGAACGCGACACAACGACCGCTTCTTGTTCGTGGAAATTGAAGACACGGGTATCGGTATCAAGCAGGAAGACATGCCCAGGCTTTTCAAGCCCTTTTTCACGACCAAGCCGCTCGTGGGCAAAGGAGCGCCCGGTCAGCCCACGGGGACAGGGCTTGGCCTCTCCATGAGCCGTTCCATTCTGGCCCGCTACGGCGCCGAGGTTGTTGTACAAAGCGAATGGCAAAAAGGCTCAACCTTCACCATCCGATTTCCCTTCTCTCAACCCGAATCCGTAGGCTGCATGAAGCTCTAAACCAACGAATCCCCTTTTCGGCCAGCTTCACTGAGGCTGGCTTCTTTTGTGATACCCTAAATGTACCCTCAAGAAGAATAGCCGGGCAAGAGCCCAGGCTATTCAATCACGCAGCTGAAGACTACTCGTCCATAGCCTTATCGGATCAAGATTATCTGAGCAAAGTTGAAATTGACTTCATAGCACACCTCCTATTTTTGAAGAGTCACCCGTACTATGCCGCCATTTTCGGCG
>DYHQ01000096.1 GCA_020724065.1 Candidatus Puniceispirillum sp. | reverse complement strand
TCTCAGCGCGACGCCTACATCAAACGCTTGCGGTTCCTTCTCAGCTCACAGCAAGAACTCGTTGAAATGCTTGAAAACGAAACCCCTTTGCCAGAGATACACCATGACCAATCTTCTGGATAAGATTCGACAGACTTCAGATTTTCTTCGCTCCCGAATCAAAAGACCGCCGACCGTAGGAATCATTTTAGGCACGGGCTTAGGAGGTCTGGCGAAGGATATCAAAATTGAAATCACGATTCCCTATGAAGAGATTCCGAACTTCCCACTCTCGACTGTGGAATTTCATGCGGGCAAACTCCATTTCGGACAGCTTTCGGGAAAACAGGTGATGGCGATGCAAGGCCGTTTCCATTACTACGAAGGCTACTCGATGCAGGAAATCACTTTTCCGGTGCGCGTGATGAAATCGCTCGGCATGCAAACGCTCTTTATCTCCAATGCGTGCGGATGCGTGAATCCTGCCTATCGCGCCGGCGATCTGATGATTATCGAAGACCACATCAATCTGCTCGGCGACAATCCGCTCATCGGGCCGAATCACGACGAACTCGGGCCGCGTTTCCCCGATATGAGCGAGCCATATTCGCGTCGCTTGATTGCCATCGCTGAAGAAGTCGCGCGAGAGAAAAAGATTCATTTGCAGAAGGGCGTTTTTTTGGCGGTGTCCGGGCCGAATCTCGAAACGCGCGCCGAATATCGCATGGTGCGCACGCTTGGCGCCGATGTCGTCGGCATGTCCACCGTGCCCGAAGTCATTGTCGCGCGCCATGGCTCAATGGATGTCTTCGGCATGTCCGTCGTCACCGACGAAGGCTTCCCAGATACCCTGAAAGTGGCGAACATCCCCGAAATCTTGCGCACCGCCCACGAAGCCGAACCGAAACTGACCGCGATTATGAAGGGTGTCATTGAGAGGATGTGAAAGAGGATTAGCCCTGTGTCACAACAAGATTTCTTTCCGGACATCATTACAAATCTACCCGAGGCGGATATTCCTGTCGAAGGATTGCATGCCTATCTTCTTCAGGGCCAGAATCAGCAGGTCGTTTTCATGAGGTTCGAGAAGGACGCGAAAATTGCCGAGCATTCGCACGAGGCGCAGTGGGGAGTCATTTTGGACGATGAAATCGAACTGATAATAGGCGGCAAGGTATACACATTCACAAGGGGAGATACCTACTTCATCCCCAAAGGTGTCAAACACAGCGCAAAAATCCGAAAAGGCTACAAGGACCTGACGCTGTTCAATCAAAAAGACAGATATAGAGCGAAATGAGCCTCAGCAAGACATGGCTTGACATCGTGCATCGAGCGGCCACAAGCAGCAAGAAGGTGCGAACGATTCTCACACCCTTGGGGCTGCTCTTCTTTCTGGCGATCATAGCACTGTTTATTGCTCTTGCTCTCTGGATTGATGGACTTCTCGGATTCCCGAAGCTTTTTCGTTCGCCGACGAATATTGTCGTGAGCGTCCCTGTTCTTGCGATCGGAGTGTTCCTTGTGCTGTGGTCGAATTTGCATTTTCTCAAAGTGAAAGGCACGCCCGTGCCTTTCAATCCTCCGCCGAAGGTCGTGACGACGGGGCCATACACCTATGTGCGCAATCCGATGGTTACGGGTGTATTCTTCGTGGTGCTTGGAGTTGGTCTCTTGCTTGGGTCAATCACTCTCGTCTTTATCTTCACGCCGATTGTGGTTCTGCTGAGTCTGTGGGAGCTGAAAATGATCGAAGAGCCGGAACTCGAGCAGCGCCTCGGAAGCGAATATGTCGAATATAAGAAGAGAGTACCGATGTTTTTTCCATGGATGAAAGGGTGAGCGAGATGAAGCTGCCGAGGCTTACTCTCCCATGAAAAGCGTCGCAGTTGCTCTTTTCTTCTCGCTCTCTCAGACTTTATCCGCCCTCGCGGTTGATTATGTTTGGGCTGGCGGAGGAGTGCAGACGCCCGAGAAAGGCAACGGCGCGCCGACGATTGAACTTGGCGGGCAGTGGCCATGGTGGTATATGGGATTTGCGCTCGCTGCCTATAGGGACAAACCTGACAATTTTTCGACTGCGGCAATCGCCGTTGGCCTGACACCCTTGAACTTCACAAAGACTGATCTGGGCTCACGCGGGATTGCCTTGTCGCTCGGTGTGGCCTTCACTCTGCTGACAGTGGCGGCAAAGACCACCAACTACGGCGGTTATGTCTATTATGACCCCTACTATGTGCCGCAGACGGAAAGCGAATTTCATGTCTTGGGCGAAGCGTTGGTGCGTGTGCCTTTCATGCAAATCGGTCGCGGCCGCGGCGGCGTACCCGACCGACTCTTCGTGCAAGGCCGTATCTTTGGCACGCCGTTCGAGGAAGATTTGCCCCGCGCGTTCACGGGCTTCTCTGTCACAGTAGGCTGGCAAGGTCGCGCGGGATGGTAACAGACTATGATTGAATTCTTACAAGCTCATCCGTGGATTCTGATTATCGGAATCTTCCTCACGCGAATCGTTGACCAGACGCTCGATACACTGCGCGTCATCAGCATTGTGCGTGGCTATCGTTTTGTGGCGGCGATTGCGGGATTCTTGGAAGTGTTCATTTGGATCAATGTCATCGGCCATGTGATTCGCAATATTGACTCGTGGCATTTGACCTTTGCCTACGCGGGAGGATTCGCCGCAGGACAAGCGGTGGGAATTTGGGTGGAATCGCGTATCGCGCTGGGGCATCAAATGGTGCGTATCATCTCGCGCAAGGAAATCAATTTGGCCGACCGACTATGGCAGGAAAACTATCCGGTGACTGAAATCGAAGCGAAGGGACGCAAAGGGCCGATTGATGTCGTTTTTGTGACTGAGTGGCGTGAGAACATTCCGTCACTCATCAAGCTCGTCCGTGAAGTTGATCCGGATTGCTTTTATACGATAGCGGATGTGCGGCATGTGGCCGGCCGGCGCAAAGCCCGCGCTTTCGATCCCTTCTTCTGGCTGCGCGGTTCCACCGCGGAAAGGAAGAGACCCTGATTCATTACGAAGATTTTGAGAAGGTGGATATTCGCGTAGGGAAAGTCGTGCATGTGGAAGATTCTTCCAGAGCGAGAAAACCGTCCTATCGGATTCAGATAGATTTCGGTCCTGAAATCGGCACAAAATGGTCTGTCCTTGCGGCGAAAGAAGAGTATCGCCAAGACGAGATGCTTGGAAGACTTGTTCTCGCAGTCATGAACCTTCCTCCGAAGAATATCGCAGGCTTCATGTCTGAAGTTCTTACACTGGGCGTGCCAGCCGAAGACGGCAGCTTACCCTTACTCCAACCGAGCAGGCCACCGAAACCCGGCGGAAAGGTGTACTGATTCTCGAGAGTACAGGATGAGATGCGCTGTTGTCCCCAATTCGATCGGGGATTAAACCCGCCGCGGCGAATCTCCTGATTCGCCCAATATTTCAATAAGCATGTTGCGACGACATCAGACAATTGCCTTTGCAAATAGCATCCATTTTGTTACCTTAGTCACCCGCGAGCGTGGCCAATGGTTCGTCGCTCAGGAGCTTTGCCGCGAGATTCTGGCAACCTTCGAGCGCTGTCGTGCGAGAGAGAACTTAGAATGCTTCGGCTATGTTCTCATGCCGGATCATCTCCATGCACTCCTTCGGCAAAACGACGAAGGCTCCTACACGGCGAAGCTTGTGCAGGATTTCAAGAAGTTCACTTCACGCTATTTGAAACCGAATTCCTATCCGGATGGTACACTCTGGCGGACGCGCTACGACGATGTCCCGATTCCCGGACCCAAAGCGGCGACGACCAGAGTCGAATATATGCACGCCAAGCCGATTCGCCGTGAGCTGGTGGCACTGGTCGAAGATTATTCTTGGTCGAGCGCACGCGATTATGCGGGATTGGAAAAAGGAATTGTAACGGTCACTCGAATCTAATACGGGGCGAATCAGGATCCCCGCTTTCGTGGGGACGCCACCGCGAGAATAGCCTGTCTCCCTCGCCGAGGCGGATCTCCTGATCCGCCCGCAAGAAGAAGTCGCCGCGGAATGCGTCTCGAATGCCCGAACAGAAGCGATTTGAAGAGAAATTTGTAACCATCACACCATCGTGATACGGGGCGAAACAGGAATTCGCCGCTGCGAGAATAATGGGTCGGCTGCAAGCGAACGACAGCGGGCACAAGCAGAAAGGTTGAGCCCATGAGTTTCTTTGCGCCTAAGATAGTCAAAGAAGATTTTTTTCCATTTATTGAAGAGATCCTGAATATATCCCGCAAAGGTGAAGAGGTATTCCTTGTTACTCCCTGGATTCGATTTGATAATAAGATACGCGATGCCATAAAGGACGCACGAAATAGAGGCGCCAGAGTAACGTTATTGGTCAGAAAGGCAAGAAAAAAGACAACATACGAAGATCGCCGCTTCCTTGTGGATAATGAAATCGGTGTCTACGAACACGAATCTCTGCACGCAAAGATTTACTGGTGCAAGTATGGAGCGCTGATAGGGAGCATCAATCTCTATGGCACCTCCGACAGATCCAACTTGGAAATCGGTGTTTTCCTCCCGAGAAGAAGAAACATTAGAGAAGTCCGAAAGATCATTGGAGAATAGCTAAACAAATCCAGGCAGGTAGACCATTCAGATCTGCTAAGCACGAAACATTTGGGCCATTGCATTGGTTGCCGTGAATCAAAAGAATTCGACTACAAGAGACCCTATTGCAGCGATTGTTACGATGAGTGGAAGAAAGCTGGACAGGATAGACAGCGAATTGAGAAGTGGTGCCACGGATGCGGCAATCCCTGGCAAACAACAATCAATGATGCCCTATGCGACGCATGCAAGTGATATTCCGTGCGGGTCACGTGATCCGATCTCGGTGAAATTGCTCAGAATTTGACTTCCAAACGATAGACAAGATTTATGCTTCAACCTGTACCACAGAAACTTGATTTAGTGAAGGGCGAGAAGGACATTCTCGACTTCTGGGAGAAGAAGAAAATCTTCGAGCGCTCGATTCGTGAGCGGGAAGGGCGGCCGGATTATGTCTTTTATGACGGGCCACCGGGGACGAATGGCCCGCCGCACATCGGCCACATGATGCAAAGCGCGCTGAAGGATTTGTGGCCGCGCTACAAAACGATGCAAGGCTTTCGCGTGTTGCGCAAAGCTGGATGGGACACACATGGGCTGCCGATCGAACTAACCGCCGAGCGCGAAATCGGCCTCAAGTCCAAGCGCGAAATCGAATCGTTCGGCGTGCAGAAATACATTGACTATTGCCGCTCAACCGTCTTCCGCTACAAGAAAACATGGGAAGATGCGATTCGGCGCATCGGGCGCTTCCTCGACCTCGACAATGCGTATGCCACCTACGAAACTTATTACATTCAATCCGATTGGTGGACGCTGAAGCAAGCGTGGAATCTCGAACTCACTGGCGAAGAGCGCGAGGCGGCACTGAAACGCGGCCAGTCGCCGCGCTATCTCTATCGCGATTATCGAATCTTGCCCTATTGCGCGCGCTGCGGGACTTCGCTGTCGAGCTTTGAAGTCGCGCAAGGCTATGAAGAAATCACCGAGCTTGCCCTCTTCTTGAAATTCAAAGTTCGATGGGCGGAGAATACTTTCTTTACTGCATGGACGACAACGGCGTGGACGCTTTTGTCGAATATCGCGCTGGCGGTCGGGCCGGATGTCGAATACGCGACGGTGCGTGTGACGCAGCCCGGGCCCGCAACGAAAGTGGGAGAGCGACTTGTCGTGGCGAAAGTGCGGCTGGAGCTTTTGCGGCCGCTTTTAGGTGAATTTGAAATTGTCGAGACAAAAATGGGTCGCGAGCTTGAAGGTCTGGCGTATGAACCGCTCTTCGATTTTCTCGCACAGCCTGGCGAGACCGCGCATCGCGTTTTTGCTGACGATTATGTGACAACCGAAGAAGGCACCGGGATTGTACACCTCGCGGCCTACGGCGAAGACGACTTTCGCATTATTCGCCAGAAGCATCTTCCAATGGTGCAGAATGTGAATGCGGATGGGTTGGTGAATCCCGAATGCGGGCGCTTCGCGGGACGCTATTTCAAAGACCCGAAGCTCGAAGAGGATATTCTGAACGACCTCGCGGAGCGCGGATTGCTTTTGGGCCGCGAGAACTACACGCATACTTATCCTTTCTGCTATCGCTGCGACGCTCCGCTCGTCTATTTTGCGAGGCCGTCGTGGTTCATTCGGACTTCAGCGCTGAGGCCGATGATGCTGAAAGCGAACAGCCTCATCGGCTGGCAGCCGGAACATATCCGCGATGGGCGGTTCGGCAATTGGCTCGAAGGCGCGATTGATTGGAATATCACGCGCGAGCGCTATTGGGGAAGTCCGCTGCCGATTTGGAGTTGCACCGAAGTCGGCTGCGACCATCAAGTCTGCGTTGGGACACTGCGCGAATTGGATGAGCTTGTGCGCGCATCCGGACAAACCGGATTGCCAAAGGATCTTGATCCGCACAAACCGGCGGTTGATGAAATCGTGTTGCGCTGTCCAAAAGGGCATACGATGCAGCGCGAGAATTTCGTGCTGGATAGCTGGTTCAACGCGGGACTCATGCCATGGGGGCAATTCGGGTATCCAGCCGAGCGTGAAAGCGACAGACTCTTCGAGAATCAATATCCGTGCGATTTCATTTGCGAGGCGATTGACCAGACGCGCGGTTGGTTCTATACGCTGCTTGCGTGTTCTTGTTTGGTTGCGGCGGCGCAAGCGCAAGAATGCCGCAAGCGTGGTGATGAGAAGCGCGCGCGTTTCTGGGAAGAGCCGCGCAATTGGTCATCCTATCGCAATTGCATTTGCACCGAACTCGTGCTCGACCCCGAAGGGTTCAAGATGAGCAAATCCCGGGGCAATGTCGTTGACCCGATGCAGCTTTTCGAGGAGCACGGCGCTGATCCGGTGCGTTGGGTTTTTTATGCGTCGAATCCATGGAACACGAAACGCTTTTCCGAAACGGAAATCGGCGACGCGGTTCGCACCGTGCTCTTGCCGCTTTGGAATGCCTACAGCTTTTTCGTCACCTATGCACGGATTGATGGATGGCAGCCGACCAAAGGCAAAAGGGTGTCTGCGCCGGGGCTGATGGACCGATGGATTGTGTCGGAATATCAGAAACTCGTGGCCGAAGTCATCGCAGCGCTGGACAACTATGATGTGGCCACGGCGGCGGGAGCCGTTGCGCATTTCCTGGACATTCTGACGAACTGGTATATTCGCCGCTCGCGGCGGCGGTTCTGGAAGTCGGAGAGCGATGCTGACAAAGCCGCGGCCTACGAGACACTCTATATGGTGATGAAGGGTCTAACCTCTCTTATGGCCCCCTTCTTGCCCTTCTTGACCGAACGGATTTACCAGAATCTGGTACGTAGCCTTGACAAAGAGGCGCCCGAGAGTGTACACCTCTGCTCCTATCCGGTTTCAGACAGCGGTTTGCGCGACGCCGACCTTGAGGAGCGGATGGAGCAAGTCATGAGGGCGGCAAGCCTTGCGCGGGCAATTCGACAGGAACATAATCTGAAGGTGCGTCAGCCGCTTGGAGCGCTGCATTGGGTGGTTCCGGGCGGGAAGCTGAATGAGGAGGCACTGGCCCCGTTTTTGCACATTCTTGGCGACGAATTGAATATAAAAGGGGTCACTTTTCATACAGACGACACTGGGCTGGTTACGCTTTCTGCAACAGCCAACTTCCGCGCTTTGGGACCGCGAGTCGGCAAGAAAATGAATGAAGTGGCGGCGGCGATTGCCGCGTTGCCCGAGGAGGCTATTGCCCGGATTGAAGCTGGCGCAACCCACGATTTGGGACAGGTCGTGATTTCGGGCGAGGACATTCAGGTTCGGCGTACCGAACAACCCGGCTTGGCGTTGAAAAGCGACGGCTTCATGACGGTCGCGCTGGATACGCGCTTAACAGACGATTTGGCCAGCGAGGGATTTGCGCGAGAATTTGTGCATTTGGTGCAGAACGAGCGGAAGGCAGCAGGATTGGAATTGACGGACCGCATCCATCTGACGGTCGTTTTGCCCCAAACCTCTGCGACACTCGCCAACGCGATTGAAGTGCACCGCGGCTACATTTGCCGCGAGACTCTGGCGACACGGCTTTCTGCGGCAAGCGAACTGCCTGAGGGAACTAAACAGACGGTCAACGGGTTAGAATGTGTTCTACGGATAGAGAAAGCATAAATGAAATTCCGGGCGGGTCTGGAGACCCGCCGCGGCGAAAAATGAGATCTTGCAACGCCGCGCCGGGTGAGGACACCCTGCGCGAAACTGAGAAGGATAATTGATGGCTGAAAAAGCGAAATCGAAGACGACTTCGGGCGAACCGGAGCTGTATCGTCCTGAAGATAGGGAATTCTTCCGGAAGCTCATTCTGCGCAAGCGCGCGGAGCTGATGAAGGAGCTCGGCTACCTGAAGGAGACCTCGCTCGAGACCACGATGGACGAATACTCAGGCGATAACTCGACCTACAGCTTCCACATGGCCGACCAGGGCACCGACGCCCAGGAGCGCGAGAAGGCATTCATGCTTGCCAGCCGCGAAGGAAAGTTCCTGGCTCATCTCGACCGAGCCTTGGAGCGAATCGAGGACGGGACTTACGGCCTTTGCTCGGAGTGCGGCCAGCCAATTGCCAAAAAGCGGTTGGAGGCCGTGCCGCACGCGCGCATGTGCGTGGACTGCAAAACAAAACTGGAACAGAGTTAGTGTCGCGCACTCGCCAAATGTTCAGCCTTGCTTTGGCGTTGACCGTTCTTGACCAGGCGAGCAAAGCGGCCGCGCGTCAGTGGCTTCAGTCAGGTCAACCCGTACCTGTTCTTGGAGATGATTTCTTTCGTCTGACCTTGGTCGAAAATCCTGGAATTGCTTTTGGACTGCGATTCGCTCATCCCACCTTCCTTCTGATTGTTGGTCTGCTTGCCTCCCTCCTGCTCTTCTTCTACTTGGTGACCCTTTGCCGCAAGGATTCGCCTCTTCGCTTTCCTGTCGCGCTTCTACTCACGGGGGCATTCGGCAACTCGATTGACCGTATCGTGTTTGGCCGGGTGACCGACTTTCTCGATTTCGATTTCCCCGACTTCATCATGGAGCGATGGCCAGTGTTCAATGTGGCCGATAGTTGCGTCACCATCGGGATGACACTGCTCATAGTGCTCTCGCTCTTCTTCATTCATTCTCCTTCCCGCGAAATCTCGGAACCTGCCGCGCAGAATTGAATTCCGATGCTCCTTCTCCCCCTGCCAGCAGGGGGATGAAGGGGGGTAATCGTCGGGGTTTCAGCACGGGCGGACACTTGGGTCCGCCCCTACGAGAATCCGTCGAGCTAATTGCGTGCGTTGCAAATCTATGACCTATGCATTATATTGGTTTTGGGCGGGTCACAGACCACGCCCCCACAACATTGGCGCAAATGGGTCCGCTGGAAGTGGCTAACACGCAACAGATTGTAGGGGCGCACCAATGTGTGCGCTAGTGCCGTTTCTCGAAAGGTTGTCTCGATTTTCGGCGGTAGTTTAGATA
>DYHQ01000095.1 GCA_020724065.1 Candidatus Puniceispirillum sp. | reverse complement strand
ATCCGGGGCAATATTTCGTCTTCTGTGCAAACGGGAATCTTGGAACCAACGGAGGGGTTCCTACGGACTATGACTACCTCTATGGTACCCAAGGCTCTGGATTGGCTTTCTCGAACAGCAATAATGACCAAGTCGTTATCCGTGATAACCTTGGTCAGACTCGCGACAGCGTCTATTTCAACTACACCACATGGGCCGGACAGCCGGGTCGCTCGTTTGAACTCAAAAGCTTGAGTTATGACAACAACATTGATTCGAGCTGGTGCATCGCCCAAAACTCGTGGTCAGGCAGCGCAGGCGACAAGGGAACGCCCGGAGAACTCAATGATTGCGTCACCACTCCGTGCGACACTCTCTTCTTGACCCTGATTGAGGTTCAGGAGAACGATGTCAACGGAGTGCCCGTGCATGACGGCGATTTCGTCTGCACGCGGGGTATTGCCAACATCGCCAATTATGTTCTTGACACAGCGACAACCAACTTCTACTTTCAGGACGAGAACGCGGGCGCCAACATTTTCGGAAGTCGTTTCGCTGTCAACGCAATCCCCGGCGACTGCATCGTCGTGTACGGCTGGGTGACCAATTACAACGGCCTGTGTGAGATTGCCTCCTCAGGTGGAGGCAACTGCATTTGGGACCTCGAGATCGTGGATCATGTCGAAGTGCCCGAGCCTTTGGTTGTCACCTGCAACACCGTTGACCAGTTTGGCGAAGACTACGAAGGCATGCTCGTCAAGATTGAATGCGTCTCCATCGCCGGCGGTGATCCATGGCCGTCCGCAGGGGAAAACGCGAATGTCCTCATCAATGTCGGGTCAGACACCTGCACGATGCGCATAGACAAAGACACCAACATTGACGGTCAGCCGGCTCCAGCCCTGCCCTTCACGGTGATTGGCATTGTCAACCAGTTCGACTTCAGCTCCCCTTATACGGAGTGGTATCAGCTTCTGCCGCGTTCTTACTCCGATTTCTCTGTGTGCGACGAAGCCTCTGAACTGGCCGCCGAAATCCCTTCGAGTTTCAAGCTCTTGGGGTCTTTCCCTAATCCGTTCAACGCGGCAACTCGAATTTCGTTCACGGTGGCGAGCCGCGCGGATGTTTCGGTGCACATTTACGATCTGTTGGGCCGCGAAGTGATGAAAGCGTCCGTGGCTGCGCCGTCTGCCGGAACCTACAGCTATGTCTGGAACGGCACGAATTTCACGGGCGAAACCGTCAGCACCGGCCTTTATCTGGTTCGCCTCCAGACCGGAACAGAGTCGGCCATCGGCAAGCTGCTGTTCTTAAAATAGACAACTTTCAAAGAGCCAATCAGGGATGCAAACTGGCAAGTTCGCTTGGCTACTTGCGTGGGTCAGTCTGATACTGGCAAATCCTCTGGCGGCACAGCCCGATGTTGTCCTCAACGAAATCCTCTATGACAACACGGGCGATGACCACCCCGATTCGCTTTTCACCGAGCTTTACGGCTCCGCAGGAACCAGCCTCAGCGGCTGGAGTTTGGTCGGCATTTGCAGCTCAAGCGTTGTCTATTACACCGTTGACCTATCGGGCGAAATCCCCGCGAGCGGATACTTCGTTCTCAGGGGCGTGGACTGGCTAAACGCCGGAGGCCCGCAAGGTGATGATTGCGCCGGTGTCGAATTGCGCCATGGCGACGATGTCAAAGACCGCGTATGCTATGGTTTTTGCGCGCCGGATCATGTCTGTAACGGCGAGGGCGGCACAAAGGCTCCCGATTCGTATCCAGCGGGCGGCATCAGTTACTCCATCGCCCGCTGCCCTGACCATGAAGATACGGACAACAACGCGGCAGACTGGGAAATCGCCTTGCCCACGCCGGGCCAATCAAATCAATGCCCATGCCAACCCGCTGATTATGCCATCAGTCAAGTTCAAGAAGATGAGGCCGATGGAACACCCGTGCATCAAGGCGAATTCGTTTCGACTTCGGGCGTTGCCATCATCCCGAACCATGTTCTGAATCCGGAGACAACGAACTTCTTCATTCAGGACGGCGGCGCTGGAGTCAACATCTTCGGAGACTGGGACGCCCCTGTGATTTCCTTTGGCGACTATCTGGTCGTCGAGGGTTGGGTATCCCATTTCAGGGGTCTTTGTCAAATCCGCAACACAGGCGAGGGCTTCTGTATCCCGACCATTCAGGTGGTCAGTCAAGGCAACATTCTCCCGCCAGCGATAGTCAACTGCTATGACATTGGCGTATCGGGCGAAAGCAAAGAAGGAACGCTGGCAAAACTGGAATATGTCACCATCGTGGGCGGCGACTCGTGGCCCCTCGAAGGACAGGATGCCGACCTCACCGTTGCTGACGGCTCCGGCTTGTGTACGATTCACATTGACAAAGACACCGACATTGACGGAAGCTCGGAACCCTCCGGCCCGATTTCGGTCGTAGGGATTGTCGGCCAGCAGGATGCCACTTCGCCTTTCACTGAGGACTACTTCGTTTTGCCGCGGAGCCTCTTGGATATTGCAGTCTATTTCGCGGCGGATGAACGACCCGCGCCAGTCCCACAGCATCTCGCTATCGTGAGTTGCTATCCGAATCCGTTCAACGCCAGCGTAGCGATTTCTTTTGTTGTCGCGCATCCTGCGGTCGTCTCTCTCGAAATTTTCGACTTACTGGGCAGGCAGGTGTTGGAGACTCTTATTTCAGTTCCATCACCCGGTGAACACCGCTGGTCCTGGAATGGGATGAGTCTTTCTGGAGAAACTGTCGGTGCAGGCCTCTATTTTGTCGTGCTCAAAGCAGGCTCTGAAACGGCGATAAGCAAGCTGCTCTTTTTGAAGTAGAGATATTCTCTTTTCCCATGAAGGCCTTGGATGAATTTTCAGGGCCTTTTGTTTTCTCATGGCGAACCCCCTTCCGTCCCTCTGCTGAAGCAGGGGGAGACTCCAGCCCTTCCCTTACTCTATAGCGATTCTCAAAAGTAAGCTGCTATTCAAGGGGCTAAAGCCCTTTGTTAACTCGATTGTGAACAAGGGGTTTCAACCCCTTGCGCAATGTCATAATACCAACCTACTTTCGGGAATGACTACGGTAGGGGAAGTTGGAACGGGTGTTTTTGCTGCTACTTCAACAACAACATCTTCTGCGTCTGAACGAAGTTTCCTGCTTGCAGCCGATAGAAATAAATCCCCGAAGGCAAAGTTGAACCATCGAAGGTAACTGCGTGCATGCCCGCAGATCGCATGCCATGCACAAGCGTGACGACTTCTTGCCCCAAAAGATTGAAGATTCTGAGCGAGACTTCGCCAGCTTTCGGAAGTGCAAAACTTGTTTGCGTGGTCGGATTGAACGGGTTGGGAAACGCCGGGGAGAGAATGTATTGGCTCGGCACACCGATTGTGTTCAGTTCGGTCCCTGATACCTCCGGCCCCGTCTTCACGATATACACATCACAGGAGTCGGCACCAACAGGCGCGGTGAGCCCCACCACGATGTAGCCTCCGTCGGCCGTCTGCTGAACGGAATTACCCCAATCATCACCAATGCCCCCATAAGTTCGCGTCCATAGCGTGTCTCCCTGGCTGCTCGTCCTCACAAGATAGACATCCCTTCCCCCTGCACCGAAAGATTCGGTGGTTCCCGCCACGACATAGCCTCCATCGGCTGTCTGCTGAACAGAATAAGCCCAATCCTGACCTCTCCCCCCAAAAGTGCGTGTCCAGAGCCCGTTGCCTTCGTCATCTGTCTTCACAAGAAAGAAATCATGGTAGTTCACTGTGAAAGTCCAGGTGAATCCAGCCACAACATAGCCTCCGTCCGCCGTCTGCTGAACAGATTGTGCCCAATCTTCGCGGCTCCCCCCAAAAGTTCGTGTCCAAAGTGTGTCGCCTTGGCTATCCGTTTTCACCAGATAGAAATCCCATGAACCCATACCAAAAGACTGGGTGGTTCCCGCGACAATATACCCTCCGTCGGCCGTCTGCTGAATAGAACGGGCCTCATCGTAATCTCTCCCACCATGAATACGCGTCCAGAGCGTGTCTCCTTGGCTGTTCGTCTTCACCAGATAGAAATCACACGAGGTCGCATCGAAGAAGCAAATGTAACCCGCCACGATGTAGCCTCCCTCCGCCGTCTGCTGAACACAATAGGCCCATTCATCATTGTAGCTTTCTCCATAAGCACGCGTCCAGAGGGTGTCGCCGAGGCTATCCGTTTTCACCAGATAAAAATCTCCCCTGGCCGCACCGAAAGAATAGGTGCTTCCCGCCACGATGTAGCCTCCATCGGCTGTTTGCTGAACGGAAAAGGCGTAGTCATCACCGGTCCCCCCATAAGTGCGCGTCCAAAGCGTGTCTCCCTGGCTGCTCGTCCTCACAAGATAGACATCCCTTCCCCCTGCACCGAAAGATTCGGTGCCTCCCGCCACGACATAGCCTCCATCGGCTGTCTGCTGAACAGAATTGGCGCACTCATAGCCGCCGCCTCCATAAGTGCGCGTCCAGAGCGTGTCGGGATTGGGTTGGGCAAAGCTCGCTTCCGTGAAGCCGAACGCGAACAAAATGACCGAAATCCAGCGCATCATTCCCCCCTTTCTTGCATCTTTTCGCGGCGGCAGGTGTCTCTCCTGCCACGCGCCAACAGCACGGTTTGCCGGGCATGCGAGACGCATGCCGCGGCGACGAGTGATCTTCCCTTCTTGTTTTTCTTAGTGCGCCAATTCGACGAGGGTCGAGCCGAAGTCGTTGCGATTTGGGCCGCCGTCGGTGTAGCCTTGCACGAGCGGATGATTGTCCAAGAACTCGCGGACTTTGGTGCGGAGCGCGCCGGTGCCTTTCCCATGAATAACCGTCGCGAATTTCCATCCGCGCGTGTAGCAATCTAAGAGATACTGGTCGAGAAGAGGCAAAGCGTCTTCGGCATATTGGCCGCGAAGATCCAATTCGTGAGGTACATCCCGCTCGGTCAATTCGATTTTGACTCTTGCCTCGATGGGTTTTAAACCCTTGCCTGAAGGCGCTCGCAAGTCATCTCGCCGAATCCACAATTTGATCGAACCCATTTCAACCTGCACTCGTCCTTTTGCCCCCTGTACAGCCACCACCCGAGCCGGAAGTTCAAATCCCGCCACACGCACTGTTTCGCCAAGCTTGGGCTCATGGTCGAGTGTTTTCTCCTTCTCTGGCACAGGGACCACCTCGTCACGAGACAGCTTGGCTTTCTCGGAATCAACCTCCTTCTTTGCCTTTTCGATACGCTCGTGCGCTGACTTGATAACCTGACGCTCGGCCTGTCCTTCTTTGATTTCGCGTATCGCTTTCTCGAACTCGGCATTCGCTTTTTCGAGAATCGCTTCGGCGCGTGCGATGGCTTTCTTTTTGTGCTCCCGTTCAATCTTCCGAAGCTCGGAGACTCGCTCGGCATAAAGCTTTTGGAGTCCTTCAAACTCCGTCGCCTTAATGTCGCTTTTTCGGCGTAGCTTTTCGTAACTCTCGATTTTCTGAGACAACTCGGCCACGAGCTCTTCCAATCCCACGCGCTCGTCGCCGAGCAGGATTTTTGCGCGTTCGATGAGCTTCGACGGCAATCCGACGCGCCCGGCGATTTCCATCGCATAACTGGAACCTGGCACCCCCATTCGGAATTGGTAGGTCGGTTTGAGCGTCATCACGTCGAATGCCATCGAGCCGTTTTGAAAACCGGAGCGTCCATGCGCAAAGGCTTTGAGGGCTCCTTGATGGGTCGTGCACAGCGTGACTGCTCCTTGGTTCGTCAACTCCTCGAGGATCGCTTCCGCCAGCGCCGCCCCCAGCGCCGGATCTGTCGAGGAACCAATTTCGTCAATCAAAACTAACTTACGACGGCTTGGCTCGGCAACCATCTCTCTCAATTTCCCCAAATGCGCGGTGAAAGTCGAAAGGTCACTCTCGATACTCTGTGCATCTCCGATGTCGGCAAACACGGCGTCAAAGTGCGCCAGCTCCGTGCCGGGAGCTGCAGGCACATGAAGGCCCATAGAAGCCATCACGCTGAGCAGGCCAACCGTCTTCAGTGTGACCGTTTTCCCACCGGCATTGGGGCCGGAGATAACCAGCGTTCGCGTTGCGGGAGTGATTTCGAGGTTCAAAGGCACCGCCTCATCTTGGATTCGTTCCAGTAGAAGTGGATGGTGCCCTGAAATAATTTTCAACTCTCCTTTGAGATTGATGGTCGGAGCCACGCATCCCCATCGCACCGAAAGACGCCCACGCGCATAAATCTCGTCGAAGTCCGTGAGAATCTCTAAAGTCGGCCAGATGTCGCTGAGGCGCTCATGAACGAGTCCCGTCAGAGCGCGAAGGATGCGGTGCACCTCCTTTTTTTCTTCGATCTCAAGCTGGCGGACTCGGTTCGAGATTTCGAGGGTTTCGGCAGGCTCCAAAAACACCGTGGCACCCGAGGCCGATTGATCCGAAATCAAACCACGCACTCGATGGCGGGCGGCCTCTTTGACTGGAATGACAAGCCTCCCCCCCTTCAAAGCGATGACCGCCTCTTGCACGACGCCTTTGGCAGTCCAGTCAAGAAGAATGCTGCTCAGGCGTTCATGGAGATGCTCGTTTTCTTTGGCCATCGCCTGGCGAATCTGCTTCAGTTCGGCTGTGGCATCATTGCGCACTTCGCCGTCCTTGTCAATGGCTCGGGCAATCGAGGACTCGATGTCGGTAAAAGTGGAAAGTCCTTGAGCAATACCGTGGAGAAGAGGATATTTCTCTCTCCGCTTGGCAACAAAATCGCGAATGGCTTTGGCCACCGATAGAGTATCGGCGATTCTCAGAAGCTCCTCCCCTTCCAGCACCGCTCCCTCGATAGTTGCTCTTTTCAGTTCCTCGCGAATATCTTGAAGTCCCCAAATGGGAAAACCACCGGAAGGTTCGCGAAGAAGTTCCGCCATTTCGCTGGTGCGCCGCGAGACACGTAAAACTGGCTCCACTTCGGGCAGAGGCGCCAAAACCAAAATACGCTCCCGCCCAAGCGGAGACGACGCGAGACCTGCCAATATATCTCGCACGCGGTTGAATTCAAGCGCTTTCGAGACGAATTCCCAGTTCATCAGACTCGCGCTCTCAAAGAAGACGGTTCCAGATGAAGAACTTTTTCGATCTGCGCTTTTCCCCACTTCAATAGCTTTGATTTCTCCATAAGCACCTGACCTTGCTCGTACCAAGGGGAAATCAAGAGCGCAGCCAACACGATAGCGACAATGACGGCCCCTTTGACCAGACCGATAATCGCTCCGAGCAAATGGTCAAACCAGCCCAGGAAGATTTTTTCAAGAAGCTTGTGCAATAAGAAACCCAAATAGGAGAAAGCAAGGTAAATTGCCGAGAAGATTATCACAAAAGCGATGACGGTCGCCGGGATTCGCAGATGACTCGAGCCGAAGCACGCGGCGACGAATTCAATGATTTGCGTGCGAAAAGACCACGGTATCCACAGACCGACAACAAGACCAGCAATGGTCAGAACTTCCCAAATGAACCCGCGTTTTGCGCCCGCAATGCCGAAGAGAATCACGACCGCGAGGACCATAATATCAAATAAACTCATGGCCTTACACTGAAAATTGTGATATTTTATCAAACTCACCAAATTCCGGGCGGGTCAGGCGACCCGCCTCGGCGAGGCACTTGCTACCTGCCACTGAACGCCGTTGTCGTTCTCCAGACCGACAACGGTGCCATCTTGGGTCTGGTAACCCCCGACGGCGACCGCTCTTCTTGAAAAGAGCACCGGAGCGCCGTTTCAGGGTAACGGGAACTTCCAATTTGCACAGTGGGTATATGAGTGGGAGGTGAAGGCAGTGCAGCAGAACTGTCGGCACCGTCATCTTTCTACCCAAAACATTCCTCCTAAGAGAAGCCGAGCTTCTCTTTACTCCCAAGCGTCCGGCACAGACTCTGTTCCGGACGTTTTGTTTTCCGCGCTTTCACGCACCTATCTTGAAGACTTCCCCGTCAGAAAAAGCAACGGACACCAGCGGGTGAGAAACCTCCCAATGGTGTCCATACTATTTGAGAAAGCCGACTCCGGCCCGCTACCGGCCTTGTCGTTCCATCATGTGCATGAGTCTTCGCATTTTGCGACGGGCGGCATTGGATTTACGCTTACGCGCTTCACAAGGCTTCTCATAGCGCTGATGTTTTCTAATCTCCGCCATTAGGCCGGCCTTTTCACACGATTTCAAGAACCGGCGAAAAGCCCGCTCAAACGGCTCTCCATCGCGCACCTTGATATAGGGCATCTATCCAATCACCTCCTTTCCCTTCGCTTCAATAGTGTATAATTAAACAAATTCCTCTCTTTTTGGCAACTCCAGAACTCCTCTTCGCGCCTTTCGATGCCGGTCGGGTCTGGAGACTCGCCACGGCGGTATCACACCGTGTTTCCTGATACTTCTCGAGAAGGCACTAATCCAGGAGTTTCTTCTCCCCTTCGATTTTCTTGATCTCGGTGATGTCTTCGGTGGTTTCCATGCAGCCCCGATAGTTACCGTCCTTGTCGCGGACAGCAAAATACCGAATGTAAATCAATTTGCCCTGCATGTTAATCCAGAACGCCGCCATATCGCGCCGGCCGCTCTTGAAATCCTCCAAGAGCTTATTGACCACATGGACACTCTTCTCGGGGTGGCATTGCTGAACCTTGCGGCCAATCACCGCCGGAGTTCTCGTGAAAATCCGCTCTTTGGTCTGCGCATAGTAACGAACCGTATCGTCTTTGTTCACGAAAGTGATTTCACCCGGCATGGTATTGAGAATGGCCTCGATTTGTTCCTTTGTCAAGACGCCCGTTTCAAAAAGAAGGACTCCTTTCGCTTGCGGCTCAGACGCTTGGACTTTGGGGCCACCGAAGGCGGCCAGCGCTTCCACAGGCGTAAACGAACAATAACCGATGCCATCAAATTGACGACGGGCTTCCGGCCACTCGGTTTCAGTGAACACTCTCAAAGCTGTGGGGAAAAGAATGCTCTTTTCTTTGTAGAAATGTTTGGACAGCATATCCGCCAAAGCGAGTGCGATTTCTTGCAGTCGCTTTGAAAAATCGGAGAAACTCAAGCGCTTCTGAGAGTCAACCAGCTCATAGAGGCTTTTCTTTATCTCCCGTATTTTGTCATGCTCCATCCACATGATGGCGGGAGGCTGCGTGATTCCGTGTTTCTCAAGATAGGGGAAGAGCACATTTTCCTCGCGCAGATAGTGGCTTTCGGAATCTTTGAAGCGCTGCACAAGAAGGGGCAATTGCTCCATCTTGTCGGCTGCGGAATCGGCGTTTCCAGCCGCCCTCATCCCTTTCGCCGTCGCGACGAGCTCATCGGCGAAATTCAGCATGATTTGGTGTTCCGTCATGAGGATGTGGATGGGGTGACCCGCCGGCGCTAAGGTCTGCTCCTTTTCGAGGGATTCCCGAAACACGGCAAGGTGAACATCGCAGAGCCTGTGGACTTCTTCCCTCGGCATGCCCTCTCGAATGAGCTCCTCTTCGATTTGGGCAATCTCCGTTGAAGTAATCCCTTGCAAAACTCCTTTGAATTCCTCTTTCAGTTGCTCCGCGCTATGTGCTTTCTTGTCAAGGGATTCGCTCATGTCTTCGACCTATTAACTCTAACCTGTTTGTC
>DYHQ01000094.1 GCA_020724065.1 Candidatus Puniceispirillum sp. | reverse complement strand
TCCCAAGTCTGTAGAAGTAGATTCCGGAGGGCAGGTTTGAACCATCGAAGAGAACCGAGTGATGTCCCGGCGGCTGCATCCCATGCACGAGCGTTGCCACTTCACGGCCAAGCAAATCGAAAACCCTTGACTTCACTGCCCCATGGCGATCAGCCAAACCACGAAAGCTGATTCGCTCCAACCTTATGTTCGACGGCACCATGAGGAGAGCGACATGATTGTCAGACTCCGACGGTCGTGACGCTCTCTCTATGCCGGCGGAAACGCTCCATGAAGGTGTACATGACCGGCACGAGAACGAGTGTCAAAAACATGGAGCTTAAGAGGCCGAAAATGAGCACGACGCCCATCCCGGAGCGCATTTCCGAGCCCGCGCTAAGCGAAAATGCGAGGGGCGCCATCCCGAAAACCATCGTGAAGGTTGTCATCAAAATGGGGTGCAATCTCGTCGGGCCGGCTTCGAGGAGCGCTTCCCGCATTTTCATTCCTCGACCCCGCAGAGTATTTGTGTAGTCCACCAGAAGAATCGCATTCTTCGCCACGAGCCCCAAGAGCATCAGGATGCCAATCATGCTGAACATCGAGAGGTTCTTGCCCATGAGCGCCATTCCGACCATCGCTCCCGAAAGCGCCACCGGTATGGAAAACATGACGGTGAACGGATGCACATAGGATTCGAAGAGCGACACCATCACCATATAGACGAAGAGCGTCGCCAGAAGAATGGCAAAACCCATGTCACGGAACATATCCTGCATCACTTCCACATCGCCGCTCGCATACACGCTGATACCCTCCGGCATGGCTATGGTCTTCAATTTGTCTTGAATGTCGCGATTGATTTCACCCAAAGGGCGCGCGGCAATATTACTCGTCACGCTGATAAGGCGCTCGCGATCCTTGCGGGAGATGGAAGTGGGGCCGCTGCTGCGTTCAATGGATGCAATCGTCCCCAGATAGACTGGATTTCCCATGTGATTGCGCAGGAGGAGCCGCTCGAGAGCCGCGGGATTATTTCGACTGTCAGGCGAGACTTGCACGCGCAAATCAAAATCCTTTCCATCCTCTTCATATTGCGTCGGAATTTCTCCTTCGATGGCGTTGTGCAGCGCCAATCCCACCTCACCGAGAGTGATATTCGCGGCGGCACTCTTGTCGCGATCCACCTGCACGCGCAGCTCCGGCACTCCCAATTCATAGGTGGAGCCCACATCCACGGCTCCGGGCAGAGCTTTCAGCATCGCGACCATGTCATCCGCCACCTTCTGCACCGAATCGAGATTCGCTCCCTTGACTTCGTAGAGAATCGGCTGGTCAGCCGCGGCTCCGAAAATACTGATTTGCGCAAATTCCGCTGTCACGCCAGGGAGCTTGCGGCAATAGCCCTCGAGATTCTTAATCACTTCACGGGTTCGGCGTTCTCGCTTGTGCTTATCCACCAAACGGACTTGAAGCTGCCCAATGTGAGTCCTCATCGTGCGATACCATTCCGATTCCTGCATCCCTGCGGTCGCAAAGACCGTCTCTACTTCGGGCAAACCGCGCGTGTAATCTTCGAGTTGTCGTACCGTTTGGTTCGTGGTTTCGAGGGGAGTCCCCAGCGGCATTTCGAGATTGATGGCGAATTCGCCGCGATCCGTTACCGGCATGAACTCCGTCCCAACCCAACCGATGGCCGGGAGTATCATGGTTGCGATGAATAGAAGCGTGACAACCAGAACAACCCTACCGCGATGGTCAAAAGCCCACACAAGCAACTGACGATACAGCAATTTGAGCTGCTCAAAACGCTCCTCGACCCACAATCCGAGCTTCCTCATCCACCCTTTGCCTTCGAGAGTCTCCGGACGATTCAGCCTCGAAGCTAACAGCGGCGTGAGTGTGAAGCTGACGAACAGCGACAGCAGAGTGGAGATAACGATCGAAACACCGAATTCGCGAAAAATCTTTCCAACGACGCCGCTCAAGAGGCCGATCGGCAAGAAGACGACGACATCCACCAGCGTAATGGCGATGGCCGCCAGCCCAATCTCGGCCCGTCCATCAATCGCCGCCTGATGGGAGTTTTTGCCCATGCGCAAATGACGATGAATGTTCTCCAAAACGACGATGGAGTCGTCCACCAAGATGCCGACGACAAGTCCCATCGCCATCAGCGTGATGAGATTGACGCTGAATCCAAGGATATACATCCCGAAGAAAGTCGTGATGAGCGAGGTGGGAATCGCCAGGAGAATGATAAAGGAATTGCGCAGCGAATGCAAAAAGACCAGCAGCACCAAGGCCACCGCGAGAATCGCCTCAAGCAAGTTCTCGCGCACGCCGCGCACCGCCCGGCGGGTGAAGTCCGTCACATCCTGCGCCACAGAGAAGTGAAGGTTGCCAGGGAAGGTCTTCTCGATATAGGATAGCTTCTTGCGAGCTTCATTCACGGTTTGGACAGCGTTCACCTTGGATTGCTTGACAATAATGAAGCCGAGGCAGGATTTGCCGTCCAGGCGAGCATACGAACGCTCTTCTTTGATGCCATCCACAACCTCCGCCAGCTCGCCGAGTTTCATCGAACCATGCGGCGTCAAAATCGGAAGCTGCCGGATTCTTTCGAGATTGTCGAATTTGCCGGAAAGACGCACGGCGACATCCTGACGCTCCGAATACATCTTGCCGGCCGAGAAATCGAGATTCTCTCCGCCGATAGTCGCCGTCAAATCGGTAATGGCCACGCCCGCCGCCGCCAATCTGTCCGGGTCAGCTTCCACCCGAATTTCCCGCTCGAAGCCTCCCACAATATCCACGGTGGCGATGCCCTTGACTTGCTCCAGCAGCGGCTTGACATGTTCTTTAGCCAGCGTGAAGAGTTCCTTCTCAGGCAAGTCCGAGGTCAGCGACAGGCGAAGTATCGGCGCTGTCCCGATGTCGGCTTTTTCGACAATCGGCGACTTCGCTCCTTCCGGCAGGAGCGGTCGGGCATACTCGAGCTTGCGCTGCACCTCAGCCGTCACTTCATTCACATCCTCGGCCATGTCGAATTCGAGCATGACGACGGAGACATTCTCCGAATTGTAGCTGCGCACATGTTTCAAGCCGCCGATGGTGGAGAAGATTTCTTCCATCGGCTTTGAAATCATGGACTCGACTTCGCGCGGCCCCGCACCGGGCCAAACCGTAGAGACAATGACCCACGGCCAGTCCATTTCGGGCAACAAATTGACTGGAAGCCGCATGTAGCCGATGACACCCAAAACCGCCAAGGCGGTAAAAATCATCGAAAAGAAGCCGGGTCGTCGTATGGCGATTTCCGTCAATTTCATGGCTGATTCTCTCCGCTCTCAGAAATCGCCGCACCATCCTCAATCACCTTGGATGCGGTTACGATTAGGGACTCACCTGGCTGCAAATCATCTCCATGAACCAGAATCCAAGCTCCGCGAGGACTTTCGCCGTGCACTTTGCGAGCTTGAGCTTTTCCGTTTTCGGCAATGTAGATTCGGGCTTCATCGCCCGAGCCATATACCGCTTCTCGCGGAACGAGAAATCCCGCGCCCGTGCCATCCACGAGAATAAATCCCCGCAGAAACATTCCTGAGGCGATACCCCGCATGCCCGGGAAAGTTGCCTCAACGGAAAAAACGCGCGTGCCCTCCGACGCTTGCAGGGAGCGAGCCGTAATGGTTCCGTGCAGCACCAACCCAGGCAGTGCGTCAATAGCACCCAAGACAGAATCTCCCTCATCCGTCGCAACAAGTTCCTTCTCCGTCAACTGAAACTCTGCTTTCAATCGCCGCAGGTCCACCAGACTTGCAACAGGAACACCCGGCGCCACCATCTCTCCGAGTTCGACGAATCGGCCGGCCAAAGTACCCGCAAAGGGGGCGCGCACGGTCGTGTTCTCATAGTCCGTTTGGGCCATGCGCCAAGCCACTTCAGCCGCTTTCGCCCCAAGGCGTGCCGCTTCCAATTCGGAGTCGGATATGCTTTTGGCTTTGAACAGATTCTCGGCACGCGCCAAATCCGCCTCGGCTTTTTCAAACGCCACTCTGGCTTGCTGAGCGTTCAGGCTTTTCAGACTTGAATCCAGTTGCAGCAAAGGCTCTCCATTACCAAAGAAATCGCCCACTTCGCCGTAGAGAGCAATCACTCGTCCGCCGGTTTCGGCCGAGACTTTCGCTTCATGAATTCCGCGCAGAGAGGCGGTGACGGCAATCGTGTCAATGAAGGAGGGAGCTTGCAACGGCATGGTCGTCACGGAAATCGCCTGGGATCCATCGGTGGCCAGTTCGCGCTCCGAACGGGCCGAGCGAATCAAGTGCGATAGAACAACGGCCACAATTGCGAAAATCACCACAAGCAAGAAGTAGAGTGCACCGCGTTTCATCGGTATCCTTTGTGTAATATCAGTACTAAAAGGTGAAAATATTTCAATAACACAGGCTTTCGTGCAAAAATCTTGTTAAATCTGATTTCAGACCGACGGCTATCTAATCGTAAACGAAACCAAGAGCTTCTGGTTCCGAGCGCACCGGACTTGCAGAAGGTGAGGCGATTTATCCCCAAGAATCTCAACAATCAATATACCAAGAGCAAGATTTCTTTTCAAGTTAGCGTAGGGCGATGGATAGTTATGAAGCTGCTATTGGAGGACATGGAAAAGGCAGGATTTTGAACCCGCCGCGCGTGCGTGCCCTCACCTCGCGTGACAGGAGATGTCCCGCAAGGGGTGGGGGCGCTACGAGTTTAAGGATTAGCTGCCAGCAGCCAATACGGCCATTTAGCAATGCGCCAACCTTTTCGGAGATGGCACTGTCCTAAAAGAGGGAATCTTCTTTGGGTGGGAATATTGGATGGAGGGAGTATGTACTAAGTCGCCGTTGTGGTTCTCCAGAACCGCAATGGCGCCAAGAATAAACCCCCTCTAACTTCCCCTGCTGAAGCAGGGGAAGAACCAATGAGGTGTCCCCACACTTCGGTAGGGGGACAACGAACCTATCTCGAAATAAATTTCCTCTCTGAAAGGGTCGCGTGCGACTACGACGCAGCGACATGCAGGTCCCCGCGTACGCGGGGATCGGCGTCTCAATGGCTCCCCTGTCATTCCCGCAATGCAGGTCAGAGTGCCATTCCCGTGAAAGCAGTTCAGAGGGTCATTCCCGCGAAAGCGGGAATCCACAATGGAAACCTATATGTCCATATTTTGGCTTCGCCAAAGCGGGGAACCCCTATATCGGAGTGACCAACGATTAAGAAGAGTGTATGAACACAAGAATGGAAAAGAGAACGCGGAAGGCGGGATTCAGATTGTGACTTGGGAGAGAGTGGATTCCCGCTTGCGCGGGAATGACAACCATTAGTGATGGGAATGACAACCATCCGTGATGGGAACGACAGGTGTCCGCCTCATCAACGAGAAGATGCCGCTTGCTCCCTTCTTGCCTCGATCCAGAAGACAAATGATGTCTCCAAAACACGAAAAACTGCTCCTCCCTGTCAAGTGTTATTTCAAGATAGGCTCAACAGGGAGTTCTTTCTTTGGCGATATTGAATGCAGAGAGGTAGGGCTGAAGTCTATCGAAACACTTCGTCGCACAATTTCGTGAGCGCGCCCCGCTCGAGCAGTTCAAAATTGAAAATGTAATCAATATTCTCTATCGCCTGACGAAGCATTCCCTTCGATGAATTCCATCCCTGCCCATCCGTCACCCACACAAAAGTCATCCCTGCCTGCCTACAATCCCGCGCCCGCGTCTGATAATCGCTGGCGATGGAGTCGAGTTTGGTACCGCCGACATTGTAGAAATTCACTTCAACGGCGATTAGCTTTGAGTCTTTGAATATCAGTGCATCGAACGCCCGATCATAGACGTCCTTTGGGATTTCTATTTCTTTTGACAAGAGCTTGCCGGGCTTTGCATTAAGCAGATGTTGAAGCTTCTTGCCCTTCAAAGCAGCCACAATATGTGGATGCAGTAGCATTTCACCAGACTTACCGCTGCGACCCTTACGAGCATTCGTGTCAATACCTACCTCCACCCCAAAAGAATAGTCCCACATATTGATAATCTTCGCCAGATGCTCCAGAAGGCCACTCTGTTTCGCAAAGAGAGCCAGGGACTTGGCATCCTCCTGCGTAAAGGCGGAGCTCTGAAAGATCACCGAAATCTCCTCAAGACGCCCGTCGAGATCGAGAATCACAGTTGCATGTGGCTCATGGATAGCCAACATGTCTGCGACGACCTCTCCCACACGGGGATAGGTCAGGAGCATTTCTTCAAGTGCATCTAAAGGGTTCGGACGATGCCGTATGGTTCCAAGCAGCGCAAGGGCTTCCATATACCTTGGATTGTTGATTTTCGTCAGAATCTTTGTCCAGTCAACAAAAAAGCCCGCGGTTCGATTGGTGCTCTTGGGGTATCGAAAAAAGAAATCGAGGAACTCCTCAACTGAGCGAATTCCAAAATGCCTCTTATAGAATTCGATATCAGCCATCCATATCCCCAACATGCATTTGTTGCTTCTTTCCCAATTCGTCAAGAAGCCTCTTCCGAGCTGCATCAAGCCATTCCTTCGACATCTCTATGCCGATGTGCTTCCGTCCGTGACGAACTGCGGATACGCCCGTGGCGTCGCTGCCACAAAAGGGATCCAAAACCAGGTCGCCGGGCCGACTGGAAGCCAAAATGATTCTATCGAGCAGCGCTTCGGGTTTTTGAGTCGGATGCTTTCCGTATCGCTTTTCAAATCCGTTAGGTGGCGCTATTCTCCACACGCTCTTCATCTGTCTGTCGCCACTCAACTTCTTCATCAGTTGATAATCGAAATGATGTCTGCTCTTTCTGTCCTTTGCAGCCCAGATAATCGTTTCTGTGGCATGCACAAAGTAGCGACACGAAAGATTCGGCGGAGGATTGGGTTTTTCCCAAGTGATGTCGTTCAATATCTTGTATCCGAGCCATTGCATAGCGACGCCCACCAGATGGATGACATGATGCGTTCCGCTGACCCATATCGTTCCATTCGGCTTCAAAACGCGCTGGCATGCGGCGAGCCATTCGGTGGTAAATCGGAAATTCTGATCAAAGCCCTTCGAGCGATCCCACTTGCCCTTATTCACCGACACCATTTTTCCAGCATAGCATGTAATGCCGTCGTTTGAGAGGAAATAGGGCGGGTCGGCGAAAATGAGATCTACGCATCCCTCGGGGGCTGCTCCCATGACATCAAGGCAATCGCCGAGATACAGCCTCACTCGCTTCTGTTCATCCTCGAAGTAGGTCTGATAGGCGGGCGTTGCCGCGTCCGAGGGAGGTTCTGCTTTCCGTTCAAGAGACAGAGGGTTGGACTTATCGATCACGCGGGACATTATGGATCCTTTCTGATCAATTTAGCCAAATAGTTGCCAAAGATCAAGCCCATGTTGATCTATTTATTCAACAGCACCATAGCGCCGTTTCCAAGAAGGTTTGATTCTCGATCCATGCCCGGGGTTAGGCAGGACCGTGAGGGGCTGGTGAAAATGGTTTTGTGCCATAGCCGGTCCGGAGACCGACAACGGACACACGAATTTCGCGGACTCGTTTCGGATTTCCGATTTTGGATTTGGGGTTTTCTTGGATTTCCTCTTTATGTGATGCTGTGTTCCCAACTATTGAGCCCATGAAATTGACATTGCGAGATTTCCTGCTATATTAGTTTGCAGGCTCCTCGAAAAATACGAGGCAAGGCTGCTATGAACACGCGGAATTCTTCATCAGATAATCAATTGTTTTCCGCCGCTATCGAAGAGGCGAAGCTGGGTCTTTCTGAGGGCGGGATTCCCATCGGTTCCGTGCTCGTGCGCGAAGGGAGAATCATCGCGCGGGGGCATAATCGGCGCGTTCAGAACAGCGACCCGCTCGAACATGCCGAAATCAATTGCCTGCGCAATGCGGGTCGAATCGGCAGCTTCCGAGGATTGACGCTCGTCTCGACGCTGATGCCCTGCTATCTTTGCGCGGGAGCCGCCGTGCAATTCGGCATCGCGCGAGTCATCGCCGGTGAATCCCGCAATTTCGAAGGGGCTCGGGAATTTATGGAATCACACGGCATTGAAGTCGTTGACCTCGACAACGCCGAGTGCATCGAGATGATGGCACGGTTCATCCGCGAAAATCCAGCGCTGTGGAACGAGGACATTGGAGTCTAAGGCCTTGACTTTCCCCCATAGAAAACCTATATCTTGAGACGCAAATTTTCCATGAGCACAAATCCTTCAATTCTAAAGAATTACATTGGCGGCAAATGGGTCGCCGCACGCGCCACACAGACGCTCGAAGTGCGCAATCCAGCCACGACCGAGGTTTTGGCGCATGTGCCGCTCGGTGCAGCTTCCGATGTAGATGATGCCGTCCGCGCGGCCCGCGAAGCCTTCCCCGCATGGCGAGCTACCCCGGCCCTTGAACGCGCCCGCCACTTCTTCCGTCTGAAGAATCTTCTTGAAGAACGCTTCGAAGATCTCGCGCGCACCTTGACGACCGAGAATGGCAAGACTCTGCATGAAGCGCGAGGGAGCGTCCGGCGCGGAATTGAGTGCATCGAGGTCGCCACGGGGATCCCGTCGCTGATGATGGGCCGCGTCTTGGAAGATGTCGCGCGCGGAATTGACTGCGAAGCGATTCGCCAGCCCATCGGCGTCTTCGCGTGCATCGCGCCCTTCAATTTCCCCTTCATGGTGCCGCTGTGGTTCTTGCCCTTCGCCGTTGCGTGCGGCAATACCTTTGTCGTGAAACCTTCCGAGCAAGTCCCACAGTCTCAGCAGGAGCTTTTCGCGCTCATTCATGAAGCAGGCTTTCCGCCGGGCGTCGTGAATCTGGTCAACGGCGCAAAGGAAGCGGCTCAGCGAATTTTGGAGCATCCGGATATTAAGGGCGTTTCGTTTGTCGGCTCCAGTCCGGTCGCGCGCCATGTTCATGCGGAATGCGGCAAACACGGCAAGCGCGTGCAAGCTTTGGGCGGCGCGAAGAATTACATCGTCATCATGCCCGACGCCAAGCTCGATGAGAGCGTCGAGAACATTGTCGAATCGGTCTTTGGATGCGCGGGTGAGCGGTGTTTGGCGGGCGCGGTGCTTGTTCCGGTTGCTGAAATCTATGAACCATTCCGCGAGAAGTTTGTGCAGCGAGCCGCGGCGCTGAAAATTGGAAACGGCCTCGAGGCCGGCGTGGAATTAGGTCCCGTGATTTCCGAAAAGGCCCGCGAGCGAGTTTTGCGCTACATTGGGAAAGGGATTCAAGAAGGCGCCGAGCTTATCTTGGACGGTCGCAAGCCTCCTGTGCGAGAGAAAGGCTATTTCGTCGGCCCGACAATCTTTGACAGAGTAAAACGCGACATGGTCATTGTGCAGGAAGAGATTTTCGGACCGGTTGCGTGCATTTTGCCTGTGAAAACTTTGGACGACGCGCTCGATTTGATTCATACGCACGAACTGGCGAACGCGACTTCGATTTTCACGACCAGCGGCGAGGCCGCGCGCAAGTACCGCTATGAAGCCGAGCCGAGCATGATGGGCATCAATATCGGTGTTGCCGCGCCCATGTCGTTCTTCTGTTTCGGTGGAAGCAAAGGCTCTTTCTTCGGCGACCTGAAAGCGCACGGCTGGGAATCCATTGACTTCTTCACCGACCGCAAAGTCGTCATCTC
>DYHQ01000093.1 GCA_020724065.1 Candidatus Puniceispirillum sp. | reverse complement strand
GGTCAAAGGCGTCGGGAAGTTCGCTCTCGGGAATCGTCAACCCGCGCAATCGGCCGTTGATGTCGGCAAACCAGAGATGGATGTACCGGATTTTCTCTTCTTTAATGATACGAAGAATGTCGTCGCGTGAAAGGGACAAGGTATCCTCCCTGAAGGTTCAATTATGGACGCCGGGCGGGTCTACGAGTCTCCCTCCGTTCACGGGGGGACGGAAGGGGGGTCAATCGAGCCAATCTGATTGTAGTTCTAAACATCATAGTACAAGCCGATTTCGTACGGATGAGGGCGCTTGCGGACTTCGTTGTATTCTTCCACTTTCTGCTTGATCCATGTGTCCACGAAATCGGGTGGAAAGACACCGTCTCGCGTCAGGAAGTCGTGGTCGGCGACGAGTGCCAGACAAGATTCTCGCAACGAAGTGGGAAGCTGACGAATTTTGGATTGCTCTTCCAAAGGGAGCTTGGCGACATCTTCATCAATCGGACCCATGTTCATCTTCGATGGCTCAAGATTTCTCTGGATTCCGTCCAATCCGGCCAGGAGCTGTGCGGCGATGGCCAGATAGACATTGCAGGTGGCATCACTCGGACGATATTCGATGCGTTTCTCGTCACGACTCGTCGCATATTTGGGGATGCGAATCGCGGCGGACCGGTTGGCAAGGCCATAGAAAAGTCGCACCGGTGCTTCAAAGCCGGGGACAAGCCGCTTGTAGGAATTCGTCGAGGGATTTGTGAGAGCCAGCAGCGCCGAGCCATGGTCGAGCAATCCGGCAATGTACGATTTGGCCAAAGGCGAAATCCCTCCATAGCCCTTCTCGTCATAGAAGAGATTACAGCCGTCTTTCCAAAGGGTTTGATGGAAATGCATTCCTGAGCCGGCTTCATTGTACAGAGGCTTCGGCATGAAGGTCACGGATTTTCCGGCTTGATGAGCTGTCATTTTGATGATGTACCTCGCTCGCTGCGCCGCATCCCCGATCCAGAGCAGGGGCCCCATGAGAATCTCGATTTCAGATTGTCCCGGCCCGCCGACCTCGTGATGATGGTAGCGCACGGGGATTTTCGCTTCTTCGAGTCGCTCCACCATTTGGGCCCGCAAATCATAGAGACGATCGAGCGGCGGAGACGCATGATAGCCGGATTTGCGTGGGATTTTGTGGCCCAGATTCCCCGGCAAGTCCTGACCCGAGTTCCAATCGGCCTCATCCGAATCAATGCGATAGCCTGCAAGGTTCACATCATTCTGGTAGGACACGCGGTCGAAGATATAGAATTCGAATTCCGGCGCCCAAAGACTGCGCTCCGCGATGCCACTGGCCCTGAGCACTTCCTCGGCGCGCTTGGCAATGCTGCGAGGATCCCGAAGAAAAGGAGCGAGATTGCCGGCTTCGTACAGCGATGAGATGAACGACAGAGTCTTCGATGACCAGAAGGAATCCCAAAGAGCGGTCGAGGGATCCGGAACGAGTATCATGTCTCCGGATTCGAGCCTCTTGAATCCCGGGATGGACGAGCCATCTACCGGAACGCCTTCCTCGAAGGTCCTTTCGGTCAATTGCGAGGCGGGCAGTGTGATATGATGCCATCCTCCATAGAGGTTGGTAAATTGCAGGTCAACCGCAGTGACCTTTTCGCTTTTCGCCAGTGCGAGAATTTCACGGATGTTCGTGTTCATGATTGGGGGGTCTATTAAGTCTAAAGATGATGGATTTCGTATCCGTCGTGCTCGGCGAGGAAGTCAGCGATGACGGCGCGATGACAGAGAGAAGCCTCTTTCTCAAAGCACAAGAGGCAGACATTTCGGTCGTGGAAGTCTTTCAGAATTTTTAGGAGTAGATGATGGTTTTGTTCGAGAGGGATCTTAAGATAGCGCTTCAAGATGCGGAAATCGTTCTCTTCTCGATACCGGACTCTGAGTTCCCGCGGAATGCCGAGCTGAGGCAGATGGACATACTCAATTTCCTGTTTTGCCAACGCCGTGCGCAGAGGTGTTTTGGAGAAGCCTCGCTTGTGGCTTGACGGACGATTCCGAACATCCATGATGACGGATATTCCGTGACGCTTCAGCAGGTCGAGAAACTCGCCCAAAGTGTAGCCTTCATATCCGACGGTGTAGATGGAAGGACGAGCTCGACGTGGCACGGAGTTCTTGTCAGGAATCTTTGGGTTCATACTCTGCAAAGAGCCTGCCCCATGTTGTCTCTTTCTTCCATCGCTGGAAGATTCCACGATCTATGAAAGGCCAGCGATAATAGTCATGGTAGAGTTCGGAGCCGAGAATGAAGAGGCCGACCAAGGGAGTGTGGAAAAAGAGCTTTTGAAGCGATTTCAAGGGCCCGAACCAGAGGATGTCTCCAGCACGGCTGGCCGCGTTGTCCCCCACGAAAAATCGCCAATTCTCGCCCGAAATATCAGCTCCGACGATGTCAATCTCCCGTGGGTCGCCGACGCCTAATTTCTTCTCATGGGCCAGCGCGATGTATTCGATTGAAAGAGGGTCAAAGCCCATCATCTTGGCTGAGACAGCGTCAATGGCCACTTGGTCTTCGCTTGCCAGGATGTAGTCCTTGACCTCGGGAACCATCGTGCGAGGACCGGGGCCATTGCCCGCGGTGGTGCCGTCCATGATAGCGAAGACTCCGCTATGAATCTCTTTTTGGATTGCCAGAAGGTCAACCAGCGTTTTGTGTATCCATGTATGCGTGTAATGTCGTCGTGTGGTCAGGAGACCGCCAAAGGCATTTTTCATCGCGCCCGTCGTCGTCGTGTAAATGTGGCACTTGACGGTCGGCAGATGGACAATGTTTTTTCCTTGGAAGTAATCGGGCACTCGGATTCCTTCGGGATAGATTCTGTCCAGAACGAGCATTTTCGTCTTGGGCCGATACACTTCCCATTTCATATCCTCATTTCGGAAGTTGAAAAGCTCCGGCACCTGATATTTCCTGAAGATGGATTTATACTTGTTCAGATCTTCGCCTTTGAAGGCGTTTGTAACCACCGTCTTATTCTGCACGCAAACCAAGTCGGTGAATCCTGCTTGGCGCAACGCCAGAATCGTTCCTTCAAGTTGCCACGGAGTCGTGTTCGCTGCGGGAAACGGGAAATGCCAGGAGATATTGTCTTTCAGGATGGTCGTGGCGCTTGGCGCCAGAGCTTCTTTCATGCCTGCCGACTCGCAGAGGCGGCCGATGTCATGTAGAACGGTTTCGGGTTTTGTTCTTAGGACTGCGACACGCGCTTTGGCCATTTTCTATTCCTATCTTCATCGTTTGCAGGTGGAGTCACGGCGCGCACGCCTCGCGGCAGCAACTCGACGCGGCGTTGCCGATAGAGTCTTCCCAGCCCTCGCTTAAAGGCTTTCTTTGAAATGCCAAATTCGGCTTGAATTTCGGCGGCAGGCGAGTGGTCATCGAAGGGCATCGCGCCACCGGCCTTCTGCAGCCGGTTCCAGACAATGCGGGCTTCCAGTTCGATCTTGGCTGCCAGCCGTTTGGCCTCCGAATGCTTTTTTCGCGGTAGTCGCCCAATCTCGCGCTCCACGGACGGTATGTTTCCGTTCACCAGGGCTCGGTTTTTTCGAAGCGCCTGTCTGACTCGTTGAGCCACGGAGGAAGTGGAGCGAAGCTTTGATTTTGAGGGCATGGGAAGCCATTTTTGACTTTTCAAGATAGCACAAAGTCTCACAATTTGCAAGTTATCATCTGAAGGCCCCCAATTTTTGGGTTGACAATGCCCTTAGCGTTATGTATATTAGATCCTTTAGAAAGGCGATGATAGAAATGACGCAAGATCGCCCCAAAGAAAGCTGCGGAGTTTTTGGGATTTTCGGCCACCCACAAGCGGCTGAGTTGGCCTATCTCGGCCTGTTCGCTTTGCAGCATCGTGGTCAGGAATCTGCCGGTATTGTGACCGCGGACGGCCGACGGCTTTATTCACATTGTGATGCAGGGCTGGTGGCGGATGTCTTTCATGATCACAGTGTTTTCGCGGCTCTGCACGGGACGACTGCCGTTGGACATGTCCGCTATTCAACGACGGGCAGTTCGTCGGCGCTCAATATCCAGCCTCTGGTGGTGACGACCAAGGACGGTACTTTGGCCGTTGCCCACAACGGCAATCTGACGAACGCGCAAGAACTTCACAGGCAGTTGTCAGCGGAAGGCGCGATTTTCCAAACGAGCAGTGATACGGAGCTTACCGTTCATTTGGTGGCCCGCTCCCACCAGAAATCCTTAACCGCTCGAATCCGGGACGCATTGGAACAGGTTACGGGAGCTTATTCTCTGCTGTTTCTTTCGCCTGACAGACTGATCGGAGCGCGAGATCCGCACGGTTTCCGGCCTCTTGTCATCGGGAAAAAAGGCGAAGCGGTGATGGTCGCCTCGGAGACCTGCGCCTTCGACTTGACGGGGGCGAGTTATGTGCGAGACATTGAACCGGGCGAGATTCTCGAGATTGATGCAAACGGTCAGCATTCGGTTCGTTTTGGCGAGTCGAAGTTGTCGCAGTGCATTTTCGAGCTGATTTATTTTGCGCGACCGGACAGTTGTATTTGGGGAGAGCCCGTTTACCGGAGTCGCCGCCGATTCGGGGAGCGACTGGCGCAGGAAGCGCCGGTGCCGGCGGACATGGTTATGGCAGTGCCGGATTCTTCCAATACCGCGGCGGTGGGCTACGCCCATGCAAGCGGGATCCGATTTGACATCGGCCTGATTCGCAATCACTATATCGGCCGCACCTTTATCAATCCGAGTCAGTTCATGCGCGCTTTCAACACGCGCATCAAATACAACACAGTGGCCGATGTTCTTGAAGGTCAGCGAGTGGTGCTTGTGGAAGACTCGATTGTTCGTGGCACGACTTTGAAAAAACTCGTGGGACTCTTGCGGCATGCGGGGGTCCGCGAGATTCATGTGCGCGTTTCTTCGCCCCCGATTCGGCATCCTTGTTTCTATGGAATGGACTTTCCGACGAGGAAAGAACTGATAGCGGCCTGGAATTCGGAAGAGGAAATCCGTCGCTTTCTGCAAGTGGATTCTCTGCATTATCTTTCGCTGGACGGACTGCTGCAATGTGCGCCGGGGAATAGCCGGGACTTCTGCACCGCGTGCTTCAGCGGGAACTATCCGGTGCCGATTCCGCCAAACGAAGGCCGGGCGCTCGCTGAGGAGACCGGCGAGTCGTGGGCACAGATGGAGCTTGAGCGACTTCTGGGCGGGTTGACTTAAAGCCATTCTGTTTACAATGGGGACAGTCACCAAAGAAGCGGGGAAGCACGCGCACTTGGAGGATTCTGCGACCGAAAGCGGCTGTGGCAAAACCGGCGCAAGTGGCGGGACGAATCATGGCCCGATCGTGACAATTCCCAACCTCCTGACCTTTGCCCGACTCTTGCTGCTCATCCCGCTCTTCTACTTTCTGAAGCAGGGCACGGAAGGATATGGGAACTCCTGGGCTCTGGTCATCATTGGCCTTGCATTGCTGACGGATATTTTGGATGGGTTTCTGGCTCGTGTCTTGAAGCAGGCGACCGATTGGGGCAGGCTTTTTGATCCGCTAACGGATAAGATTTGGCTTGCAGGACTGGGAATTTTCCTTGCGCTTCCCTGGCGCGCGAATCCCTTGCCTTTGGGATTTCTGATACTGGTTCTGTTTCGAGATGTCGCCATTGTGTTGGGCGGCATTCATACCTACCGCCGCCGCCGAGTAGTTCTCGAGGCGAATTTCCTGGGCAAAATGTCCATGTTCTTGACGGCACTCACTCTGATTTCTTACACGGTCAACTTCGAGTCTCCCGCGAGATTCCCTTGGGCACAACCGCAAATCGTTCTGTGGATCAGTGTCGTGTTCTTGGTGGTTTCCGGTCTTGCGTACTTTACGCGCTACTGGGCGCTGGTTGTCTCACATCCTCAGACCTCAAGGTCTTCAGCATCTTCTTCAACTCACATGGATTCCTAAATGGCTATCCGACTTTACAACACCCTGACGCGCCGCATCGAAGACTTCCATCCTCTCGAAAACGGCAAAGTTAGGTTATACACTTGCGGCCCCACGGTCTACAATGTAGCTCACATCGGCAATTTTCGCGCCTTCGTCTTTTATGATATGCTGCGGCGATACTTGAAATATCGCGGCTACGAAGTCTTCCATGTGATGAATCTGACGGATGTGGATGACAAAACGATTCGCGATTCCGCGGCTGAAGGTGTCCCGCTCCAAGACTATACGGCACGCTACAAGAAGGCATTCTTTGAAGATCGCGATGCTCTGCGGATTGAACCTGTGGAGGTCTATCCCGCCGCCACGGAGCATATCCCCGACATGGTGCGGACGATTGAGCGCCTTGCCGAGCGCGGCCATACTTATGTCGCGGAGGGCTCCACCTACTTCAAGATAGATACCTTCCCTTCGTATGGCAAGTTTGCGAACCTTGACCTGTCGGGAACGAGGGCCGGCGCTCGAATCACATCAGATGAATATGAAAAAGAGGATGCTCGCGATTTTGTGTTGTGGAAAGCCTGGACGCCGGAGGACGGTCCGGTTTTCTGGGATACGCCTCTGGGCAGGGGCCGGCCGGGTTGGCATATCGAATGCTCCGCCATGTCGCAAAAATACCTTGGTGAGACTTTCGATATCCACGGCGGAGGCGTTGACCTGATTTTCCCGCATCATCAGAACGAGATCGCCCAGGCGGAGGGTGCGACGGGGAAACCTTTCGTGCGCTATTGGCTTCATTCGGAGTTTCTGCTCGTTGACGGGCAGAAAATGTCAAAGTGTCTGGGGAATTTCTATACCTTGCGCGACATATTGGAGCGGGGCTACAAGCCGATGGAGGTCCGCTATGTGCTCCTTGCCACTCATTACCGTCAGCAACTCAATTTCACTTTCGATGCGCTGACTGCCGCTCGCGGAGCCCTTGAGCGATTGCGGGATTTCGCGCGAAATGTCCATCTGGCCGGCGGAAACGAGGCGGGCGAGATTCTGGATGAGACCAATGAGCGACGCGAAAAGGAGTTCGTGGCGTCCTTGGACGATGACCTGAATATTGCGCCGGCTTTGGGTGCGGTCTTCAACTATGTGCGCGACATAGGCCGCCTTATCGCCGACGGAAAATTGGCGCAGCAGGACGAGGTGAAGGTGCTGGGCAAGCTGCGCGACTGGAACAAAGTGCTTGGATTGATTGACTTAGAAGATGAAACCATGACTGACATCGAGGTCCTTCAGATGATTGAATTGCGCACTCAGGCTCGCGCTAATTGGGATTGGGACAGGGCGGACCAGATACGATTAGAGTTGGAGCGCAAGGGAATCGTGTTGGAGGATCGCCGAGGAGGAACTGTTTGGAAGCGAAAATAGTAGAACGGTTAGAAGAAGTTTTATATGATTGTATATTAAGAGAATAGGGGATAGCGCGGAGAAATGGCAAGAGGGCGGGGGAGGCCCAAAAAGGTAGGAATGTGCTTGACTTTTGAGGAAAATAGTCTTATCTTGAAATTTGACTTTTTCCGAGACAGGATTTGGGCTGGCGTAGCTCAACGGTAGAGCAGGTGATTTGTAATCATCAGGTTGCGGGTTCAATTCCTGTCGCCAGCTCTGGAAGCCCTGGCATGTCGAACGAGTTGCCCTTGCGGCTCGACGCAATCTCTTTTATTCTCAGAGAGTTGGATGTGGCTTGGGGCCTCTTTCGGTGGCGTGCCCGAGTGGCTAAAGGGGGCAGGCTGTAAACCTGCTGGCTTCGGCCTACGGTGGTTCGAACCCATCCGCCACCACTTAAAACGGTCACAGAATCCATAGATTCAACAGTTTATTATTATTCAGCTTAGGATGCTCTGTCCGCTGATGGAGCATCGCCTATAGACGTTTTTTTTCTGCGGGCGTAGCTCAGTTGGTAGAGCATCAGCCTTCCAAGCTGAGGGTCGCGGGTTCGAACCTCGTCGCCCGCTCCATTCAGCGAGTTCAACTTGTGCTGAGCCAGTCAGTTTGGCGACCGAGCCAGTCTTTTGACGAAAACAGGCTGCTCGCGTAGCTCAGTCGGTAGAGCGCGTCCTTGGTAAGGACGAGGTCACCAGTTCAACCCTGGTCGCGAGCTCAATTCTTTCATTGGCACTACGAAATCACCTTGTAGAGGAGGTTCATCGGGCAATGGCGAAAGCGAAATTCGAACGCACAAAGCCGCATGTGAACATCGGCACCATCGGTCATGTGGATCATGGAAAAACCACCCTGACGGCGGCGATCACCCAAGTGTTGTCCCTCAAAGGTCTGGCTCAGGCGAAGGCCTTCGACGAAATTGACAATGCGCCGGAAGAGAAGGCACGGGGACTGACTATCAATGTCCACCACGCGGAGTATCAGACGGACAAGCGGCATTATGCCCATGTAGACTGTCCCGGGCATGCCGACTATGTCAAGAACATGGTGACCGGCGCGGCACAGATGGACGGAGCGATTTTGGTCGTTTCGGCGGCGGACGGCCCGATGCCTCAGACTCGTGAGCACGTGCTCCTGGCCCGGCAGGTCAATGTCCCCTATCTGGTCGTCTTTCTCAACAAGATTGACCAGGTGGATGATCCGGAATTGTTGGACTTGGTTGAGCTCGAGGTGCGTGACCTTCTGAAGAGCTATCAGTTCCCTGGAGACCAAGTTCCGGTGATTCGCGGTTCGGCGTTGGAGGCTCTTTCAGATCCGACACATGCCGAAAAGACCAAGTGCATCATCGAGTTGATGGAGGCGGTGGACACCTACATTCCTCTGCCCTTGCGTGATGTTGATAAACCTTTCCTGATGCCGGTCGAGGATGTCTTTTCGATTACGGGTCGCGGCACGGTGGGGACGGGTCGTATTGAGCGAGGCCGGATCAAAGTTGGAGACGAAGTTGAGATCGTGGGCTTCGGTGCCAAGCGCAAGACGGTCGTGACGGGTGTCGAGATGTTCCGCAAACTTCTTGACGACGGCCAGGCGGGCGACAATGTCGGTCTGTTGCTGAGGGGTGTCGAAAAAGAGGAACTCGAACGCGGAATGGTCGTGGCCGCCCCGGGCTCCATCAATCCCCATACGAAATTTGAAGGTCAAGCCTACATTCTGGCCAAGGAAGAAGGGGGACGCCATACACCTTTCTTCAGCAATTATCGGCCTCAGTTTTATTTCCGGACGACGGATGTGACCGGTTCAATCAGTCTGCCCGAAGGGGTAGAAATGGTGATGCCGGGTGACAATATCACACTGCAGGTCGAGCTGATTACTCCGATCGCGATGGACGAGGGGCTGCGGTTTGCTATTCGTGAAGGTGGCCGTACCGTTGGCGCGGGTGCCGTTGCGAAGATTCACGCATAGTCCTCTCCTCGTTCGCCGTGGGGAGTAGTCTCTGGGGCGTCGGATTCACCGGCGCATGAATCGGACAGGGTGACGCGATTCCGCCGACGGCTGGTTTTGGCGGTTTATGAAGGTCTGTAGCTCAAGTGGTAGAGCACCGGTCTCCAAAACCGGGTGTTGGGGGTTCGAGTCCCTCCAGGCCTGCTAAATCCGGATGATAGAAAGAAATCGGGCCCGACATTCGCCCGTGCCCCGATTTCTCCGAATTCTGATGCTTAGCGCGTGGATTCCGCGACGGAAGAGAAACATGCTGGCCAATTGCCTGATTCTCCTTGCCTTGCTTTTGGGCAGCCTTTGGGCAATGCCTCTTTGCACTCAGCCCATACAATATCA
>DYHQ01000092.1 GCA_020724065.1 Candidatus Puniceispirillum sp. | reverse complement strand
AGATGACTGGTGTTGTAATAGCCGCATCCTTGGGATTGGTAATATCCTCGATATAGGGCGGTCCCGCAAAAATCAGAATCTCCGTGGTTATAGCCGATATCTCAAAAGACTCTCCCTCGCAGATCCCATAGCTGCGGGCCCGGATGCGCGCGGTTCCCGACCGAAAACCACTGCTATAAGAACCGCTGGCTCGTCCATTAATGGTCGGGATGGAATCCTCTGAGGAGAGCTGGCCCATCGAATCGGGATGAGTGATGGGCTGAGAGTAAATGTCGAAATAAACAGGGGTGCCATCCACCACCCGGTTGTTGCTGGCATCTTTCACAGTCGCCGTAATGAGCAGTGTTTCGTTTCGACCACTTTCCCGAACCCCGACCGAATGCGGCTCATAATCCATTTCGATACTCCAGGGGCATCCGGGAATGAGATACACCGTACAGTAACCCACGCCGGTGCCTGCCGTCGCCGTGATCGTTGCAATCCCCGTCGTAGGCGACGAGAAGGGCACACGGGCAATTCCATCGGCACCAGTGGTGCGACTCTCGGAGATGTTGCCGATGGTGCTCTCGAATTGAACCTCGACATTCGCAAGCCGATGTCCCACAACATCCGTCACGGTCGCGAAAATCGTATCCACGGAAATGCCGTCCGCCTTCAAGGTGTCCACTTGAGCCGTCACCGACACAAGGGCAGGTGTGCCGACGGTATAAGTGACTCGGGCACTGTCTCGAACCGAAGGATTCTCCTCGACCCATGCCAGAACTTCTATCGTATCGGGATTCAATCCCGAAGTCAGCACATTGGTCGCGACGCCATTCTGCGTCGTGCGAAGATTGTCAATCGAGCCGGAGTTGGGAGGAATATAGAAATGAATCGCTGTTCCGTTCGGTACGGGATTGCCTCCTTGGTCCGTGACAAATGCCGTAATGATGGAAGTGGATACATTGTCTGCAAGAATCGTCGTCGGATTGGCGGAAAGGTTCAGATTCGTTGGTTCAGACTGCGCAAGAACCACCTGAACGGTATCCGAAAGCTCATTTCCATAGCGCGCGATGATCACGGCCGTGCCGGCGGTCATTCCCGAAGTCAATAGGACGGCCGCCTGTCCCGAATTGTCCGTTTCCGCCAAATTCGGAATGCTACCTAAACTCGTTCCGAAACAGATGCTGGCGTCGGCAATGGCAATGAGTCGCACCGTCTCATAAAGATGAACATGAATCGTCGCGCTCGAGTGCCCATCGGCCACAATCATCTGCGGCGTCGCAGAACATTCGAGCGTGATACCGCGCAGACTGATGGTCCCCGCTGAAGTGTCACGGGCGATACGGGCTTCAATCTCGGTTTCGCTGTCGTTGACAACAGCGCCACTGACGAAAGTAGCATCTGCGTAGCCGCCCTCGCCGGTCATCACCATGGAAGGAACAACCATTCCCGCTCCCGATGTGACCGCGAAAACGACGAGTTCTCCGTAAACAAGTACCCCTCCCACATCCACAACATAAGCACGAAGCTGCGTGGTAGCGAGTCCGTCGCCAAGAAGCGTCGAACTGGCGGGAGTCAAGGTTACCGTCTCCCCTTGCGTCGAAATCATGCTGACTTGAGTGGTCGCGCTCAGCGTGTCGCCGTAGAATGCGGTAGCATTCGCAGTTCCCACGGTTGCGCTCGCCGTCAACAGAACGCTTGCCACGCCGCTGCTGTTCGTCTGAGCCGTTTGAGGAATCGAACCCAAAGTCGTGGCGAAGAGGACGCTGACATTGGCCAGGCCAATATGGGTCGTCGTCTCGCGAACATGAGCTCGAATTCCAGTGGTCGCCTGCCCATTGGCAGGGATGAATTCATCTTCCGCAACCAAGCTTATCGTGACACCTCGCATCGAAATTGAGAGGTCGTCCGAAAACCCTCCGACGGATGCCGTCACGGCCTGACTTGCATCGGTATTCGATGCTCCACTTTGAAATATCGCCAAGGCGATACCCGAGGTATCCGTCAAGGATGCCGAGGGAATGACGGTTCCGATTCCAACACCCGCTTCCCATGCAACCCATCGCTGAGACACCGGCACTCCATTCGCATCCACCACGAAGGCTCGCAGAATCGTCGCGGACACTCCGTTTGCAAGAAGGGATGTCTCGTCAGCTTGAACCGAAATGGCTCCAACATCCGGAGCCTCAAACTCGACCTCTCCATAACCCACCGCCGAGCCGGATTGTGCCGTGATCGCTGCAACACCCGTGCGTCGTTCACTTTGAAGATTCGCCATGAAAATCCCCTGAGGATTCGTGTATCCCTGCTCAGGAAATAGAGTCCCCAGCGTGGCCTGTGCACTGACGGCGATTCCGGCTCCGACAGCATTGCCAAAACTGTCCCGAACCCGCATCGTCACATCGGTGGAGCTGATTCCATCGGCAGGAATCGTCGCCGCCTCAGGCTCAATCGTGATTTGCGCGGCCGCGCCGGGCGTGTAGGTGATGTAACGCACATCGCTGATTCCTCCCGTGGATGCGGTCACCGTATCCACCGCAGCGATTGTAGCGCTGGTGAGAACCGCACGAGCGTAGCCGTTCTCTGTCGTCGTCGAATAGACGGACTGAATAGGATTCTGTCCCGGGCACCTTGGATTCTGCCCCAACAGCTTGGTGGCCGAATAGCCCTGACTCTTTCCCTCCCAGCCTCGCTTCGCCCTGGTCACCTGCCCCCATCCCGGATTCGACGCAGAGGGTCCTTCACCTCCCAAGGTGCCCAAAATCGAGGTGAAGGTTACTACCGTCCCGTCGGAAACAGGACGGCTCTCCGCATCAAGCACGAGGGCGGTCAAATCCGCCGTGCTGCTCGCGTCCGCCGGAAGTTGTGTCGGCGAGGCCGACAGCGAGATGCTCGCTGCTGGTGTCGGCATGAGATAGATCGAAGCCGTACTCTCAATCGCGCCATTCTCCGCTTTCACCGCGGCAGGGCCTGCCACCAGACCCGCCTGGAAAATCACCTGCACATACCCATCCTCATTCACTGTAGCCGTTGGAGTGATTTGTCCGCCATACGCCTCAAAACTTATCGGAGTCCCTTCAAAAACCGGATTTCCAAAGCCGTCCTTCGCATACACATCAATCGTGGTCGTGCTGAAATTATCGGCAAAGAGACTGTCGTGTTCAGGGAAAAGTGTAATCGTGGCTAACGGCCCCGGTGTGATTTGCACATTGGCATAACCGATAACCCCTGCACCAACATTCGCCGCCACATGCGCCACACCCGTCGTGGGTGGAGCATAGAGAGTCGTCACGGCCACACCCGAGACCGTGCGGCGCTGGATGAAAGCCAATGTGCCCTCATCCGTGCTGAATACGACCAGCGTATTGTCCACCACAGGTTGCCCTTGCGCGTCGTACACGATGGCGCGGATGGTCGCCGAGTCAGTGCCTGCCGTGATCTGCTGAGGAATCGCGTTGACCACTACGGATGCTGCCGGATACGGCGTGACGAAGGCGATATCAAGCGAATCCCGCGCCGTTCCGTAGGTTGCCCTCACTCGCGCAGTTCCCGGAGTGGCTCCTGAGTAGAGAGTGGTCAATGCAACGCCGGTGGCTGAATCGGTGATGGACGGGCTTCCGATCGTGCCCTGAGTCGTACTGAAATAGACGGCAGCGCCACCGATGGGATTGTTCGACGCGTTGCGCAGACGTGCATGAACGGCGACCGACGACTGACCGTTGTCGGCGAAGAGCGTATCCGAGTCCGCCCACAAATAGAGCTGCCCTTCCTGCGGCTGACCCGTCGAGGTGACATAGACATACCGCAGAGCAAGTTCTCCCATGGAGACCAGCTCGGCTCGCAGCGTGACCAGTCCCGTATCCGACGGCGCCACATAGGTTGCTCGCGCCCAACCTTCGCTATCGGTGCTCATCGTCGTATCCGAATCAATCCCGAAGTAGGTGCCGCGGTCCGCGCTGAAACACACCGCTTGATTTGCGGCGGCTTCTCCCGATTCCGAAAGCACACGCGCCCGTATCTCCAATGGCTCGGATGGCGCCAGTGCGGACCGCGAGACATGGACGCTGTCAAAGTAAAAAAGTTCGCCTTGACCGGTCGAGGTCGGGGCGATAGTTCCCTTCTGTTCGCAACCCAACCAAAGCCCCACACCGACGGCGGTGCTTGCGAGAAACACCATCGCGATCAACACGCGGCTTCTCATAGCGCATTTCTCCTTCGTCCCAATCATCCGTTCATCTCCTTGAGCTTGTAAAGCAAGGAGCGGTGGGAAATCTCGAGCAACTTGGCGGCTCGCGTTCGATTATTACCGGTCCGTTCCAACGCCCGCTGAATCAGCTCTCTCTCGATCGCGGGAACGAGAGTCTTCAGCGTCCGCTTTATCGAAAGACAATCTTCGGGGACATGAACCTGAAACTCTTGTCCCGCGTGCTTCAACTCAGCAGGCAAAACCTGGGGGGTGATCGAATGAGAATCCGAAAGAACCACAGCGCGCTCCACGATGTTTTCCAATTCACGGACATTGCCCGGCCACGAGTATTGCAGCAAGAGTTGCATCGCCTCCGATGCAATGTCCCCGACACTGCCTTCTCCCGCATGCTTGCGCAAGAAGTGTTGAACCAGCAACGGAATGTCTTCCGGTCGCTCCCGCAACGGCGGCAGCAGAATCGGAATGATATTCAAACGATAGAACAAATCTTCGCGAAACCGCCCGTCCCGCACATCTCGCAACAGATCTCGGGAAGTGGCTGCAATCACTCGGACATCAATGGCGATCTCGGAAGTATCCCCGATCCGCCGAATCGTATGCTCCTGCAGAACTCGCAACAGCTTGACTTGCAACCCGAGCGGCAATTCCCCAATTTCATCGAGGAAGATCGTGCCGCCGTCCGCCTCTTCAAAAAGTCCTTTCTTTGTCCGAAAGGCCCCCGTAAACGACCCCTTGATATGACCGAAAAGCTCGGACTCGAGAAGCGTCTCGGGAATCGCGCCGCAATTCACGGTGACAAAGGCGTGATTGCGCAAGGGGCTATTCAGATGGATTGCCTTCGCAATCATCTCCTTACCGGTTCCCGATTCTCCGTAGATCAGCACCGTACTCTTGAACGAGGCAATCCTCTGAACCTTCTGGAAAACCTCTCGCATCGCCCGGGACTTGCCAATGATATTCTCAAAAGTGTACTTGCGTCGAACTTCCGCCCGCAATCGCTCATTTTCTCGTTTGAGCCGGCGCTGCTCGAGCGCTTTCAAAACCGTCAGGTTGAGCGTCTCGGGAGTCAGCGTTTCTTTCGTGATATAATCGAAGGCTCCCCGCTTGATCGCCTCGACCGCCGATTGCACTAGCCCGTAGGCCGTCATCATCACAATCTGAGTCTCCACCGAAAGATTCTTAAAGTGCTTGAGCACTTCAAGGCCATCCATTCCGGGAAGCCGCAGGTCGAGGAGAACTAAATCGAACTCCTCCTCGGTGAACAAGTCGAGGGCGACGCGACCATCGGGAGCGGTCCGCACGGCAAACCCTTTTTCTTCCAATTGGGCCGCCAGGTAGTCCCGATAGCCACCCTCGTCTTCAACAACCAGTATTCGTTCTTTGGGCATGAGCCAAATTGCGAATGGAATTCTCTGTTGCGATGGATGGTCAGTTTTCTTTCGTGCAAGGCCTATGCCACCGATACCACGCTTAGCATTTGCCTTATGCTGCGCAAGGAGTTGCGAACAACGGAGGCTTTGGAAGCCCGTTAAGCCTGCAATTTCGTTCATACGCTGGGCGCAATTTGCCTCACGTAGTCCAGTCGAGTGAACATATTAAAGGAAAGAGATGACGGTGGAGAGCGGAAAGAAATCCGACGCAAATCCCACCCGCTGCCAGATCGCATAGGGTACTCTATGGCATCTCCTCGTCAAAAAAAACGAACCCACATGTGTGGGTTCGCATGCTGCCTGCAGCATGGGTTCAAATATATTTGCCCAAGTGCAGCGCTTAAGTCAACTCACGCCCTATCGGACGCCGTCCGGGTCTCCGATCAGAACTGTTCCGCCGTTATCGAGGGCGGTCACCGTCAGCTGGTAGCTACTCGGACTGCCGGCCACATAGGCGTAGGCGAATGAACCGACAGCGAAGTTCTGACCCGTCGGCAGCGTCATGTAGGGATTCCCGTTCGGATCCACCAGAACGGTTGGCGCGGTCGCCAGAGTCATGGCCGCCGGATAGTCTGCGTAGTCAATCTCAAACATCGCCATGGCCTGACGGAACTGATCAAGATCCGACCGAGCCGCACCGACTCGCGCTCGATCCTGTGCTCCAATGAAACGCGGAACCGCGATCGCCGCCAAAATGCCGATAATCACGATAACGACGAGCAGCTCGATCAAGGTGAAACCGCGCTGGGCTTTCTTGTTGTGCAAACACTTGAACATCTCACACCTCCACTATTAAGGGTTTTCTCGTTTCTGTCTGGCTCTCGGCAGGCTCAAGCGCAACTGATATGCCAAGCCTCTCTTGAGCGAATTCATCAATTGATTCTTATGAAGTTCACTCAAACCGCTCTCACAGGTGACCGCAAAAATTTCCGCAGAGTGCACGAAAAAAATCCAGAGAATTGCAGATCGCAATCACGAGAGCGCTCGCTGTTATGAGATTTTGTCCGGCGGCTCTATGCCGTACCGCTGCAACTTGCGATAGATAGTTGAAGGATCTACCCCGAGAATTTCGGAGGCGCGTTTTTTCTGCCACCCTGTCTCCTTGAGAACCTGGAGCACATAATCCTTTTCCAGTTCCTCCAAGGTCATGGATGCATCGGAAACCTGCCAGCGGAAGCTGCTGCTTTCCGAAGCACGAATTTTTCCCGGCAGGGTGTCGGGTGGAACCATCTCCGAATCGGTCAGGATCGCAGCGCGTTCGATGGTATTCTCCAGCTCGCGCACATTCCCCGGCCAAGGATAGGCGACCAGGAGTCTCATCGCCTCGGGAGAGACACGCTTCGGGGTCAGCCCATTGCGCTGGCAAGCCCGCTCCATGAAATAGCTGACCAAGGTCGGAATATCTTCTCCCCTCTCACGCAGTGGAGCCAAATGCACCGGAATCACGGCTAAACGATAGTACAGGTCCGAACGAAACTCACCCGTTTTCTGCTTTCTCTCGATATCGGCGTTCGTCGCTGCGATGACACGCACATCCACTCGAATGGGCCTGGTCGCCCCGATGGGAAGAATCTCGCGTTCCTGCAATGCGCGCAGCAGTTTGACCTGCAAGGCCGGACTCATCTCCGCAATCTCATCCAAGAATAGCGTTCCCTTTGAGGCCACCTTGAAGAGGCCTTCTTTGTCTCGCACCGCCCCCGTAAAACTTCCCTTCATGTGCCCGAAAAGCTCGCTTTCCAAAAGCGTATCCGGCAGCGCCCCACAACTGATGGTGACGAACGGAGCATCCCTCCGCAACGAATTGGCGTGAATGGCTTGCGCAATGAGTTCCTTGCCAGTGCCGGATTCTCCCGTGATGAGAATGGTCGCATCCGATGGACCGACCCGCTTGACCAGTTCCATAATCCTCTGCATCTGAGGCGAGTCCCCGATGATCTGCAAATTCTCCAAATCCCGGCCCAACTGCTCGCGCAGCGATTGATTCTCGCGTCGCAGGTCAATCTGTTCAAGGGCCTTGGCCACGACGAGCTTGATTTCATCCACCTGAAAGGGCTTCATGATATAATCCGAAGCCCCCAGCCGCAAGGCCTCAATGGCCGATTCCAACGAGGCGAAAGCCGTGATCACAACGACAGAAAGCTGAGGATATTTCTTGCGCGCAATCGCCACAAGTTCAAGACCCGTCATCTCCGGCATCCGCAAATCGGTGATAAGGAGAGCGTAGGGTTCTTGCGCCAGTACCTCCAACGCTTCCTTCCCTCTTCCCACAGCCCGCACTGCGTAGGTTTCCTGACGCAGCACAACCGTCAGGAATTCCCTCATGCTCTCTTCATCGTCCACAACGAGAATGCGTTCAGGTTCCATTCCTCGCTATCTCCTTTCTGCCTTGCGCCCCTTTTGCCGATTCGAGCACCAATTCAAATCCGGTTCCCTCGCGCGGATCACTATAGAACTTGAGCTCGCCCCCATGCCCCGCAACCGCTCGATGAGCCGTAGGAAGGGCCAATCCAAGCCGATGCTTCCACAGCTCGCCAAAAGGCTGAAAAACCGAATCAAGAACCTCCCGAGGCAATGCTTTGCCCGGCAAGTGAAATCGGACACCGACTTTCCCCTCGCTCGCCTCCGCAGGACCAACCTCGACGCAGTCACCGTTTTCCACCCACAATGCCAAAGCCATCAGCAGGGCATTGACGACAAGTTCCATTTGTCCTTCATCCGCTTCGATCGGCAATTCCCGGGGCAACCCTATATCCAGAGAAGGCCAACCCTCGTTGCGATTTCGCAACATCTGCGACAGGTTGAGCCTCTTCTTGCGCGGCGCCTCCAATCGTGCGAAAGTGGAGAAATCCCGCAGCAAATTATTTAGACGCTCCGATTCCCGGGCGGCAAGCTGGCCGAGTTGCTCCTTCTCGGGGATGCCCACATCGTCGCCGACCAGTATTTCCACACAGCCGCTGAGCGTAGCCAACGGATTGCGAATTTCGTGGGCCAAATCCCTCGCAAGCTCCCCGACGGCTGCCAGCCGCTCTCGCTGCCACTTCTCGCGCTCCTCCTGCTTCGCGGCAGTCAGGTCAGTGAACAGAATAATCGTTCCGCGCTCGCGCCCCGTTTCGTCACGAAGGGAGGAAACCGAAAATCCGACGGGGCGCGCACGACCGTTTGGCAGAGGAAACTCAATCTCTCTTCGCCCGCTGAGTCGCTCGGCCTCTATCATTTGAAGAAACCTCTGGGTTGCCTGTCCGGATTCGGAGCCTTCAATCATCGATCCACTCAGATGACAAAGCCCCAGAATCTGTTGCCCTGCCGAGTTAAAATGAAGAACCTCTCCCGTCTTCGTTGTCGCCAAAAGTCCTGTGCTAAGGGATTTCAAGATGGTTTCTGTATCCAAGCGGGTTTGCGAAAGCTCGCTCTGTGCTTTCTCTAACGCCTGGTTCTTTGCTTGAAATCTTTCGGCCAAGTAACCGGTCAGTACGGCGGTCAACGCAAAATAGACCGCATAGAGAAAGAGCGCGAAAGCTATCGTCTCAAACGAACCTCCCTCGCGTCCCAACAGAACAAAAGCATAGCCAATCTCCGAAAGTAGCGCAATCCAGACGCTGCCCACCACTCCCAAGAAAAGACTTGCCGCACCGATGGAAAAGAAAAAGAGAAAAATAAATTCGCTGACGGCGCCGCCCGTGTAATAAATCACCGCGGTGTCCAATAGCACGCCTGCCGACAGGGTAAGCCATCGCAAAGTCACCATGGCCCCATGCGTCGTGAACCACACCCAGGCGAGCCCGATGAGAAAAAGATTCCCAAGAAAGAGCGCGAACACAAGCCACCGCTCCTGTGAACTCTCGAGCAGAAAAGCGAGTGCAAGCCCCAAAATGACGCCCACGAAAATCAGCCGCGCCAGAAGGTAATGAGGAAAATTCCGCTCTCTGTCCGATACGATTCCCATCGCCAATCCCCGACGATCTCGCAAGTAAGAAAATCAACATCACCCCCTTCCGTCCCCCTACTGAAGTAGGGGGAGACCTAAGCCCTTCCCCTGCTTCAGCAGGGGAAGTTGGAAGGGGTTATTTCACATCGCCGTGGCGGGTCTCCTGACCACAGCTGTCTCAATGTTTATCCTTGAAAATTATTTATTTGGAAGTTAGCC
>DYHQ01000091.1 GCA_020724065.1 Candidatus Puniceispirillum sp. | reverse complement strand
CAGCGACCACCATAAGGGCAATGAGGACGGTGTAACGCATGCAGAGGCGATTGATCGACATGGGTCAACTCCAGATTGCGTTCGATTTGTTGCTATAGTCGTTCCCGAAAGTAAGTTGGTATTATGACATTACGCAAGGGGTTGAAACCCCTTGTTCACAATCGGGTTAACAAGGGGCTTTAGCCCCTTGAATAGCAGCTTACTTTTGAGAATCGCTATAAAGAAAACGAATTCGCGCGAGAATCGCAAGCCCGCCAAGCAAAAAAGCCGTGCAAGAAATTGCCCGGCTTTTCGTTCTTCACGATCATCCAAGCAAGGCTATTTCACGATAAGCATTTTTCGCGTTTGGACGAATCCCTCAGCCCGCATTTGGAGAAAGTAGATTCCGGCAGCGCAGCTTTGGCAATTCCACGGCAGGGCATGGTAGCCGGCGTCGAATTCTCGATTTGCAATCGTCGCGACCTCCTGCCCGAGAATATCATAGACCGCAAGGGATACGCGAGATGGTCTCGGCACAGCAATCCGAATCGTCGTGGAAGGATTGAACGGATTCGGATAATTCTGCTGCAAAGCAAATTCTTCGGGGATAGCATCCGGCTCCACAGGAACATCAGAGGCCACAGAGAATGACCAAATCTCAGTTGACGGCTTCCCCAAATCATAGGTGTCGAACGCAAGGATTTTCCACCAATAGGTCTGGCCATATTGGAGCCCTGTCCAATGGAAACTCGTCTGCAGAACATCATGCGTCTCTACTTGACTGAAAAGTGAATCTTCCGCCACATAGATGCGATAGTAAGCGATCGAATCTCCGGGATCAGGGTCTGTGGCTGCCTGCCATTGCAGATCCACTTCCAACCCACTCAGAATCGCGTCATCCACCGGCGAGAGAAGATGGAACGGATTGGGCGCTTGAGGGTAGAAGACGGCGAAGTTCCATCCCGCTTCCGGCGTGCACCAGCGAGTCAGATTCAACCAATTGAAGGCGCGCACTCTCCAGTATATCGTAATGTCATCAGGTAGCTCCTCATCCAGTGTCTGCCCTTTGTCGGGCTTGGGCACCAAGAGTCGGACGCCTTCGGCGAAACTATAGAAAGTGCTGTCTGTCGTCACCGAATCCACCTCTTGCACGAAAGTCGAGTCCTGGCTCCAATAGAGAACATAATGCATCTCGTCACCGGGATTCAGCGAGGAAGCATTCTCCCAAATGAGCGTCGGGGTCAGCGTCCAGACCGTGTCGCCGTCATCCGGCGTGAGGAGCGCGAAAGGCTGCGGTGGCTGATACACATAGCCGTTGGCGCGAATCAGGCGGTTCCCAGGGTGTGCGCCCGGCACGGCGTCGTTCTCGTTGTGCCAGACGGCCTGCTCAGGATCAAAGAAAAAGCTCCGGCCCTGGTTTTCGCTCGTTGTGTCACGGGCAAAGGCCTCGTAGCCAGATGAATCGGTGTTGCCGACGATGATGAAGAAATCACCGTACATCGGAATGGGCCTAAATTCATCATCGCGCAATACGACATCTGCCCACAGAGGCACGCCTTCGGGGATTCCACCAACGATGTTTCCGACCGAGCCCGTGTTCTGCCCATAGACTGCCAAACCGGGCAAGCCGCCGTCGTCAAGACGAATTTCCAAGGCAACGGGCTGATGGAATGAGTCCGGCTCCGTGCGCGCGACACCGAAGCGCGCTCCACATAGGACGAAAGGAAAAGCGGCCGGGCTGAATTTCACCGCCCAGCGCGACCGGGTATCTGCAGCCCAGTCAAATCGCTCGCCCTCGCCGTCATCGAAAGCCAGTTCCTCTTCACAGGAGAAAGCGACATCGAAGCTGAGGGTGTCCGTGCTGTCTGACGCCCCCAGCATATCCACCGCGCGGATGCAGTATTGATAGGAGCCGTCTCCAAGAGAGAGAAGACTGGCATATTCATCGGGATACCCCGTGGCTTCCATGATCGTCCGGTCATAGGTCGCAGCCCCTCGAGCCCGGTAGAAAAGCTGGATGGCGGGAGACTGGGGAAGCGAATCATCTTGAACCACGGTCGTAATGACAATCTCAGGTTCCCAACCGTCATGCACGGGATCATGAAGGATTCGGGGAGCTTCGTTCGGCTCGATAATCCAGAAGTCTTCGCTGCTGATGTCAAAGACAGATGGTGCTTCGATACTCTTCACGCGCACTCGGCAGTTCGCAGACACCGGGCCGACAACCGTCCACATTTCGGCTTCATCGTCCGCTGTTGCAGGAAAGAGGATTTCCCATGAGCCAGCGGGATAATTTCGGTTGAGCGCGATCTCGACATTCCCCACAACTTCCCCGGATATCCAGGTAATCGGAACGCTCTCGCCAATCTCCCAAAACTCTCCTCCCACGGGCGAAGTGACCTCGATACAAGAGCTGACGATAACAAAATTAGCATTGGATGAATCTCGAAGCGAAGGATTGCTGTCGAGGACGATGCGCATGCGTGCCGCGGAACTGGCAGCCCCCATGACTTCCCACACTTGACTTCCGTCATTTGTCGTATGATCAAAAAGCGTTTCCCACGCTCCGACGGGATAATTGCGATTAAGTGAAATTGTCACGGCGCCTCCCATCCCCGCTCCTCTCCAGAGAATCGTTTCCGTCCGTCCGGCGCACCAGCTTTCGCCGCCATTCGGATAGTCCACGAAAATGTTTGCTGGAGCAATCGTGAAATTAGCGGCGGAAGTGTCTCCGAGAGTAGGATTAGCGGCGCCGATGACGCGAATACGGGCCCTTGTAGTCGTCGGGACGGTTACGCTCCACCCGAAGCGACCCGTGTTAGGAACACTCGAAGCAACCGTTTCCCACGGGCCGCCCGGATAGCTGCGATTGATCATGATTTGTATATTGCCGAAGTAGCCCTCACTCGTCCAGCGTATCGTGTCCACCTCGCTAACGAACCAAACTTCACCGCCATTCGGCTCAAGGAGGGTGATCGTCGCCTGTGAAAGCAACGCCAAATTGACATTGATGCGACCGGAGCCCAGTCGCCCTTGCCAACTCGGATTCTCATCGTAGATGTTGTCCACATTGTCAATGATGGCATCGGTGATGTCCTGCCGGCTCCACGAAGGATAATGGGACTTCAACAGCCCGACTTCACCCGTGACGCACGGCGCAGCCATGGAGGTTCCACTCAAAAAGGCGTATTGGGCGACATATTGGTCGGAGTAGGTTGCGTAGATATTCACGCCCGGAGCGGAAACATCCACCCAGGTCCCGTAGTTGGAGAACGACGCTTTCACATCGCCATTGTCCGTCGCGGCGACATCAATGCAGTCACCCCGTGAAGCCAGATAGGATTGGGCCGACGAGTTGCAATTGCCTGCCGAGACGCAAAAGATCATCCCCGCGGCGATGGCGGCATTGACCGCGGCTCCAATCCCTCCGGAATTGCTCGACCCCCACGAGCAGTTCACGGCACATGCCCCTCGCACTCGAGCGTAGTTGATCGCCTGTGCACAGAAATCCATGCCGACATATCCCATACCGCTGAATGCCGTCCAGCCGACGCGCAAGGCCAAAATGCGCGCCCCAAACTCGCCGCTGCCGCCCCCCGCAATTCCTGCGACTCCAATGGCGTTGTTGGTTTGCGCCGCCGCGATCCCTGAGCAATGCGTGCCGTGCCCGTTGAAATCTTTCGGGTCGTTGTCTTGCTCATCGCCGTCTTCGCCCGGCATAATATCCGACTCTCCCGTCACGAAATCCCACCCGACGGAATCATCCACGAATCCATTGTTATCATCATCTTGGCCTGAGATTCCATGAGACTCGCTCCAGTTGCGCCATAGGGTACCCCGCAGATCCGGGTGCCAATAGAGAACACCGGTATCCACAATCCCCAAAATCGCAAGCGTGTCCCCTCTCTCGACTTCCCAGCCTTCGACAGCGTCAATGTCATGGTCTCCCCCTGTATTGCGGACATACCATTGAGATGGCCAGCCCGGATCGTTCGGTGTATAGTAGAGTGGGTGGATGCCGACAGGCTCCACATGCTCAACAATGGGAACCGCTACGTACTCCGATAGCATGGCCTCCAAATCAACTGGCTCAGTTAGCCAGAATCGCCAGTATCCTGACAAATCCGTTTCCGGAGCCTCCGCGGACGGCGCCCCGTTGAAAAGCCGCTCAACATATACAACCTTCCACCTCGCATTGAGTGCTGTAAGCTGAGCATCCGCAACCTGGATGGACACACCATCAAAGATGGGTTCAAGGTTCTCGACGCCCGGCCAAAGCTTAATGATGAATCGGTTCGGGGCGTACTGGACACCATCGTCAAGGTGCTTCGCTTGGATCCCCGCGGCCAAGCACAGAATCATACAAAGGCCGATTACTCGGTGCATTGCTCTTCCTCCGAAGTTGAACTACGAACTTGCTGCTTCCGCAATTGACTCGGCGCCAGACTCTCCCTCTCCACAATGGCTGTATCAAACATCTTGATATTCTCGAATTTTACGCGCCGCGGCACGCGTCTCGCATGCCCGGGCAAGCTCGCTCTTAGCGGGGCAGGCAAAGACGCTGCCGCCGCGATCTGAAGACATGTCAACCGACCCGGGCTCCGCCCGATGCGACCTTACTCACGGCAGATAGTTTCCCATCCTGCGCCGCCTGCAGTGCCGTGATCGCAATGGTATAGACGATATCCTCGATAAGGCATCCACGACTGAGGTCGTTGACAGGCTTGCGTAATCCCTGAAGAACCGGCCCCACCGCGACGACTTTGGCCGACCGTTGGACGGCTTTGTAGGCCGTGTTGCCTGCGTTAAGGTCAGGGAAAATAAAAATGGTTGCTCGCCCCGCTACTTTGCTTCCCGGCATTTTGGCCTTCCCCGTTTCCAGGGAGATCGCCGCATCATACTGCAGGGGACCTTCGATGAGCAAATCCGGTCGCTTTTCTTTGGCGATTCGTGTCGCCTCGGCAACCTTGGCCACCATCGGCCCTTCTGCAGAGGCTCCTGTCGAATAGGAGAGCATCGCAATAATCGGCTCAATGCCGAGACTGCTCGCGGTCTCCGCACTCGAAATCGCAATGTCCGCCAGCTCTGCGCTGGTCGGATCAGGATTCACGGCGCAGTCGCCATAGACCAGCACGCGCTCGGGCAAACACATCAAAAACACGGAGGACACAATCGAGATGCCCGGTTTTGTCTTGATAATCTGGAACGAGGGGCGAATCGTATGCGCCGTCGTGTGGAGAGCCCCGGATACCAGTCCGTCCGCCATGCCCTTATGCACCATCATCGTCCCAAAATAAATGGGATCCACGATAATGTCGCGCGCCATCGGCTCGGTGACATTCTTGTGACGGCGCAGCTCCACATAAGTATCCACAAAAGCCTGCAGGTGCTCGGATTCGAGGGGATCAATAATTTCAGCCTTGGAAATGTCAGCGCCCTCGAGAGCCGCCTGATGACGGATCTCATCCGGATTCCCCAAAAGGATCAGCTCGGCTGTGCCTCGTTCGAGAATGCGTTCGGTCGCTTTCAAAGTGCGCGGTTCATTCCCTTCCGGCAGGACAATGCGCCTGTGGGCTGCTCGCGCCTGCTCCAGGATATCGTGCAGAAAGACGACAGGCGTCAATTTGCGGCGCTTCTTCAACCGAATCATGTCAAAGAGCCGCCGATAGTCAAAATGCTCTCGAACGAGGAAGTTCACCAGTTCCAATTTCTGTCGGTCGGTCGAGAAAAGGCTGACCGGCATGTCTCGCACCTTGAGAGCGACCTCATAAGTCGGTTCTTCAGCCGCCAAAATCGGGATGTGAAAACCGGACAGGCCTCCGATGAGCTTCTTGACCGTATCGCTCGGTTCCAACCCTCCGGTGATGATAATTCCCGAAATATTCGGATAGGTCGAGGAAACACGCGAGATCATCATCCCGAGAATAATATCATCGCGGTCGCCCGGCGTGATAATCAACTGGCCTTCTTTGGTATACCTCAACGCATTGCCGATGAGCATCGCTGCCACGCCGGGTTCGCCAGCCAGATTGTCCAGATATTCCTGTCCGAAGATGCATTGAGCCCCGATTTTGGCGGCGATCTCGCCGATTCGCGGCATCCCAAGAATCTTGTTGCGAGGAAGAACACCGAAAAGAGTCAGCTTTTCAGTGTTCAGCCAATCCTGAAGAGCCGCCTCGATACTTGGAATCGCTTCTTCTTCCGCGTTGTTAATCACAATACCCAGAACATCGCAAGCCTGTTCATCAAAAGACTCTTTGCTGGCGGCACACTTCGACAGAATTTCTTCGGGAGTCTGGTCCTTGCCTCGTGCGACCAGAATGACGGGAGCGTCCAGGGTCTTTGAAATTTGAGCATTGATGTCAAACTCGAAGGCCGCCATCGTGCCCTGGTAGTCCGTTCCTTCAATCAGGACAATGTCTGCACCACCGGCAATCGTGCGGTACGCTTCGAGGATTCGCTCCATCAGCTCTTCCTGTCGTCCGCGCGCGATATAGTCTCTGGCCTCTTCAATCGCCACCGGACTCATCAACTTGGCGTCGGATTCGATATTGAAAACCCGTCGAATGAGCTCGATGTCTTCGTCCTGAGTCTCTTCGGGGCGAAACCGCTGCCCGATAGGCTTCAGATAGCTGATCTTATCGCCGTGATCTTTGAAAAGCTCCAGAAGACCCAGGCAAATCGTGCTCTTGCCGCTGTTGGGCTCCGTCGCCGTCACATAAAGATTCTTGGCCATACTTCAGTCATTCCTGATTCAACACATTTGCGGCCAGATTTAGAACCGGGCTCGGCGAAAAACTCATCGCCGTGGTGGGTGTGTCACCCGCCCGGCTCGAAATTCACCAAGAAACGGTCGCCATTTTGGCCTGGCGCACACAGTCAATCACGGTGCCATCCACCCACTTAACCGCCGCGACGATCTTTTCGCCGACTTCCGGCGGAGCAGGTTTTCCTCCGCAGATTTCTTCCACTTCCGCCTTAATCTCTTCCATCGGTCGAATCGGCAAAGAAGAGCCGCGCAGCTTGCTCAGGAGGTCTTGTCGCAGAGGATTAATGGCAATGCCGCGTTCCGTGATGATAACATCAATCAATTCGCCAGGGCCGCAAAGGGTGGTCACTCGGTCAACTAACACAGGAATGCGGTCTCGAAACGACGGAATCGGAAGCATTGTGCATTTGGAAAAGAGGCAATTCTGCCAGCCGCCAATGCCATGCAACAGCCGTCCGTCCGAATGCGTAACCACATTCGCATTGAAATGAACATCCACTTCCGTTGCCCCCAGTACGACCACATCCACGATGGAAGCGAAGTTTCCTTTCCCGTGATAATTGTAGCTCGTGAAAGGAGAGGTATTGACATGATTGGTATTCTCGCGCATCGAGCGCACTCCCTCGAGGTCGAAAGTCTGACCGTCGAGGATGTATTGCACAAGTCCTTCCTCGAGCATTTTCACCAGATACAGGTTGGAGCCGCCGCGAGCAAATCGAGCCTTGATTCTGCGTTCGCGCATCATGTCGCTCAAAAAGATGGAAAACGAAAGTGCCGTGCCTCCCGCGCCGGCTTGGAACGAGAAGCCGTCGCGCAAAATGCCCGCCTCCTCAACGAAACGCGCGGCATATTCCGCGATAAGCAGCCGGTCAGGACTGCGTGTGATTTCGGTCGTTCCAGAAACAATCTTCGCCGGTTCACCAATGCACTCCATCACCACAACATAGTCCACATAGTTCCCATGAATCTGCCACGGAATGCAAGGGAAAGGAACCAGATTGTCCGTCACGACGATCACACGGTCGGCATATTGGCTGTCGGCAAGCGCAAACCCCAAAAGACCGCAAGCGGAAGGACCTCGGTCGCCCGTCGCGTTGCCGAACGGGTCAGCGGTCGGAGCCGCGATGACAGCGATATCAATATGCACTTCGCCGTCTTGCACCGCTTGATATCGCCCCCCATGCGAGCGCAGCACCCCCATTCCGCACATCCGACCTGAACTGCAATAATCGCCAAGCGGCCCGTTCAGACTGCCCTCAATGTGATGCACCACGCCGTTCTCAAGATGCTTGATAATCGGCTCATGACAAGGAAAGGCTGCGCTCGGGAACCAACGCAAATCCTTGACTCCCATTTCCGCTGCGGCATCGAAGATCGCATTCGCCACGAGGTCGCCGTCCCGGAAATGGTGATGAGTTGAAATCGTCATCCCATCACGCAATCCCGCCCTCTTCAAAGCCGTTTTCAAGTCGGCGACTACCTTGTTGCCGTCGGCGGGATAATCCCCGCAACTTGCCAACGGAGGCCCATAGCGCCGTCCCGAGGGCCGATGCTTGCCCACGCCCTGATAGGGAACCTGAGCGATTCCATTGATTTCAACCGGAACCAATCGGCCGGCGGCATTTTGTACTGTTTTCTCATTCATTGGACTCTGCCTCCCGCCAATCGGATGACAGCCGACCAATTGACACGGCCATCTCCACTGTCCTCAGGGCTCTCTTGACCACGGGAGGGTCTATCATTTTGTTTCCGAGCGCGACCACCCCGAGTCCCTCGGATTCCGCTTTTTCGAATGCTCGAACGATGTTCTTTGCTTTGACAATTTCCACTTCGTCAGGTGCAAGAGCTTCATGAATCGGCGCAATTTGGCGAGGATGAATACACCCTTTCCCGTCAAATCCAAGGGCTTTTGCCTCTCGAACACTCGCTTTCAAGCCCTCCATGTCGGCCACATCCGAAAAGACCGTATCAATCGGCTGAATTCCAGCCGCCCGTGCCGCATTGACAATCACACTGCGCATCCAGAAACTCTCTTTTCCGTCGAGCGTGCGTTGCGTGCCAATATCAGCGGTGTAATCTTCAAGTCCCAAGGCAAGGGCGACATTGTTTTCAGAAGCGGCTGCGATTTCATAGGCGCGAATCGCCCCCATCGCGCTTTCTATTATTGGCATCAGATAGACCGGCGAGGCAATCTTCTGTGCTTTCCGAAGGCTTTGAATGCGCTCGTCCACTTCCTGAATTTGGCCAGCGTTTTCGACCTTGGGAATGAGAACCACATGCACATTGCTGGAAATTATCCAATCCAAATCACCAAGGCCCTGCGGCACCTGATTGATGCGAACCATGCGTTCCGCGCCATAGAAATTCACTTGCCGCAGCGCATTGCGCACCAGGGCGCGCGCCGCATCTTTTTCCGCGGGCGCAACCGAATCTTCGAGGTCAAGAATCACACCATCAGGCTTGTGCAATCCCGCATTGATGAAGAATTTCGGCTCATTGCCGGGCAAATAAAGGCGAGAGCGGCGGAATCGGTCGCGCCGCGTTCCATAGGTGCAATAAGGTTTCATATCAGGAAGAATGTGGCCCGACACGCCAGCCCGCTGAGAGGCGGTTTCAAGTCGCGCCATCAGCGTGAACGGAAGAGCGCCGGTGTCCTCCATTTCGAGCCGCGCGTGGCGAATATTCAATCCTTCGAGGACTTCCCGGCACAGAGCGCGAATCGAATTTCCATACATGGATTCGACTCGACTCTGCACGGAAATATCAAGGCCTCCGCTGTCGCGCACTTCGAGCGCCACATGACAATCCGCGCGAACATCGGGCCCTTTTCGCCCTGCCATTCCGATTTTTGACATTCCATGCCTCAGACAATCAAGATTCGCCCAACGCGAAGGAGCGCGTCGGCTAGTGAAGGTGAAGAAAAACGCTTTGACTACGCAACACGCTCCTGCGTGTTGCTCACCGACTCGTCGCCGTGGTGGGTGTGTCACCACAGCTGTCTTAATGTTTCTTCTTATTTTTGGGGCAGTTAGAAATCGAATGGATAAGTT
>DYHQ01000001.1:14566-123914 GCA_020724065.1 Candidatus Puniceispirillum sp. | reverse complement strand
ACTAGCATATGCGTGGGTTCCTGAGAAATCAATCCAGCCGTCAGCCGTAGTGTAGAAATCAAGCGAACCTTCAAAGAAGATCCATCCCGTGATATACGATATCGTAATGGCGCGACCCATAATACGCAGCTCATTCCCATCAATGACGATTCCGCTATCCGCAGGAAGGATAATGGTGTCCGCGACAAGGGTTGTATTGCCAAGCATTTGCCTATCCCCCATGCCGCTTGTGCCTCCTATGGCGCCAGTGTTGTTGATCTTTTGGGCGACGATAGTCACCTCGCCGTCAGGCTCAGGGAGACCATCGCCCGGCTTCATTGTTCCTGAGTTATTCAGCGTACCTGTCCAAACGGAAAGGTATCCGCCGTTGCCTACGCCATCTCCGCCCCTCATGTATCCGCTATTTATGACACTGCCTTCTGACCCTGTCACAACAGCGACGCCGTTTGCGGGAGACGGTCGCGGAGCGGAAAGGCCCGCGTGAACCAAGCCCTGATTCGACACCACATCCGCCGCATAGATATGAATTCCTTGTCCGCCGGCGTTGGTTTCGATCGTGCCGTCGCTCTCATTGAAGAGATAACCGGCGGAAATGCCTACCCTGTCTCCCTGAATGACCCCGTTATTCACTACAGTGCCCGACTCGGACCAGAGCTGGAATGCTCCCTGACTGTTTCCCATCGTGCCATAGTTGAGGATATTTTCATGAGCGGTAATGTACGTTCCTCCCGGTGCTCCAGGCTGAGATGCTATTGTTCCGTCGTTGGTCAAGTTGTTTACATGGACACCCGTGGAAATGACACACTCGGGAGTCCCTGCCGGAATGTACACATTATCCGCCTCTGTCGGCACCCTGCCAGCGTCCCAATTGGCAGGATTATTCCATATGTTATCCCCACCATCGCCTGTCCATGTAACGGTTGGCTGAGCAGATGCTAATCCTGCCAAGAGCAGCAGAAAACTGACACAGACGAGTACTCTCAACATTGTCACCTCCTCTATTCTTGTGGCCTACGGCTGCGCTGGCAGCCCTTCAAGCTTGTAGCGTCCAGCTTGCTGGGCTACGAAATCTTTCGACAATGCAGCTTCATGGCCCAGCAAGCTGGACGCTACGACGGCTCAACAAGCATACGTTTTCGCAAGCAAGCAGCACGAATTGATGAACCCGACATCCTCTCGAGAACCGGCGCGACTTTTCTGGAGAAAAAAAGTCGCCGAAAGCAATTTCCGCAACTCCTTGAGTCCTTGCTTATCCACAGTGAGGCTGCCCGTTAAGTCAAGCGGTTTCATCCTCGCGATTCCCCTCGTTGAGCAACAATACAGATCTTACTTGTCGGGGCGACTGGATTCGAACCAGCGACCCCCTGAACCCCATTCAGGTGCGCTACCGGACTGCGCCACGCCCCGCGACTTCTCTCTCAATCTCTATTCGACTCAGTTTCGATATTGCCTCCCAAATCTGTCCGAATTCCAAGAATCCTGTCCCTGAGACCAGGAAGATCCTCTTTCATGGCCTTCCAAGCACGCTTCAAATTCACTCCAAAGTACGCATGAACAAGAATATCCCTCATTCCCGCCATTTTCCTCCACGGGACTTCTGGGTGCTCATCTCTGAATTCTTGAGGTATATTCTTTGCCGCTTCCCCTATGATTTCCAGGCGCCTCAGGACAGCGTCCTGAACTTGCGTGTTCTCGCTGAAATCGTTTTCCGAAATGCCGTCCGTGTACTGTTCGATTTTTGCTATGCTCTCGAGAATATCCTCGACATAGACTCTGATGTCTCTTTTCATAGGATGACTACTTGCTCACCGAGGACTTTCTCTCTAAGAAGCGGTTTGAGGGTTTCGAATTCCACCAAGTCCACCTTATTACACAACGCTTCTTCGATTTCCAACTTAAGACCGACGAAATCGAAAAGACTTATGTCCTTCTCGATCTCCACCAACAAATCGATGTCGCTACCTTCTCTTCTGCTCCCTCGGACGGATGAGCCAAACAAGCTTGCTTTCCGCACGCCATAGCGTCGAAGAATTGGCAGTATCTTCCCTCTTATTTCTTCAATCTGCGAGGCCATTTTTCACTCCCCTTTCCGCGCGCTCCCACATCCTAAGCAGGATAGGCAGGCTACCGGACTGCGCTACGCCCCGTGTTATCGTTTAGGATGTCCAAAATCTCCTGAAGTCCTGCTCTCAACTCGCCTAATACCTTATTCTCCAAATGCTTCTCTTCTTTTTTTGCCAAATAGGCCCGCGCCCCGGCAATTGTGTACTTCTCCTCATAAAGGAGCTTCTTGATGCGCAGGACGAGCTCAATATCCTTCTCTTGGTACAGACGATTGCCCGCCCTGCCTTTGTGCGGGCTCAGTTCCGGAAACTCGCTCTCCCAATACCTTAAGACATGTGCTGGAATCCCGGCTATTTCGGCAACTTCGCCTATGGAATAGTATAGCCGTCGCAGACCTGTGCTCATCTCTTGTCCCATACTTCAGCGCACGAAAAATGAACAGCGGGAAAAGCAAAGACAGAACTTATATAAATATAACAAAATAGGGGCGGTGTTGCAAGCTTTTTAGCTCCGGCCTGTACTCCCCAGGCCTCCTTCTCCCCGTGGCGATTCAGGCAGCTCGGCGACTTCTTCCCATCGCACATGCGCGACGGGTACGATGATGAGCTGCGCAAACCGTTCTCCAGGTAGAAGCGTCACGGTCTCCGTACTGATATTTGCCACGATCACCTGCACCTCGCCTCGATAGTCCGAGTCAATCGTGGCAGGCGCATTCGGCATCAGAAGGCCTTTTTCGAGGGCGACTCCTGACCGCATGCGTATCTGGCCCTCGAAACCGCTCGGAATTGCCAGTGCAAAGCCCGTCGGAATTATCGCCCGCCCGCCTGCCTCAACCGCCACCGGGCCTCGCGTTGCAACGCGAAGATCCATACCAGCGGCGCCGGCAGAAGCATAGCTCGGCAAATCAGGGCAGGCGTGAGGAAAACGCCGTATGGCGACGCGGAGTTCCAATATCTCAGGGAAGCACTCGTTCTACAGGAACATAGGGAAGTCCAAACGCTTGGGCGACTCCTTCATAGACAACTTTGCCGCCGACAATGTTGAGGCCGAGAAGCACTTCCCTGTTTTCCTTGGCGGATTTGACATATCCCTTATTCGCGATTTCGACCGCATAAGGCAAGGTGGCATTCGTCAGGGCAAGTGTCGAGGTAAAGGGCACCGCTCCAGGCATATTGGCTACACAGTAATGCAAGACATCATCAACGAAATAGGTTGGGTCTTCATGCGTCGTCGGACGACAGGTCTCGACACATCCCCCTTGATCCACCGCCACATCCACAATGACAGAACGCTTCTTCATGAGTTTGAGCATAGCACGAGTGACGAGGTGCGGAGCTTTCGCTCCCGGAATGAGAACAGCTCCAACGAGCAGGTCGGCTGTCTTGAGGCACTCGCGGATATTGTGCGGATTGGACATGAGCGTCGTCACATTCTTCGGCATGATATCATCGAGGTAACGCAAGCGTTCCAGCGAAATATCAAGGATGGCTACCTTCGCACCAAGTCCCGCAGCCATTTTGGCTGCATTGGTTCCTACAACTCCTCCGCCGAGGATGACGACATGGGCAGGCTCGACTCCGGGTACCCCGCCCAGAAGAATGCCTCGCCCTCCGGTACTCTCTTCTAAATATTTCGCGCCTTCCTGAACCGCCATTCGCCCCGCTACCTCGCTCATAGGGATGAGCAGCGGCAGGTCGCCTTTCTCCGTTTGTACCGTTTCGTAAGCGATCGCGACGCATTTGGAATTCACCATCGCTTCCGTCAGGTCGCGAGAGGAAGCGAAATGGAAGTAGGTGAAGACCACCTGCCCCGGGCGAATCAGTCCGTACTCCACGGGCAAAGGCTCTTTCACCTTGATGATCATCTCGGCTTTGGCGAAGATTTCCTCGGCTGCGCCAACCAGTTTGGCTCCACTTTTCTCATAGTGGGCATCTTCGAAGCCGCTGCCCGCCCCCGCCGATTTCTCCACGAGAACCGTGTGACCGTGCTTCGTCAGGGTTTCGACTCCAACGGGGGTCACTGCAACGCGATTCTCGTTGGATTTGACTTCCTTAGGTACTCCGATGATCACGAATGTTCCTCCTGAACGCTCTCATGATTCTGTTCTTCATGATTAGGTTCCAATATCATTGTAATGAATTTTTTTTCGTCGAATAGTTCATTCGTGAGGTTGCGGACTTGACGGCTTGTGACGGTGTCAATTTGGCGACTTATCTCCGCCAGGTCAATGAATTCTCCGAGATGAATTTCCATCTTGGCTACCCGATTCATTCGATTGGAGACTTGCTCAAGACCCAGCATGATGTTTCCCTTGAGTTGCGTTTTAATCCCATGCAGCTCCGTTGGTTTCATGGGAACTTCACGCAGTGAGCGCAACTCCCGTGTCACCAGGTCGAGAGCCTGTTCAACCCGCGTGGCATCCGTGGCGAAATAAACGCCGACGATCCCTGTGTCCGACAGCAAGTCCGCAAAGGAGTAGATGGAATAGGCGATGCCATGCTTTTCCCGGATGTTCTGAAAAAGGCGCGATGACATGCCACCCCCAAGGACCGTGTTGAGCACGGAAAGGGCATAGCGCCGCTTGTCACTGAATCGAAGCCCCAAGCCGCCCATGCAAACATGCGCTTGTTGAATCGCCCGCTGCTGGGATATTCTCCGCGGCATAGCCGGAGCGGGCGTTCCTCCATTGGAAAAAGGTGCCCCCGCTGGAAATTGCAGCTTTTCGCGGACGAGTCGCGTCAGCGTGCGGTGATCCACACGGCCCGCCGCCGCAACCAAAACTCGGTCTGGAGAATAATGGGTTGCAATAAAACGGAGCAGGTCACCGCGGAAGAATCTTGTGATATTGTCGGGTGAGCCCAGAATCGGTCGGGCCAACGAGTGAGGCTCGAAAACAGCTTGAGTGAACAATTCGTGGGCCAATTCATCCGGATTGTCTTCGATATCTCGGATTTCATCCAAGATAACACGCTTCTCTTTCTCCATCGCTTCGGCCTCGAATAGAGAATTGGCCATAATATCGGACAAGATATCCACGGCTGTCGGGAGCTGCTCGTCCAACACATGAACATAGAAACAGGTCAGCTCCTTGCTTGTGAAGGCATTGACATAGCCTCCACCCTGCTCAATCGTTCGCGCAATGTCGAGGGCGGTGCGGTTCCGGGTTCCCTTGAACGCCATGTGCTCGATAAAATGGGAGATGCCGCTTGTTTCCTGAGTCTCATGGCGGGATCCAACGGTGATCCAGACACCGAGAGCGACTGAGCGAACCCAAGGCATGCGCTCTGTGACGACGCGCACCCCTCCGGGAAGCTCTGTTTTGTGGAAGAGAGATGAAGTGGTCAAGGTTTGTCTTTGGTTCGCGATTTTGGGGGACGGTGTCGGTTTCCGTCAGATTTCGTTGCGGCCCTTTCCACGCGACTCGGAAAAGGTCGCGTCGTCATTTTGAAACAGGCTGTTGATTGGGCAGAAGTGCTTTTCGAGACAAATCCAGTTTGCCTTGGGTGTCCACTTTGAGGAGCTTCACTTCCACCTCGTCGCCAATTTGAAGATGATCCTCGACCTTGCGAATGCGTTGGTGTTCGATCTGTGAGATGTGAAGCAAACCCTCGCGTCCCGGCAGGATCTCAACAAAAGCGCCAAATTCCATAATTCGCTTCACCGTGCCGCGATAAACCTTTCCGACTTCCGGCACCTCGAGCATTCCTTGAATGATCTCGGCGGCGGCTTTGGCTTTTGCCATGTCCGCAGAAGCAATGCAGACCGTTCCGTCATCCTCAATGTCAATCGTCGCGCCGGTTCGTTCAATGATGTCGCGGATCGTCTTGCCTCCCGGGCCAATAATCAGGCCGATCCTGTCAGGCTCAATCTTAAGAAAGATGATTCGAGGAGCATAGGGTGAGATTTCAGGTCGCGGCGCGGGAAGCGTTTGCGCCATTTTGTCCAAAATAAGATCAATCCCCTTGCGAGCTTGAGCCAAAACTTGACGCATCAGGTCGAGTGAAATCCCCTCAATCTTGATATCCATTTGGCAAGCGGTGATGCCATGTCGAGTCCCCGCGACCTTGAAATCCATATCACCCAAATGATCTTCATCACCGAGAATGTCCGAGAGAATCGCAATCCCATCGCCTTCTTTGATAAGACCCATCGCGATTCCCGCCACGGACTCTCGAAGTGGCACTCCGGCGTCCATTAGCGCCAGAGCCCCCGCGCAAACGGTCGCCATAGACGAGGACCCGTTCGATTCGAGAATATCCGAAATGATGCGAATGGTATAGGGAAACTCCTCCCAGGGCGGCAAGACAGCGTGCAAAGCTCGCCATGCCAAGTTTCCGTGCCCAATTTCGCGGCGGGATTGTCCCAGAAATTTCCGAATCTCGCCGACAGAAAAGGGTGGAAAATTGTAATGGAGCATGTACGGTCTTGTGTAAACGCCGTCCAAGCCATCAACCTTCTGCTCGTCGAATTTCGTCCCTAAGGTGACCATGCCCAGGGCTTGAGTTTGGCCTCGCGTGAAGAGCGCGGATCCATGAACCCGAGGAAGCAGACCGACAGCCGCGTCAATCTCCCGAATATCCGAGGGCCTTCGCCCGTCCAATCGTACTTGCTCGCGCAATGACTTTCTGCGCATTTCGTCGCGGAAACGAGCGTGAAACCAGTCGGAGATGTATTTTGCACTATCAGCGTACTCCTCGGCCAAAGTGGCGACGGCAAGGTCCTCCACATCGCGCAATTTTCCGCGGCGCCCCTGCTTTTCCGTTGTACGAGCGGTCTCGACAATGAGGCTGCCATAGAGGCTGCTGAGTTTCTTGTCAAGCTCGGCGTTGCACGGCTCCGGTGCCACATCAATCTTCGGCTTACCCGCTTCTATCGCAAGCTCTCGTTGAAGAGCGACCACTCTGCGTACCTCCTCATGAGCCTTGCCGATCGCCTCAACCATCACATCATCCGAAACTTCACGCGCCTCACCCTCGACCATGATAATCGAGGTATCGGAACCCGCGACCACGAGGTCGAGAAGACTCTCCCGAAGTTCGCTGTAGGTTGGATTAATAATGTATTGTCCGTTCACAAAACCCATACGAACGGAGGCAATCGGCCCCAAGAAAGGAATCTCAGAGACCGAGAGCGCCGCCGAGGCGGCGATGGCTCCAAGCACATCGGGGTCGGCTTGGCCGTCCGAAGAGAGCACGGTCACCATCACTTGGATTTCACTGTGAAATCCGTCCGGAAACAGCGGACGAATGGGACGATCAATGAGACGCGCCGAGAGAACTTCCTTCTCCGACGGGCGCCCTTCCCTTCGGAAGAAGCTGCCCGGAATGCGCCCGACCGCCGAAAGTTTCTCTCGATAATCTACTGATAGAGGGAGAAAATCGAGTTCTTGCTGGGTTTCCAGATTCGTAACAGCGGTCGCCAAAACAACCGTATCGCCATAGGTCAGCCAACATGCTCCGTTGGCCTGCTTGGCCACGCGTCCTGTCTCCAGAGTCAGGGGAAATCGTCCCAGCTCAACCGTTTTCTTGTGTGTCATCTTGGTTTTTTCCTTTCGCCGAGTTCTATCGGCGGAGATCCAATTCGTCTGTCAGGGATCTGAAACGCTCAATGTTGATATGCGAAAGATAATTGAGCAATCTCTTTCGTCGGCCAACAAGAAGCAGAAGACCTCGCAGAGAGTGGTTGTCCTTTTTGTGGATTCTCAGATGTTCCGTCAGATCATTGATGCGGTGCGTCAGCAACGCAATCTGAACCTCCGGTGAGCCGGTGTCGCCGGGCTGACGGGCATATTTCTCGATAACGGCCTGTCTCGCTTCTGGATTTCTCCTCATGGTCTCCTCTCGTTCGAGCTATTCTAAAACCTATTGGAAAACCGCCAGAGGTTCGCGACGAATCGCGGACTACCTCTTTCATACCTTATTCAAGAGAGCGTATTCTTCGAGGGTCGCAAGCGACTGCTGCACATCCTTGCCAATTTGGTCGGCCAGCTCTCTCTCGTCTGCAAACTTCCGCTCCTCACGAAGCCAATGCACGAATTCGATCTCCAGGATTTCGCCATAGAGATTGCCATTGAAGCTGATCAGATGGGCTTCGATCGAATGTCGCGCATCCGCAAAAGTCGGATTGGTTCCGACCGAAATCGCCGCCGGAAAGATTTCACCTCGAGCGTGAACCAAGCCACAGTAGACGCCGTTGGCGGGAATCAGCTTGACGGCACTCGACAGGGCGAGATTTGCCGTTGGAAAACTCAATCTTTTGCCGCGTGCGTACCCCTGCACCACTTTTCCCTTAAGGGAATACCGGCGACCGAGAAGTTCCGCAGCGCGGGCAACATCTCCCTGCCTCAATAGCGACCGCACTTTCGAGCTGGAGACAATCACACCACCAATCTCCACCGGATTCAGGACATCCACTTGGAAATCAAGTTCCCGGGAGAAGGTAATCAGGCTTTCTCTGTCTCCTCCGCGATTCTTCCCGAAGGCATGATTATATCCGATGACAATACGCTTCAGACCCATTCTTCCCTTGAGCACAATCTGCACGAAATCCAACGGAGAGAGCTCCGAGGCCGTCCGGTCAAACTGTAGAATGCACAGAAGATCAATGGGCCAGTGGCGAAGGAGCACGATTTTCTCATCCGTTGTCGTCAGCAAGTGTATGGGTTCCCTTGAGTCCGCCAAGACCAGGCGTGGGTGCGGTTCAAAGGTCACCAGGACACTGCGCAGGCGTTGTCCTTTCGCACCGTCGATCAGCCGCTGCAGAATCTGCTGATGGCCAAGATGAATGCCATCGAAGGACCCGACGGTTATCGCGGAATCCCGGTAATCAAGAAAATTTGACCAAGGTCCTTGAAAGATCTCCATGTCCTATCCCTGGCCGGCAAGCTCGTCGCGCATCTGAGATAGTCGCTCAAGCGACAGCGCATATTCCAATCTGTAGGGACCGACCGCACGGCGGATGAGCCGTTCGAGCGTCGCTCCCCAACCTAATCGTCTTCCCAAATCACGCGCCAACGACCTGATATAGGTACCCTTTCCACACAACACTTGAATTTGGATCTTGGGTTTCTCTATCCCCAGAAGCTGAATCCGATAGATGGACACTCTTCGCACGGAGAGCTCGCGCGTTTCGCCTCGCCATGCTCTCCTGTAGCTCCGTTCGCCACCGACTTTTATCGCCGAGACGATGGGCGGTGCCTGCAAAATATCTCCCTCAAACTCCGCCAACGCCATCCGAATGCGTTCGGTTTCCCAATCATGAACCGGAGATTCTCTGACGACCTGACCGGCGAGGTCATCCGTTGTGGTCTCGATGCCAAATCGGATCGTGGCCTGATATTCCTTCTCCAAATCGGCAAACTCCGCTGACCACTTCGTGGCAGCCCCGCAAAGCACGACCAGTACGCCGCTCGCCGATGGATCCAAGGTCCCTGCGTGACCGACTCTCTTGTATCCCAAAAGAGAACGGACTCGGTGAACAACATCAAAGGAGGTCAAACCGGACGGTTTGGAGATGGAAAGCAGCAATGCACGATGAGCCATCTCGTCAGGCAGGTGTTACCCCGAGCTGAGGAATCTCCACGGCGTCCAAAACCATCGGCAAAAGACGGTCGCGAGCACTCTGGAGCGTCCCGCGCATCCGAACACCCGCTGCCTTGAAGTGTCCGCCCCCGCCAAAGTGCTCCGCCAATTCACTGACATTCACCCGATTCTTCGAGCGCAGTGAGATACGGACACGACCGTCATCCATTTCGCAGAAGAGCAGTGCCACTTCCACCCCCTGAATCGAGAGGGCAAGGTCAACCAGGGCATCCGAATCCTGCACCTCGTCATCCCCCGAGAGAAACAGCGTGCAGACCTGACCATCTCCAAACATCTCCAGCGTCGTCAGTGCCTTTCCCATCGCCTGCACAGCTTCCAAAGGCACCTCATAATAGATTCGATCTGCGAGATATGCGGGATTCGCACCGAGGTTCACGAGGCAAGAAGCGACTTCAAGAGCTCGTGAAGTGGTATTTGAAAATCGAAAGCGCCCCGTATCGCTCAGAATGCCAGTGTAGATGCAGGTCGCTTCGCTCGGAGTTGGTGTGAAGCCGAAATCACAGAAAATGTCATAGATAATTTGGCTCGTCGCACTGGCGTCAAGATGAAGGAGATTGATGTTGCCGAACTGGTCATTCGAGATATGATGGTCAATATTCACTATCTCGACCGACGGAGCAAGAAAGTCCTCTACTTTCCCAATTCGATCGCGGCTACCGACATCCAGGATCACAGCGCCCTCATACTTTCGAGGCAATGAACCGGCACCCACCACCACGACATCTCCGGCCCTGGGCAGGAAACGGAAACGATCAGGAATAGGGTCGGCCATGTACATGACAGCATCCCTGCCCAACCGCCGGCAGAGAAAACCAAAAGCCAGAAGAGAACTCACGGCATCACCATCCGGGTGAACATGGGTTGTCAAGAGTATCGGCGAATGCCGCAGCAGAAAATCATATAGGGCGCGAAATTGCACTCTATGAAGCTCCTTCGTCGCTGTCCTTATGAACCTGTCTCAGGAGTGTTTCGATGCGATGTGCGTGCAAGGCCGTTCGATCAGCGATGAAGTGGATCTCAGGATGGTACTTCAGCGTCACGCGCTGAGCCAACTGATGACGCAGTTCCTTTGCATGCCGAGCGAATAGCTTCGCCACAAAATGCCAGTCCTCTTCCTGATCTGTCAGAATGCTGTAATAGATTTTGGCATAGCGCAAATCCGACGAGACCTCGACACCCGTCACGGTAATCAGGTCCTGCGACGGGAGATCCGGCAGCAATGCCAACAGGACGGAAATTTCCCGCTCCAGAAGCCTCGCCACGCGCTGTGACCGACGGTTCTCTGTCATTCTGCCCTTTCCATCGGCCAAACATCATCAAAGAAAAACAACATTATGAACCGCAATCTCGACTCGCGGATCCATATTCAGAAAATCCAAGATATGAGAGAAGGTGCTTTCGATTAAGCGCCCGTCGTTGCTGACGCATGCAGCCGCCAGTCGAATATGCTGCCATTGATCCTGAAAATCTACTTCGGCCACGGAAATATTGAAGCGTTTCTGTAACCGCTCTTTCAAAGAACTCAGGACCCGGCGCTTGTCTTTGAGTGAATGGCTATCGAGGAGATGAAGCTCGAGTGTCAACAGCCCTACAAGGCAGCTCATGAAGCGGTTGTCAGTTTCCTCTTAATTTCGACACGAGTAAGAACTTCCAGTGTGTCATTGACCGCAACATTATCAAACTCAGCCAATCCGATACCACATTCCGTCCCCGCTTTCACTTCCCGCACATCTTCCTTGAAACGACGAAGCGAAGCAAGGGCTCCTTTCCAGATTTCTCTTCCGTCGCGAAGAAGGCGGAGGATATTCGAGCGCTCGATATGACCGGAAACGACAAAACATCCCGCGATATTCCCGACTTTTGGAATTCGGAAAACTTCGCGCACTTCGATCAAACCAACGACTTCTTCCCTGGTCTCCGGTTCGAGAAGTCCCTCAAGGGTGTTGCGAATATCGTCAATCATCTCATAAATAATCTTGTAAGTGCGAATATCCACTTTCTCTCGCAACGCTGTCTCACGTGCTTTGATATTCGGATAGACATGGAATCCGAGGATGATCGCGCCGGTCGTCGAAGCCAAAAGCACATCCGACTCAGAAATCATTCCAACACCCCGATGCAGAATATTCACCGCGACTTCCCCCGTGGACAGCCGCTGCAAGGAGTCGCAGATCGCTTCAACGGAACCGTCCGCATCCCCCTTGATAATAAGGGACAGCTCTTTGGCGGCGCCTTTTCGAATTTCCTGGGATACCTGATCAAGACTGAGCGCGCGCACTTGGCGGAAGGTTTGCTCGCGCTGCAGAAGCTGTCGCCGCATGGCAATCTCTTTCGTTTCGCGTTCGCTTTCAAAGGCAACAAAGATGTCTCCCGCCTGCGGCGCTCCGGAAAAACCGATGATCTGAACAGGCTGCGACAAACTGGCACTCTCGACTCGATTTCCCGCTTCATCCAACATGGCTCTCACCCTACCGTAATGTTGACCGCATACGAAGTTGTCCCCGATGTGAAGCGTTCCATGTTGCACCAAAACCGTCGCCACGACACCTCTGCCTCTGTCAAGACGCGATTCAATCACCGCTCCGCGTCCTCGCCTCTTTGCATTCGCTCGCAGCTCCAACACCTCCGCCGCCACCAGAATCTCACTCAAGAGCTTGTCAACCCCTTGGCCGGTCTTTGAAGAAATCTCGGCAAACTGATACTTGCCTCCCCAATCTTCCACCAAGACATTGTTGTCCGCCAGTTGTTTTCGAATCACATCCGGATGAGCACCGGGCTTGTCTATCTTGGAAATAGCCACAACGATCGGGACTCCCGCCGCTCGAGCATGATCAATCGCCTCGATGGTCTGAGGTCGCACCTGATCATCGGCAGCAACCACCAAGACGACGATATCCGTCGCCTGTGCGCCACGCGCTCTCATGGCCGTGAACGCTTCGTGACCCGGAGTATCGAGGAAAGTAATCTTCTTATCCTTATATTTTACGACATACGCTCCGATGTGCTGCGTAATCCCTCCAACCTCGCCGGCGACGACCGAAGATTTCCGCAGGTAATCCAAGAGCGTGGTCTTCCCGTGATCCACATGTCCCATAACCGTCACCACGGGCGCGCGTTCGTCAAGCTCGTCGGTGACTTCGGTCGGTTCCTCTTTCACGGGTTCCATCTCGCTGACGAATTCCACTCGAAAGCCATATTCATCCGCCATAAGTTCAATCGTGTCCCGTTCCAGTCGCTGATTGATGGAAACGAGTTTCCCCATCGAAAGGAATTTCCGAATCACCTCACTGACGGGCACGGCCATCAGATTCGCCAGCTCCTGGGTGGTGACAAACTCGGTCAAATGAAGGACCGTTTCATCCTCCACGATTTCGATATCCGCCGCATGCTCGCGCGGGCGTCGGCGTCGCCTTTTCTCTTCCATTGCCGCCATCGTTGCCTTGATAGTCGCCGCCACTTCCGCAGCGTCAACTCTCTTCTTCCTGACCCGCTTGCGCCATCGGACCTCAGGCAACTGATGAACTTCAGTCTTGTATTTCTCTTTTCGTTGAGCCGCCAGCAGCTTGCGTTGCTTTTCGAGACGCTCAAGGTCGGCCTTCGTTGGTTTGGGAATCTTCGGCTTCTTGGGTTTCTCCTTCTTCGGCGGCTGCGGTACCTCAGCCTCTTTCTTGATGGCAGCAACAGGAGGTATTACAGGTGGGGCGATTTTTGGTTCGACAACAGGTTCAGCGGGAGGTTGCACGCGAGCAAGCTCTTCGGCCACCTTCTCCACCGGAAGTTCCACTTCGGGTGGCTGCACAGCCATAGGGGCTTCGGCCGCGGGTTTCTCGGGAACCTCAGGAGGCACCTCGGGCAAAGCAGGCTTTGCCTTGCGTTTCTTTTTCTTCTCTTCGCGCTCTTGCTTCTGGGCCTCAACTTCCTGGATGAGTTGCTCCGCAGCCTCGAGGATCGGCGTGGTGCTCTCATCCAGAATTCGGCGCAGTTGCTCGGTACGCGCCTTATCCGCTTCCCGGCGCTTCGTATCTTCGGCCTCGCGCAGCAGACTCTCTTGCTGTTGCTGCCAGCGGAGTTTGTCGAATCTCTTCAGGGCTTCTTCATACATCTCATTGGTGACCGGAGACATATGCTTCGGAGTTTTCGCAATGGTAAATCCCATGCCTTCCAGGTACTCAATGATACGCGGACTGGCAACATTCAGTTCTTTGGCGACTTGAAATATTTTTCTTTTCGTCTCAGGCACTTTTTAGGCCTCAACTTCACCCGACGGCTCTTCCGTCATCTCGTTCTCGTCCATTTCTTCGAAATAGGACTCCAAGAGAGCGAGAATCTCGTCCGCCCGCTCCTCGCCGATACCGGGAATTTCCATCAAATGGTCGCGACCGGCATCCAGCACCGCGTCGGCGGTGACAAGTCCTGCTCCTTTCAGAATCGCCACGACCTCCGGCGAGAGACCGTCCACTTCCTCGATGGCCAATTCCGCTGCGGCGGAATATTCCGACTCTTTTATCGGTTCGATTTGATACCCCGTCAACTGCGAAGCCAAACGGACATTTTGTCCCTTTCGTCCAATGGCGAATTGAATCATATCATCCGGAACAATCGCGGTGGCTCGGCGAGCGCTCTCGTCCAGCAGAATCATGAGCGGCGTGGCGGGAGCCATCGCCCGCTTGATGAAGGTTTCCGTGTCCGGATGCCAGTGAACGACATCAATCTTCTCATTGTTGATCTCTCGAACGATGGCTTGGATACGCACGCCTTTCATGCCAACGCAGGCGCCGACGGGATCGATCCGCTTATCATTCGAGGCTACGGCAATTTTTGTGCGGTCACCGGGCTCGCGGGCGATACCCCTTATCTCGATGATGTTGTCATAGATTTCAGGGACCTCCAACTCAAACAGCCTGCGCACGAATGAGGTATCCGCTCGCGACACAATAATATCGGGTTCCTTCGTTGTGCGATTGACTTCTTTGATAATCGCTCGAAGCGTATCTCCTCGACGGTATTTCTCGCTGTAAACCTGCTCCGCCTTGGGAAGCAAGACTTCGGTTCGGTCGACATTGATGCGGATTTCACGGCGATTAATCTGCCGGATTTCGCCGGAGACAATTTCTCCGAGCCGACTCGAGAACTCTTGATATAGATTCTCTTTCTCGATTTCTTTGATTTTCTGGGTCAGATTCTGCCGTGCTGAAGTAACGAGCCGGCGCCCAAAAGTATTGTAGTCAATTTGTTCGGCAAAGGTCTCCCCTTCCTCCAAATCGTCGTCAATCTCTTTGGCGCGCGAAAGCGGGATCTGCGTCACTTCATCCTCAAAATTCTCGTCGAGGACGACGGTCTTTTCGCAAAAGATTTCGATGTCCCCTTTGTCAAGATTGAAAATCACATCGAAGTTATCCGAGGTTCCGTACTTCTTCTTGATCATAGCCAAGAAGATATTGCGAATGATATCCTGGAATACCTCGCGCTCGATCTTCTTTTCTCGAATAATCTGAGAAATGGCCTCAACGATCGCCGGATTCATCTTTGCTTTGTCCCCTTCATGGAAGATTGGATCTCAGGTAACACACGAGCCGTCTCAATATTCCCATAACCAACGGGCATCAAACCCTCGGCTGTTTCAACTTCTATTCCACTTTCCTGAACCGTCATCAACCTCCCCGTCACTTCGCGCGGCCCTGTCTCCCCCAAGTAAGTGATTTTCACGAGGCGCCCTTGATTCTTCCGGAATTGCCACGGCCTCTGAAGGGGATAGCCGATGCCGGGTGAGCTGACCTCAAGGCGCCAATCCCCTGCCGCCAGGGTATGCTCATTTAGATGGCGTTGAAGCTTGCGCGTCAAGAGAACACAATCACCTATGGAAAGCTCCTGGTCCCGGCGATCCACGATGAGGCGGAAAGTCGGACGGTTTTTCCAACCGGTTTCCCGAAATTCCAGGACTTCGACCCCTTCTTCCTCAAGCAGAGGCAGGAATTCCTTCTCCAAGAAGTGCCCCACGACTGAAAATCCTCAAAGCAGTACTGACTTAAAGAAAAAGTGGGCACTATTGCCCACTTACTCATGGAATATACGAAACTTCTCCCGCAAAAGCAAGTGGAATCTCACACTACGGGAATTGTGCCACCAATTTCGAGGCGCGGCTTCGGAGGGACGAGGTAGGATACTGCCTTTGCAGCACCTGGCAGGTCTCTATGGCCTTATCCTTTTGTCCAGCCCATAGATAGCAGCGAGCCGCCTGATACATCGCCTCCGGACTGTAATGGTGCTTTGGATACTTCTGCGGAATCGAAATATAGATTTCGGCTGCCTCAGCGAACCTCTCTTGTGCCTCAATTGAAGCGGCCAGGCCAGCCATGGCGGCAACATCTAAGTATTTGTCAACACTATAATTATCCAAATACTCGCGAAACCCCACCTCGGCCTCGCCAACATTGCCGCGCATAAAAGCCGTCCGCGCCAGATAGTACTGTGCTTCTCCGGCGATGCGACCTCCGTAGCTGGCTTTCAGCGTTCGGAACTCCGGTTCGGCTTCCTCGACAAGTCCTGTCACAAATTTCAGCTTAGCGATCGTAAGGCTTAGAGACGCCTCTTCAAAACCCTTCTGCCTATTCGCTCGAATCAGGAAAATGGCGGCAAGAACAATAATAGCCCCTAAACCTATTCCCCAAAAAATCTTGCGGTTTTCAATGTAAAACAGCTCGACTTTTTGAGCCCAGGCAATGAGCTTGTCTTCTTTCATGTCACGGCGGGACAGCCGTTTTTTTGCCTTGGCTGTGGGCTGGGTCGCCATTGGATTCCTGTGTTTATTTAGATGATTCGCAAGATCATTGTGCCCCCGAGACGATTCGAACGTCCGACGCGCGGTTTAGGAAACCGCTGCTCTATCCTTCTGAGCTACGGGGGCAAGCTGGTTTGGTAACATCGGTCTACAATTGGGCCGCCAGTTGCCGTGGTTTCCCCGCAATTGTGCGTCTCTGGGGAATGTGAAACTCAGGAGAGAAGAACTCCTCTCCACAATTTTCTAATTTCGTAAAATTTTTGAACTTTGTCAAGCCTTCCCATATGTCCCAACCACCTTCACCGACACCCTATCCGTCGCACCTGAAAACTGCCGCAGAGCGAGTCGCCAATCGGAATCCCGATTTCCAGTCCGTTGTGCGCATTAGAAATCCTGATCGACGGTGTGCCAGCCTATGACTTCTTCGAGAAGGCAACAGCTGTCTATTTTGGGAAGACTCCAATCTTCCATACAGTCAGTAAGACGCGCCATTCCAACCTCGAACCATGTAGAACTTGATGCCAGCGGCCGCCGCACCTCCAACGATGAGGAGCTCGGTCTCGGTGGTCTCACCAACCAGGGTGGTGAAGCTGCCCTGGGGATTGTCGTCGCTGTAGACACGGTAGCCATAGTTCGCGTCGGAATGCCAACTCAGATGGAGGTCATCTCCTTCCACGGCAATAACCAGCCCGGCCAGCACGCTGATGTCAGGCAAGTCGAGCGCGATAACCGACACATCATCTACATACCAGCCTTCGTTTCCCCCACCGGCATCGCTGCCGAACCGGAAGCGGAACTGGACCGACTGGCCTGCGTACACCTGCAAATCCATGGCCTCTTCCACCCAGGTCGGACCGTCGGCCCAGCATGGTTGACCCGGCATTGGGCCCGTAGTCGGACCGCCACTTCCCGACCGCCAGCGGAATGTCTTCGGATACCCACCGACCGTCGTCACCTGCTGGAATGGTCCACCGTCCGCGGAGATCTCAAGAATGCCACCGTCGTACGCTGAATCAGGAAATGCCCAAGACAGCTCGCCTTCGATTTCCATCCAGAAATAGAGCCGCGCTTCATTGGGAATATCCGGAATCACGGGCGATATCAGCCGCGCATCGAGCAGGTTACCGTAATCGCCATTTCCCGTGGCACCGCACTTCCAAGAGTGGGTGCCTCCGTGTGCTCTTTCGCTCGAGATATGCCATTGATCGCCCCATGACGGCGGACTGGAATGGGTCCAGCCCGGCGCGCCGCTTTCAAAGTCATCCGAGAACAGAGTGATAACAGGATGTGGATCCAGAGCAACATCCAGAAAGGTCGTATCGTCCTCGGCAACATAGACCGTTTGTTCCTGGCTCACATAGCCCCACAGCGAGTAGCGCACGGTGTAGGTGGAATTGCCAAGCAAGAAGAGCGTGTACTGTCCGGACTCGGAAGCGGTCGTTTGCTCCGTACCGCCCACAACTTCCACCTCGGCCGGGATTGGATCATTTGTGCTGCTGTCTCGCACTGTTCCCATGAGCCAGCCATACGCTGAAACAAGTCCGATCGGCGGGGTGAGCGGAGCGCTGCGGCCGTAAATGTCTTTCCCTGCTATCGAAAAACGATAATGAAGGATCAGAGCCTCGTCCAAACCTTCGAGCGTCGTTTCCAGCAGCTCGAAGTTCCAAAGCTCTGGGATTTCTGCGCGTGAGACAGCCGGCGAGTTCATAGAAACATCCGCCGTATCATAGTAGATCCAGTAGCTCTCGAAATTGCGGTCTTTCGCTTGCGGACTCCATGTCAGAGCCACACTTCCGGGGCCAACTTGTCTCGCCGTCATCATCCACGATGTATCCGGAGGCATCGTGTCCGGATGAGTCTCATTGTACAGGAGAGCACTGTCAATTCCCGCGATCAGTGCTCCAAAATACGCCAGGACATTCCCATAAGTTGTCATCGTTGCCGGCATGGCTCCCGGCAACCATTCCGCCCAAGTCATGTCCTCATCTATGACATCCGGAAATTCGTCCATCTCCAAATGAATGAAATTCTCAGGGTCCACATATCGGTCATGCTCGGCGTGACACACCAAAGCCTGCTTATTGCCCGAATAGCCGCAGAGTTCTATTGTGCTCATCAAAGAGATTGGAGGATTACTATTGTAATAGGCATAGGCAGGCGTGCTGTAGAGCCCAAGATATGTATCAATGCGAATGCTGTCAACCGGGAACTGTGGCAATCCATTGACAGGATAAGCCCCCAAGTAATGGACAATATCCTTGTGCTCAGCACGATCTCGCACAGGGAGATTGGGCATTCCGTCATCGCGGAAAGCGGACATTTGTATATCAGGTATGTTGCCGTATCTCTGAGAATCATACGAATGTACCTGAACCGTCAACGATGAAGAAGTCGGGCCTCCATCCAGAGCTTCAAAGGCAGCCTCATGGCACATCTGGAAAGGACTCCGTTCATTTCGAGTGGGATCGCTCAGCGATTTCGAATTGTCGTACGGCCCATGGGATGAATCCCAGCAAACCTCACGACCCGCACCCGCAATCATCAGAAGTCTCGCTTGGAGCTGCGTGAAAAGCCGCAACCCAACAGGCAAGGAGATGAAATCGTCTTCCGGATGGGGCATTTGAATAATCGTCTTGTTCAGAGGAGCATCCAGACGAAAGACATAAAGACCCCAACCATTGTGAAAACTCCCGATGACATCGTCCGTCTCAATCGAGTCCACATTTTCGTCAAAGTAGGAGCTATCCAAGCGCTCTCGAACAAGATAATACTCGAGTTCGCCATCCGTCAGATGCACAAGGTCATAGAGAAAAAGACTGTCGAAGAGGCTCAATAATGCATCGGCGCCGTTCCAATCCTCGGCAAGACAATAGGTGAAAACCTGCCGCCAAACGGCGAGAATCGAATCGCCCGCCGCGCCTTCTTCAATATTCACATAGCCGCCAAAACCATTCGTCTGAGGATCCAGAAACCAGGGCCCGTAGTCATTCACACCCTCATTGGCGATTGCCTCAGAGATATGGCTGACAAAGTTGTCATACGCACAGCCTGGACAGTCTCCTAACACGAAGCCTTCCAACGACCCCGACTCTTCCACAATGGCCGCTCCCGAAATCGTCACCTCAAAAATTATTACAAGAATAGTCCACCATCGCAAAAACATACGACACCTCACGAATCAGAAAAAATCTTTCCTGGATTTAGCAGCCCCAATGGATCAAAAGCCTCTTTCATACGACGCAATAAAGCAATCTCGGTTGGGCCCAAGGCAATGGAAAGAAATCGCTTTTGAGAATAGCCGATACCGTGCTCACCGGAAATTGTGCCTCCCAGATGAACCGCCAGCCGGAAAATCTCTTCGATCGCCTTGGGCAGAACTTCCTTCCAATAGGAGTCTTCGAGATTTCTCTTCAAGATATTGCAATGGATGTTTCCGTCTCCCGCATGGCCGTAACTGATAATCGAAATTTCGTAGCGAGCGGCAATTTCATGGATTCCTGCAACAAGCTCGGGCAATCGGGCGCGCGGCACAACCGTATCTTCTTCTTTGTATGGAGAAATAGATTTTACGGCTTCCCCTGCACTGCGGCGCATCTCCCAGATTTCATTCTGCTTTGCCGTTGTTTCAGCCAGATAGACACCCAGAGCACCTTCCCTATCACATTCCTCGGCGATGATTTCCATCTCGTGCTCGAGCTGCATCTCGTCATTGCCGTCCACTTCAATCAGAAGCTGAGCCGCGGCGTCGCTGTGCTGAACTTTCATTTCTCGATGGGTTTCAATCGCCTTGATGCACGCACGCTCCATGAATTCCATCGCGCAAGGAATAATTCCACGACGCATAATCGCAGGCACCGTACGCGCCGCCGCCGCCATCTCATTGAACGGAACCAGCAAAGTGTTGCGAAAGCGCGGCAGCGGAATCAGTTTCATCGTGGCTTCTGTGATCACCGCCAGTGTCCCTTCGGAGCCGATCAGAAGTCCGAGGAGATTGTATCCGACGACATCTTTTAGGAGTTTGCCTCCAAAGCGAACGATTTCTCCCTGCGGCAGCACGGCTTCGACGCCATAGACATAATCTTTCGTCACGCCGTATTTCAGCGCTCGCGGACCGCCCGCTCCTTCGGCAAGATTGCCGCCAATGGTGCATGTGCCCCGGCTCGCGGGATCCGGAGGATAGAAAAGCCCTTCCGCTTCGACCGTCTCTTGAAAGATTTGCGTGATGACTCCGGGCTGAAGTCGCGCAAAAAAATTCTCTTTGTCAATCTCCAGAATCTGATTCATTCGCTCGAGCGACAAAACGACCCCGCCATGCACAGGCAACGCGCCCCCCGAAAGTCCTGTGCCGCCTCCTCGCGGCGTCACTGGCACTCTCTCGCGGTAACAAAGCTTCAATATCTCAGAAACCTGCTCGGTCGTTTCCGGTCGCACAACAACATCAGGAAGGAAAACCAAATCTTCCGTTTCGTCGGAACCGTATTTCTCGAAATCATCGTGTCCCTGAAGCAGCACTTGTGCGGGCGTCACGATGGATTCAAGCGCCGAAATGACGCGCTCAAGTTCTCCGGATGATGTCACGCGAACTTCCATTGGTCAATTTCGCAATCAGAATCTAATAAGCCGCCGCGATTTGTTCTATCTGTTCGACATTGCAGATCCTCGAAAACATTGCGTTCTCAAGAAAAACAATCTGATCCAACAACTTATATCTCTCTTCATACCCGACTTGAAGTATGGCTTCCAAGATGGAGGCAACAACAATCTCTCCGTAAATGATGAAGCCACTACCCACTTCTGCAGTACTGTGAAGACGACATTCAAGATGGGCGTTGCACTCATCTACAAGCGGTGCTCGAATCTTTGTCGCTTTGACAAGCGTGAATCCTGTCTTCTCAATTCGCTCCTGACCGGACCATTGGATGCATCCATAGACCCTCGGTGCCATGGACGAATTCACAAAATTAACACCAAAATCCTCATTCTCGACAATATTCCTCTCCGTCACATTGTCTTTGGTGCCCGAGAACATCAATATGGGAGGCTCAAAGGAGACCATTTGAAGCCAGCTTTTCGGCGCGATATTTGGTTCCCCTTTTGAGTTGCAAGTTGATATCAGAACCACAGGCCCTGGAATAAGACCTGGATGCCACTCTCTCTTATCAATCGGGAAATCAACCTTTTTCATATCAATTTTTTGATTCTATTCTCCTCTGTCTCACCTCAGCCGGAGGATTCAGTATCGAATGCGAAAACCGCCAGGTTCACCCTTCGGCTCGATCCATCCGATATGGACGTCGGTAACGCGGGCAGTCCGAGGGCCGATTTTCAGAGCCTTGATGAGTGCTTCGACTCCCGACCGGTCGCCTTCCACTTCCGCCTCGACATCCCCTGACGGCAGATTCTTCACCCAGCCTGCCAAACCCAATCTCTCGGCTTCCTCCATCGCAAAATAGCGATAGCAGACACCCTGCACCAATCCCGAAACGACAATATGTGCGCGCACAGTGGATTCGCTCATTGGCCAACGACTCTCTCAGGGCTTCAGACGATGCAGCATTCGCGGGAAGGGAATCGTCTCTCGCACATGCGATAGTCCACATATCCAACCGACTGTGCGTTCCAGACCGAGTCCGAATCCCGCATGCGGAACCGTTCCATACTTGCGCAAATCGAGATACCAATCGAATGCTTCGAGAGGAAGATTATGTGCCTGAATCTTCTTGACGAGCATATCGTAATCATCTTCGCGCTGTCCGCCGCCGATAATCTCCCCCTTGCCCTCCGGGGCCAACATGTCAAATCCCAGCGCAAGCCGCTCATCTTGCGGATCGTTTTTCATATAGAAAGCTTTGATTTCTGCGGGAAAATGATGCACCATCACCGGCGATTCGAATTGAGACGACACGATGGTTTCTTCATCGCCTCCCAAGTCGTTTCCCCATTGGAATGGATGCCCCGCTTTGTTGAGAATGTCCACACATTCGGTGTAGGAAATTCGCGGGAAAGGTTTCTTGATTTTCTCCAGAGGACTTGTGTCGCGCTCGATGATATCGAGCTCTTCCCTGCGATTCGCGAGCACTTGCTCGACGACATAGAAAACAAAATCCTCGGCAAGCTCCATGTCGCCGTCCAAATCGAGATAGGCGACCTCCGGCTCGACCATCCAGAATTCAATCAAATGGCGACGCGTCTTGCTCTTTTCCGCGCGGAAAGTAGGCCCAAAGCAATAGACCTTACCCAACGCCATGGCCCCGGATTCGGCATAGAGCTGACCCGATTGAGTGAGATATGCCTTCTCACCGAAATAGTCCGTCTCGAAGAGCGTCGAGGTTCCTTCACACGCAGCGGGTGTGAAAATCGGCGTATCGAAGAGAACAAAACCCCGGTCATCAAAGAAGTCGCGAATCGCACGGACGATTTCGTGGCGAACACGCAGAATCGCAGCCTGTCGCCGGCTGCGCACCCAGAGATGCCGATTCTCCATGAGAAAAGCCGTGCCGTGTTCTTTGGGTGTGATGGGATAATCCGCAGCCCGACCGACAAGCTCGAGCTTGGTCATCACAAGCTCATATCCTCCGGGAGCACGCTTGTCCGCACGCACAGTGCCGGTGACCTCGATTGAGGATTCTTGAGTGAGGGTGTCAATCAATTCAAAGGTTTCTTCGCCGACATCGGCCTGAGACGCCACACACTGGATAATCCCTGTACCATCACGCACGAGCAGGAAGCGTATCTTGCCACCGGAGCGGATATTATAGAGCCAGCCCTTGAGTGTGGCGCTTTTTCCTTCCTGCGCTGCGATGCCTGAAATATAGGTTTGCATTCGTAAAGTTGCTTTCTAATCTTCCACTTTAAGTTTTCGCATCATGAGCTCTTCCACCGCCTGGCTTGGCGGCTTTCCCTCAAACAAAACTTTGCACACGGCGTCGGTGATTGGCATGGGAATGCCGTGTCGGCGTGCAAGCTCTTGGCCCGCCTGCGCCGTCGGCACCCCCTCGGCGACCATGACCATCTCCCGCAAAATGTCTTCCAATTGCTTCCCCCTTGCCAAAGCCTCGCCAACACGACGATTCCGGCTTAGAGGACTCGTGCAGGTTGTTATAAGGTCGCCCATGCCGGACAGACCGGCAAAGGTGATTCGTTTCCCGCCCAGAGCTTCACCCAACCGAGCAATTTCGGCCAGTCCCCGTGTAATCAGGGCTCCTTTTGTATTCATTCCGAGCCCCAAACCGTCACAAATGCCGGCAGCAAGCGCCACGATGTTCTTCAGCGCCCCCGCCAGTTCAACTCCCACGACATCTTCGCTGGCGTAGACGCGAAAGAAAGGGGCCGAAAAAACCTCCTGCATTTCTCTTGCCATATCGAGAGATGTCGAAGCTATCACAACAGAGGTGGGTCGTCTCCATGCTACTTCAAGAGCAAGACTTGGCCCGGACAGCGTGGCGTAGCTGGAACCGCTCAAAACCGGCAATTCTTCCCCGATGATCTCTGAAACGCGACGCAGTGACTCCTTTTCAATACCCTTCACGCCCGACACAAGATATCGCACCTGCAACTTGCATTCACCTAACTGACGACAAATCGAGCGCACCGTCTGGCACGGCACTGCCAGCAGCAGAATTTCTGCTGACTCAACGGCGGTATTCAAGTCATGAGTGACCGCAATGGATTCGGGCAAACGAAATGATGGAAGATACAACCGATTTTCGCGCCGCTTGGCCATTTCTTCAGCCAAGTCCCTGCGGTATTCCCAAAGCCGGATAGAATGACCTTTTTCGGCCAACAGAATGGCCAGTGTTGTCCCCCAATTGCCCGCACCCAAACAAGCTATGCGCATGTAATTCCTCCACGCCCCGGAGGCAATTCTGTTCCTTTAAGCAAGCGACCGATGTTCTGGCGATGCGTGTAGAAGAGAAGAAGTGCAAAGAAGATGCTCGCTGTTCTCAGTTCCATAGATCGTCCTGCCAAGAACCAGCTAAGGACTGAAAATGCCAAAGCCACCGAAAGAGACGCAAGCGATACGATCCGGAAGCCCAAGAAGACAGCAAGCCACACTCCAAGACATATAGCCAAATTCGTCGCGTCCAAAGCCAGCATAACGCCTGCCGAAGTTCCCACGCCTTTGCCTCCGCGAAACGCTCCAAAAACAGTCCATACATGACCGAGAACCGCGGCAACACCCACAAGCACCCTCCCCAATTCAACTCCCTCAACCTCCACCAAAGCAGGCGCCAACAAAGCGACTGGCAAGTAGCCTTTAAGACAATCCACTCCGAGAACGAGAACACCCCACTTTGTGCCCAACAGGCGCGAGACATTCGTTGCTCCTGTACTTCCTGAGCCTATGCGGCGCGGATCTGTCTTCTTGAGAATCCGGCAGACGATGACTCCAGTCGGTAGAGCCCCAATCAGATAGCCGAGAAAAAGCAGGAGGAAGAAATTCACGCGATGACCTGTCCGATTCGATAGACCTGCTCACCGTTCTGTCGAAGGCATGACGAAATGACCGTCTCTGCTTCCTCGCTCACAATCAAGACAAAGCCGATGCCGAGGTTGAAAACGCGGCGCATTTCGCCTTCGCTAATAGTACCTTTCAATGCCAGGCGCTGAAAAATTTGAGGCTGCTGCCATGCTTGCCAATCCACCTCAGCTCTCAGTCCTTTCGGTAAAACGCGACGAATATTGTCTATGATGCCTCCCCCCGTGATATGCGCCATGGCATGCAGGAAATCTTCTCCCAAGAATGGCTTGACGACACTCAAGTAACACCGATGAGACTTCAAGAGAGCATCCGCAAGAGATTCATTCAGCACAGGGTCGTGTCTGCTCAGCTCACCACTTCCAATCTCGGCGGCGAAGACCTTTCGAGCCAGACTATAACCGTTGGTATGCAAGCCATTTGAAGCCAAGCCGAGCAGCACATCTCCATCAGTGACCCGGCTGCCATCGAGGATAGCATCCTCGGATACCCAACCCACGATCGTACCCGCGAGGTCAAAATCAGAATCGCCATACAAATCGGGCATCTCGGCGGTCTCACCACCGATGAGCGCCATGTGGTATGTGCGACACGCGCGAGCCAGACTTCCCGCGATGGCGTCCACCTTCGCAATCTCCAATTTGCCAAAAGCGATGTAGTCCAAAAAAAAGAGTGGCAGCGCTCCGCAAGTCAAAATGTCATTGATACAATGATGAACGAGATCTTCGCCGATGTTTTCGAGTCGGCCCAGTGTATTGGCAAGAAGAAGTTTCGTTCCGACACCATCGGTGCTGGCGACCAACACGGATTTCGCAGGTCCGTCTTGCGGCAATCGGAAGAAGCCGCCGAAATGTCCAACGTCCCGCAGCACTGACGAAGTGAATGTCGTTTTCGCATGGGCAGCAATAAGCTGTTTTGCGGCCGATGCCCTCTCAATGTCAACCCCTGCCTGTCGGTAGTCCACCATCATGCCCAATCATACGAAATCTGCGCCCCATTGTCAAGGAAAAAAAGGCTGCCTTGAATTTGCATGAAAATATGCTATATTACTGACACCTCACGGCAACAAAAATGCCCCGCGGATTTTCGCGAGGCAAGCGCATCGTGCCGAGGGCCGGAATCGAACCGGCATGGGGCTTATACCCCGGGAGATTTTGAGTCTCCTGCGTCTACCAATTCCACCACCCCGGCGAGCGACTTTCCGCCAAAAGAAAACCACCGGCAAAGGGCGGAGCTTGATAATCGTGGGGGGCCAATTATCAAAGCAAACGCAATCCGGTGGTTTCCAAACTTCCTATCGCGCTACATAAATATACAAACAAAAAATCCAAAAAACAAGTCCTCCGTGGCAGCCTTTCCTTGCACCAGCTTCCCGGGCCAAATTGGAGGGCATTTTGGACGCGTCTAATTATGGTTTTTGCCGCGCGAACGACCAGTAAGTATCTATTATTAATAGAAATGCACCATGTGGCGCTAGTTTTCCTCAAAATCAGTGCAGGATTTTCCACCATTCACTTCGATTGGAGCATGAGGAGACCCCATTCTTCCTTCTTGAGCGTTCCAAATGACGAATTCAACAGTTCCATATCCTGAAATGTCCTCTGTTTGCCCTGTTCATGCCTCTTCGGTTCAGGAAGCAAAAAAATTGCAGGAAAATCTTAGGCAGCGTGTCCAGTCTGTCACCCTATCCTCTGAAATACGCTTGATTGCTGGGGCCGATGTCTCTTGTGATATGAATTCCGACTGGGGAATTGGAGGAGTGGTCGTATGCGATGCTCTCACATACAAGATCGTTGACCAGGCAAGTTTCCGAGGTTCGATCTCTTTTCCCTATGTTCCAGGCTATCTGAGTTTTCGAGAATTGCCGCTGCTTCTTCCTGCTTTTGAGAGACTTTCTCGAAAACCCGCCCTTGTCATCTGCGATGCACAGGGCATAGCGCATCCCCGGCGATTCGGTCTCGCATGCCATTTGGGAGTTGCTCTCGATTGCCCATCTATCGGCTGTGCAAAGAGCCGACTCGTCGGCGAGCATGTCGAACCTGCAAATGAACGAGGAGGAAGAGCGCCGCTGACGCTCGAGAGCGAAGTGGTGGGTGCCGTTGTGCGCACGCGTACAGGTGTTGCGCCACTCTATGTCTCCGTCGGCCACAGAATCACTCTCGACGAGGCTGTGGATTGGGTAATGCGGACGACCCCTTATTACCGCGTGCCCGAGCCGGTTCGTTGGGCGCACAAGTTGGTGAATCAAGTCCGTGTGAAAGAGAGCGACTGAATCATGCCTCTCCAAGTTCTCCTTGCCGGATATAATGTTGACGCCGAAGCTCTCGCTGAGACACGACAGATCCTGGACTTTATCCAGCGAGAAGTTGATCCCCATGAGCTTCAACGAATGAGTGATGAGGACCTGCGACGGCTCTTGGCGGATCTTTGCCGCGCCACCTATGAATCTCTGGCGAGCCATCCCTTGACGCCGGAAGTGCTCTCGGCGGCCTACGCACGAATTAGTCGTGATCCAAAACCTGTTCCGGAGCTTCGGCGCGCTGCGCGAGAAAGCATCACCGGAGCTCGGAAGAGCAATGAGGCGATCATCTTCGGGCTTGGTCACGCCTCCGTAGCCGAACATGCCGTTTTCAATATGGACATTCTGGGCTTATCACGGCTTGCCACCGAAGAGCTTCAGTCTCATCGCCTTCTTTCCTTCACTGAGAAATCCCAGCGCTATGTCACGGCCTCGGAGGATTATGTGGTTCCTGAGGAGCTGAAGGCAATTTCTTGCGAGGCTCGCTTTCATGCCGAGGTTCAAACGCTCTTTTCGGCCTATCACCACTTCTATCAAAGGCTTCATCGAAAGCTTATCGAGAAGGAAGGTGAAGCTCGGGAGAATCTCGCGCGGCGCGATCAGGAAAATCGAGCCAAGGAGGATGCTCGATATCTTCTCCCACTGGCCACGACAACTCAAATGGGACTGACGCTGAACGCTCGCAACCTTGAATACATCCTGCGGGAATTCAACGGACACGCGCTCGCCGAAATGAGACTTTTGGGCGAAAAACTCTGCAAGGCGGTGCGCCCTCTCGCCCCGTCACTCATAAAATATGTTCAGCCAAGCGATTTCCGATGGCAAGATCAGCTCCGTACTGCACGAGACTACTCCTCGACGCACTTCGTGCAGGAGCTGCAATTTTATTCATGCCCGGAAGTTGTTTTCGTCGGGGCAACCCCGCAGGGTGAAAGGACGGTTGCCGAGGGGCTCGCATTCCGCTACGGAATTCAATTCAATCCGGAACAACTTCCGCCGGATTTCTGGAAGAGCGTTCTCCGAGGAATGAGTCTACACGAGCCGGCCCCCCGCGAGTTTGAGCTGGCTACCCTACAGTTCCAGGTGAAGGTTTCTGCATCATGCTTTGCCCAACTCAAGCGCCATCGAATGATGACTCTCGTGCCCGCACCGTATAGGGCACATGACGGAGCGGTTGTTCCGCCCGCCATTGTGGAGGCAGGGCTGTCGGACGAATTTGTCAGATTGGTGCGCCATGTTAGCACGGTGTGCGAGGAATTCGTGGAGGAAACGCCTGCCGTCGCTCCGTATCTCCTGACCAACTCGCACATGCGGCGTGTCATGCTCCAAGTGAACGCCCGTGAACTCTATCACATGGCACGGCTCCGCCAGGACTCTCACGCCCAGTGGGAGATTCGACAGCTTGTTTGTCACATGATGGATGAAGCGCGCAAGGTGTGGCCAAACATGATGCGTCTGGCATGCGGGAAAGACAAATTTGAGTCCACATACCAGCGACTTATGGAAGGAGGAGAGGGAGACTTCTGAACGAATCCACGACAAGAGTAGTCATGGACAAGAGTTCTTCTCCGCCCCTCTTTAGGGGATCCCAAAGACAAGCCCGAGCTAACCGGCTCGGGCTTCGCTTGAGCGAAAGGTGTTTAGAAGTCTACCCACGCCAAGCAGAAGATCATGACTTAGCATCTGTGGTTTTCTCCTTCCCGCCCAAAGCAAGGACTTCATTCAAATCTATATTCTATGGCTCCGAAAATCTGACGAACCTGAAAACTCTTAATCTCCTCGACCCTGGAGATGTCGCTTGTGGTCGTCCTCTGCTCATAGCTGTACCCGAAGGTCAAGTTCACTCTTGGTCTGAGAGTCATCGTCAACGAAGGAGCGAGTTTCCACCTCCTATCCAGTCGTCCGCGATGGAATGGATCCTCATCCATGGAGCGTTTTGTTGTGTAGATGCGTCGGCGAAGTTGCCAGTCCACGCCGCCGCTCACCGGAACCGACGCAATGATCGCAATGCGGCCGGACACTTCCGCTTGAAATTCATCCTCATCAAAAGAAGCATCACCGTACTCCGTCTCCACTCCGGGTAGGTTCACCAATCCCCACTCAACGGCGCCCGTCTGCTGGTATCCGATGTTCTCCGAGCGATTGCGCAAATAGCCAAGAGCAAGGCTTATCGGCCGCGGACTGCGGTACTCCGCTCGAATGCCCAGGCTGCTCATGTCGCTGTCATATTCGGTGAACTTGGAATTGTAGTAGGTCGTCTCGATTTCACCACGCAGTTCAATCCACAGGGGCATCCAGAAGCGGAACCGAGGAGCGAAGCGGTATTGCCAACTCTGAAAACGGGCGGCATGAAATGCCTGAGTATCGCGGTCATAGTGTTGGCGCAGGTAGTACGAGGGAATTGTGAAAACGCGGAAGTTCAGTAGCCAGGGATAACGCGATGATGCGGGGCGCAAATAGAAATTGAGTGTGTGGGTTTGATAGTTGAGGAAATCGTTGCGCAGAAAGAGCGCCCCTTTGAAGGAATAGGCAATATCGAACCGCTGGCGTTGAGGCAGGCGAAACCTCAGCCGGGGTTGAATGACCAGCTCGTTTTTCCAGTCATCGTAGGTCTGAAGGGGCGACTCGAAGGATTGAGTCCCATCTTGAAAACGGTCAATGTCCGCATCGGAAAGCCGAATGGCGTTGTCCACATAGCCACTCCAGAGCTCCGTGGACAGTGACCAATTCGCCCCGAGAATTCGCGTCTCCTGGCGAGCATAACCCGGAAGGACTGCCAGGAATACGACCACAGCAACATAACCGTAGCGCGCCAATCCCGTCATGGCTTTCCGCTGAGATTCTCTTTTGGCAGCAGGAATTTTAGCAGGACGGAACGGTAGCTGTTGGGCAGGGTGAACCGATAGTCGTGTTCGCCCTTGGGAATTTCCAGATAGAAAGTCTCGGCTTTCCCCGGTACAAGGCTTGAGGTTTGCTGATATTGGCAGACATCGGACTCAATGGTCGGCAAAGAATAAGTTCCTTTGATAAGACCATCTTCAAAGATCTGCACCCGGAAATCTTGCTGCCCGCGCATGTCAGGGTAGAACTCGAGGCGTGCCAGGACTTTCAGAGTCGCAGGGCCAATCAGTCTTAGAGCAATTTCGTTACCCTCTCCCAAGCGATAATAGGTGGTCACCTCCTCCCGAATGACAAGGTCAATCGCTTCGCTCGAAACCTGCGGAGTAATGGCCACCATGTTCGTCGGAGCACCAATATCCCCTTCCTCTTGGTGAAAACGCAGAAACACGGGAGGAGAGGATTCTTTCGGAAGACGGAAGGAATAGGTGTGAGACCCTGTGGGCACCTTGAGAATGTGCTTTTCTACCAGCGATATTTTCTTTGAATTGCTGCGCTCGACATGCGCCTGCGTCGAGGCGACACCGCGCCGGCTGAATTCGACCCATTCGCCATCATCTCGGCGAACCAAGTATGTGTAACGCGATTCCTTTTTTGAGGATGGAATCTCAATCCTCGACAGGATCCGGAGTTTCGTCGGCCCCGAAATGTTCATCGTGATTTCGGTATCGTCTTCGAGAACATAGTAGGTGCGATTCTTCTCCGAAATCCGGAGAGTGATTTTCCTCTTAAACTGCTGAGGCGTGAGGCTCCGCCAGAATGCCTTGGCCCCGAGACCCCCTGCGACACTTAGCAGGAGAAGTCCCATCAACAATCGTCTGACCCAGCACTTTGTGATCATGCTATTCATAGCTCCTCAAGTCAATTGCCTCCGTTTGAGCCAGTCCCTTCCAAATTACATCAGAGTATCTGGATCAACGCCCTCTTCCTTCAAGCGGAATAGGCGCTCGTCCAGTTTGATAACAGCCAGCAGCAGGATAAGAATGGCTGCAGCTCCGATTCCCGCCAGCCGCATATTGTAGCGCTCTTCGACGAAGACGGCTCCTGTGCCCACTTCCGGCAGCCGAACATGCGGTGGACCCAATCCATATTCGCGTGCAAGACGGAGAATATCGTAAAAATGGATAATCGGAGTTCCCCGACGGGCGAAGTAATGAACGACACCTCGAGCGGGGTAATTCTTCAGAGGAAGATGCCGATTGAATCCGGTGGGAATCAGAGCTCCGTTCTCGGAGTGACCGAGACTTGCCAGGCCACCCCCGATATTGATGTACGCTTTGATGCGTGCCCCAGCCGCCGCCTTCTCGAACAGCTCGATGCGCCTCTGAATCGAATTCTCAAGTCTCGACTCGGAGATAAGAGAAATGCCGTTGCGGTCCGCCGCGTCCTGCAACATTTTTTTACCGACTTGCGAGAGCCCCTTTGCATCGTCCTTGTCGCCTCCCATCGAAGCGGCCAAGGACCGAAAATGGATGAGCTCGCGGCGTTCCAAAATCGCTTCCATGTCAAGCCAAGTGAAATCCGGGTCGTTCGCACCCCACCAGGAGCTCCCGATGGATGTGATGACAAGCGGGCGAAGCTCCAACACCTCACACGCCGCATAGACCGCCAAATTGACGCCGGGATTCGAGCCACTGCATCCAATCGTCACGAAATCCCCGGCCTTGAGGTCTGCCTGTTTGAGTAGATCCACTGCCACGGCGGCGAAATTCGGATTCGCACCCGCCACCTTCGCCTCGAAGACTCCGAAATCCGTTGTAACAAGCGAGAACTGTTGGCCAATGATTGCCGCCAAGCGTGGATCTTCGTATTCGCGCGAAAAGATGCCTTTTTGCAGTCGTTCTCCCCGCAAAGCCTCCAAGCCATGCGCGGCAAGTCTGGCGGCCTGAATCTTCTCGGGATACCACGGCTGGCGATAGAGAGTTCGTCGCTGCTCCACAATTTGGAAAAACCCAAAACTTGCAGCCGCCAGGATAATGAGAGTCCAAATCGAGCGTCTGGAAGGCCTAAACATTGCCAAAAATCCTCCCGCCCGTGAGCAGAATCACAAGCAACCGAACGAAGGAAGCGGCGATCAGCATAGCCGTAATGGTTTTTATGATCCCTTGTCTCTCGAACCAATTGGCGATAAGCCCCGGAACAATGAAGCCGATGGCTTGCAGGCGCATGTCCATGGAAAACATCTCATAGAAAATCATTTGGCGGCTGATGTAGCCGAAAATGAATCCCAGAAGAATTGCGAGCACCAGCCTGCGGCGCCCATAGATGAAGAGAAATTGCGAAATGAATCGTATGACCAAGAAGGTGACAAAACTGACAACGAAAGTTCCGATGAGCCGCAACGGCTCATGAAGATGAAGCGCGATGTATCCAGGCACCACGATGCCGCCGGCAGCCGCTCCAAAAACCTCATTGAAAACGAGACTAAAGACAACACCCAAACCAATCGAGAGCTCGATCATCAGTTTTCCTTCGCCGATTTATGACGGCCTTCGCCCTTGGAATCGCACGGTCAGGTTGTTCCCTTCCCGGCTGAAGCAAGGTCGGTACGCTGGTCTCGAAAATAGCGAACAATTTCCAATCCCCCCGCTCCGACATTACCTATACCAAAGACTGTTCCCACGGACGGCACACGCTCCAACGCTTCGTGATAGATATGGGGCGGCGTTGCATGACCCAATTTCAGAGCCTTTCTCTGGTCAAGTCCATAGCGTGGCAGCGCGGCAAATACACTGGAACATTTCTCACCGGTCAAGAAGAGGTAGTCGAATTCATTCACCATCCCGTCGCGAATCATTTCCAAGAGCTGCAGCGCTCGGTCATAGCGGTCGGCGCGAGTGTGCAGGAGAACAATGACCACTCCCATCTCCCTGATTCGGCTCTTCGTTTTCAGCCAGATCGCCAGAGAAGATTCCGGATCATTGGCGGCCATCGCATAGATGAACCGAATCACTCGGCCATGCAGTCCAATCTCAAAGATTCGCAAAGCTCCCGAATCGGGGTAGCTATTGTGCATCCCTTTCAAAGCAACGCCGCGTGGCACATCAAGGGATTCACAGACCGCCAGGGCCAGCGATACATTCTCTGCATGCTCGATGTGGTCGAAATCTGCAAGCTCTTCGGGTGTCACCGATGACGGATCAACTTGGATGAGTCTGCAGTCCTCCTTGCGTGCCTGCTCTTGCATTAGTCCGAACATCCGCTGCTCGCTGGTATAGGCTACGCCATGGGCCGGCAGCGTGTTGCATAGCGAACGCGTTACATTCTCTACGGTCGGACCCATCTCGCGAATATGGTCGGGTCGAGCATTGGTGATGACGCCGATGGTCGAATGAATGAGTTGCCTCTCAGAAATCCACTGAAACTCCGGCCAAACAGCCATGCACTCGACCACCACCGCCTGAGGTTGGCGTCGAGCGAAGTAGCGGAATACCTTGACCTGCTCCAGAATGTTGGCGCGATCTCGCCTGACGATTTCAACTTCAAGACCTTTTTCATCAATGATTCGCGGGAGCGTCCCGGTCGTTTTCGCCATGGTTCTGATGCCGCCGGCCCGCAATCCCGCGGCAATGAGGCGGGTCACCGACGATTTTCCACGCGTACCGTTGACATGGATACGCACCGGAATAGAATAGACCCGGCGCTGATGAAGGTGAAACTCAATGACTCCGTACAGAAGTAGCAGGATAAGAAGAGGGATGAGGACTACCATCGTCGCACAACCAATTTGTCATCTCAAATATAGCCATCTCGGATGGGAAAGTCAACAAGCTGTTGTCGAAGTCTTTCTGCAAAAAAACACTTCCAAAGACTAATCATCAGCGAAAGTACCGGTAGGAATGCCGTGAATGGAATGCCCATCAATCGTTGTTCTCCCCGCCTTCGACCATTTCCAATCTCGCGGAGATTTCAAAGGTGTCAATAGTCGCTGCATTTGAACTCTGGGACGGTAGTCTCCTTCCCTCTGTGAAGAGTCCGGCTCGTCCGCGAGGAGTCACGGTGGCAAAAAGCGAATCTGAAACAGGAATGCGCAGCGTATCAAGCGGAAGCAACCGACGACGATATGCCACTTCATCACCGCGTCGAAACATGACGAAACAGGGTTCAAATGCGACAATATCATAGACTATCCTATGTCGAAAGACTGTCGGAGTCTGGGGGTGGCCTATCTCTCCAGCGGCAACGCCCGGCTGTTCTTGAGGAATGAACTCAATCGGGCCTCGAGACATGGATTGAGCATAATTCAAGATCTGCTCAAAAGGCATTTCGATATCCGCCGCTCTGGGCCCACGATTCGCCGACACGAGCATTGCGAGAAAAGCGGCCAGAAGAAACACGAACAGCACAAAAGTGAAGCGACGACTTCCTACAAATCCTCCTACGACGATTTTCCTTCGAGTGTCGCCGACGAACTCGTGCGTTGAGTGGAGATCTCCGGTGTCATCCACCTGAGCTCGGTTGGCCTGTGGAGGTCCTTTGGTCAGCTCCCGAAACCGCGCCAGAATCTGGTCGGCATTCAGACCGGCCGCTTGAGCGTATTGGCGAAGATAGCCTGTCAGAAACGGCTTCTCAATCGCTTCCCATTGACCGCCTTCCAAGGCTTCCAGAACCGTCAGGGGAATGCTGGTTCTTGCTGCGACTGTCTCCAATGGAATGCCCTTGGCACGGCGGCCAACCCGCAGATCGCTACAAAAACTGGCAATGCCCCCATCGGTGTCGGAGGCATCGTGCCAAGAGCTCGAGGGGGAGTCCGACAACATTGGAAAAGCTCCCGTTTATGGTTTCTACAAAATCCGCCCCCCGCCCCTGAATCGCATAGCCTCCTGCCTTCCCGCGCCATTCGCCGGAACGCAGGTACGCTGCAATATCTGCGGCGTCAAGGCGACGAAAACACACCGCCGTTTGAACACATGAGACGAGAATTTCTCTTTGGGGATCCTCCGACAGCGCCAAACCGGTGATGACCTTATGCCAACGACCGGAAAGAATCCGGAGCATTCGCGCAGCGGATTCAGAACCCATGGGCTTACCCAGGAAACGGTGCCCAACTTGAATCAAGGTGTCCGCGGCAAGAAGAAGTCGGTGAGGGTCTCCGTCCGAAATATAGGCTCGAAGCTTGCGCGCTGCGTTCTCTTCGGCAATCTTGCACGCGCTGCGCCCCATCCACCTCTCGGACGAGCGAGCGACCACAATGTCAAAAGGGATATTCAACAGGGCAAGCAGGTTGGCTCGGCGGGGAGACTGCGAGACCAAAGTCAACCGGATTGTGGGCGCATTCATGCGAAGAGAAGTGCAAGAAGAACTGCAAAGCTCAGCCACCGAGCCCGCCGGTTGAACTTCACGATTGCAGGCTCCGAAAGCTGCTTATCCCGTCCACGCAACTTCCCCCACATCCAAAGCAATGGAAGGTCCACGCCAATCACGATGACCCAGAAATAGGTCGAACTGTAGAACTCATTCAAGAAAGGCCAAGTGGTGATGATGCCGAAGATGAAGAATAGAATTCCAGATATCACCAAAGCGGCGCGAGGTCCAATCAGTGTCGCAAGTGTCAGGCGGCGATTTTGAAGATCATCCTTCCAAGTCTCGACGGCGAGCGTCGCCGACCAGGCCAAGAAGAAAAAGAAGGCAAACGCGGCCGGATATCCTCCCAACAAGATGCCACGGAATGCGGTGGCCGTACCCAAGAAAACTGAGCCGGCCAAGACGGCAATAACGAGGTCATAGACGAATGCCAGACGCTGGGAAAGAGCGTTGGAAAGAAGAAGCAACAGGGCTGCCCCGAGCGCCCATAGGCCGAAGGGCACTCCTGCTGCAAATCCCACGACCACCCCTCCTAAGAGGAGAATGCGGCCATGCCTCGGTCTGGTCTCTGATGATGCCATCTTCTCTGTTCGCAACGACATCCCCCCGAGGATCAGAGCCAATCCCGACAGGAGCGGCACAACCGCCTGCCAGGATACATCGAGGCCTGCCCAGCAACAAAGACGAATCTGAACAAGGACTCCCAGAGCTCCCCAGAGAGGCGGCAGGTAGAGAGGCCGCGTACGCGGATCTCCCGTGTGCGACGGCTCAAGTTGCCGACTTGAAGGGAATCTCAAGTTGGAGTCGGACTCGGAGGAGTTCGAGGGCACGGTGGAGGACTTCATTTCTATCAAGTTCCTGACGACCTCCGGTGTCAAGAATCGCAAACCGGGTCATTGCCGTGGCTCGCGCCGCCCAATTCTCGTAGGCGTCGTTCAGTTCCTCAAGGTAGGAAACGGCAATTCCTTTTTCCGATTCTCTTCCACGAAGGCGGATACGACTAATGAGAGTCGGGATATCACAACGCAAATATAGAATAAGATCCGGCGCTTTCAAAAAAGAAACCATCGCATGAAAGAGGTCGCGGTAATTCTCCCAGTCACGACCAACCAAGTGACCCCGGTTATGCAGAGTCGTTGCGAAAACCTCAACATCTTCATAGATGGTTCTGTCTTGGATACAGGAGGCGCCTTCGGCAAGGATCGCTCGCTGACTTTCAAAACGCTTCGAGAGAAAATAGACCTGCAAATGGAAAGCCCATCGCGACATATCCGCGTAGAAGTCATCCAAATAGGGATTATCTATGACGGGCTCGAAATAGGAACGCCACCCCAATTGGCGAGCCAACGCCTCGGTCAAGGTTGTCTTACCGACGCCAATATTCCCCGCAATCGCAACATAATATCGCCGTTCATCCAAGCCGCTCATTTTCGGCAAAACTCACCTCAAATGGGAATCCAGATCCAGAAGCTTCAATCCTGTCGCATGGTCAATGGTTCGTTGAACATAACCTTCCCCGCGCGTCAGCCAGAACTCTCCCGTCACGGCGATGGTCAGTCCAACAAGATGCCCTCCGAGGACTTGATAAGTCGCATCGGCTATGAGAGCATGGAGATGCCAAAAAGGCTCATCATCAACCATCGCCAAGTTCCCGGCACAGCTAATCAACTCAAAGACGCCTTCAAATTTCTTCCGCTGATATTCTCGGGTGCTCCGGTCAAAATAGGCCAACTCAACAGCTTCGACGCCACCTATCCCCTGCAGCCATCCCGAAGTCCACCCTTCTCGGCGAGCAAAATCGGTCAATGCTTCCGGCACTCTCTCACCGGCGAATAGACGCAGGAGGGTTCCCGTATGGAGATGGCGATAAGTCACAACAGGACTCTCTCTTTCGCAAAATCCGCAGCCAGTTCAGTTTCGACCGGCCGGACTTCCAATTCAGGCATCTCCATCTCTCGACGGCCAACGCCAAAAGAAGTGTCCCGCGGCAACAGACTGGCTTGCGGATGCGACAAATAGGAAACCTCTTCGATTTTCACTTCCTCGATTCCGGCGGCCCGACACAAGGCTCGTCCAAGTTCGGCTCGACTAAGCCTCTGCGACCCTCCCAGATGGAGAATTCCGGAGATGTCTCTTTCCGTCAGCAGAGTCGCAGCCAAAACAACAGACCGCACATGAATCGGGGATCGAAACTGGTCGGTAAACAAAGATGCTTTGCCCCGCCTGTTGATTTCATCGAGAATCCTCTCGGTGAAACTCGTCCCAAAGCCTCTTCCCTTGCCGACCACCAAATTCAGACGAACGACTATGTTTTGAGCGTTTGCCTCAAGCACCGCCGCTTCAGCGCGGAGTTTCGTCCAACCATAGACATTTTGAGGCGATGGCGGGCTTTGCTCGGTGTAATATCCTCTCTCTCCTGAAAAAACCATGTCGCTCGAAAAGAAGAGGAGGCGTGCACCGCGCGCGGCGGCTTGGAGGGCAAGTTCTCGCGGCGCATGCACATTGATTTCCTCTGCCTTCACCGGATGCGCCTCACATTCCATCACTCGCGACATGGCGGCGCAGTGAATGACAATATCTGGGGGAAAACTCTGAAGAAGTTTTCGCGAAGCATCGGGCTCGGTCAAATCTGTTCGGGAAACGGGAAAATCAGGCAAATGCTGGCTGGTGCATGCCACCCCCAGCACATCGTGCCTTTTCGCCAGTATCATACCGAGATGCGCACCGATGAAACCGGTCGCCCCTGTGACAAGGACTCGCATATCAGAAAAGATAACTCAGACGAACGGCTACTCCACGCACGCCAGCCGTTGGGGTGACGGACAGGTGCCAGTTCGGGACAACCGAAGTCTGGCTTTGCGATGGCCGAGCCGTGCGGCCTGCGTGAATAGCGCTCGCGATGTGATTCAATATGAGGCCGCCGACGAAATAATAGACGGCATTGAAAGCCTCGTCAGACTGCACTCGAATCTTTTTCATCCGAACGCGATGTTCATGGGAATCCCATCCCCAACGATCGGAAGAACTCGTGTACAGTTGGTCAAACTCACGATCCTTCAGTCGCTGCTCGTTGTAGTCCTCCACGCAGTCCCAATTGCCAACATCCACATAGAAATCATGAGAATGATCCCCTATGACACCGGCATACTGAGCTGCGTAGGCTTCATAGTCAGTTCGCTTGACAACTCCGCGACTGTGAGAAGCATACATCGCACCAATCAGACTCAACTCCCCGAGGGCAAACAGAGTCGCTGTCCGCTTATGTCCGCTGTCCAACTGGCCCCAGCCGGGCACAACAAGGGATTTCAGAAATGCATTTCCCCGTTCCCGAGAGTCCTTTTTCTGAGCTCCCAGAGTCGAGCCTGCCAAGAGACAAACGGAGAGAATTGCAGTGACAATCGCGCGCATAGTGGCCGTGGCCGTTTCAGAATGCTCAGTTGAGCGGAATTCGGAGAGTCAGAAGCCTCGTATCAGCCCCATTGATCATTCGACGGTCGTACCGCAGATAATGCCCAAGTCCCGCCTCCTTGTCCACTCGCCGATTATGAGAACGAACCAGAAAAGCGGCCTCGAGAGGGGAGATGATATGATTGACAAGGACGACTTCCATGCCAACATTGGCAGTATGGAGCAAGTCATTCGCTTCTCCCCGCATGTCGGCATAATAGAAGAAATTGGCGGTTGTTCCGTCAAAATAGAGCGTGGCGGGATCGTCCCCTGTGGTATCATCCCATCCAAAGCCGAACTGCTCAATATACTTCCCGATCATCTCGTAATACTGCTGGGTTCGCTCCGAAGGCAGTTCGTGGGTGAAATTGTCTGGGAGTGTATTGTTGTTGTTCTCCAGAATCCACCGCACTTGGTTCCAGTAGCGAGCCGTGTCGAAGTGCGTATCCGCGAAATCTTCGAACTCATTCATTTTGTCATTCCCCTTCTTCTGATAAACCGCAAAGACGCCCCACCCCACCGCCTCGATCGCCACCCACGGAATAGCGCGCCACCATGGGCCGGCATAGAGCTGACCCGTTCCGGGAAGAACCAATGAGAACAGGAGCGCCCGGCCGATATTTTTCTTTCCGGGAACCACGCTCTTGGCCTCACTCTGCGCATCAAGATCGGAGCCGGCGTCAACTCCCAGTCGCTGCATGAGCTCAGGCCGAGTCGGAGAGAATTCCCACTCGGCAGCGTGGACTGCCTTGGGTCTGCCAAAAGCCAGCAGCAGCCCCATGAATAGCAGCATCGCCATCATTCGCATGCGCATAATCCTATCCTCCTTATTTTCTCTATTTCAATATTTCTATTTTGCGATGCCCGCACCCTCTGCGCTTCTTTCCACTAGCCCCCGCCGTCCTCGGTGGGGAGGACATCTGGAAGAGACTCTCTCATTTGAGGGAAATGCCCTCCGCAATTCCCTCCGTGAAAGGATTGTAGAAATCAAACAACACAGTCACATAATAGCGCCATTCTTTGCCGTAGGTTGCTTCAAAATCCTCTTCCTTATGCGTGAATCGGTCAAAACCATAGGCAACATCCACGGACAGCGCTGTAGGATAGGAGTAGAACGAGTGCATTTGAATCCTCAGACCCGCTCCCACATCCTTCTTCACGCGGCCGCTCTCAAAATCCCCCACCCACGCATCGCCGACATCGCAAAAGAGATTTCCATAGATGCGATTGATTGAAAGAGGATAAAGATTCCACCCTGCGCGCTTAATGATGGGAAAACGGTAGGTTGTGGTGGCAACCGCCATGCGCTCGCCGCCAAGACTGTAATAGGAATAACCTCTCATCCCCGGTAGGCCGCCCGCAAAGATATAGAAGAAAGGATCAACCGTTTTGTCAATCCAGCCTCCTTGGAAACGCAGAGCAAACGCATGCGAGCCAAAAGGCAACGAGAAGTACTTCTCGAATCCGCCTTCAAAGAGGTCATAGTTGTACGGTTCGTACACTTCCACCAGGATGAACTTGTCGGCGTCAATGCGAAAACCGGTGAAGAATTTCTGGTTGGCACGCGTGCAACGCAGAAATCCGTAGTAGCCCGCCGAAGGATTGATCGGACTATCCACATCTCGTCTCACTTGATTGGTGTAATAGGCGAGCTGCGCCGACATTCCTTTGAAATAAGTCAGTGCTATAGCCGTTCCGTCGTCAAACCGATTATGAGCGGTGTAACGATCATAGATGCCTGTCAATTTCAAGTAAGAAGATCTCCCCAGTGGCCACTTCAGACCGGCATCCACCTCGGTCAAATTGTAGCGATAACGGATTCGATAGCGGTCGTAGATTGGCTCGCCCTCGCTCTCATCAATAATGCGGGTCGAATCTGCAAAGTGCTGAGACAAGCGGCGTTGCATATTGAAGATTTCGGCAAAAATCGTCGGATAGAAAACACGATATTCCACTTGGCCGTAGAGATCATAATCCTTTTTGCTATTCATCGCAAATCCGCCGATGAAATCAAGTTTGCCCAAGATGTCCGTGAGCCAAACATAGGTTCCGGGTTTCACCGTACCGTAGTCAATCATGATCCGCGGGAACCAGTAGAGATTGTCGAATCGTGGTTTGTAGGAGGATACCTCGGGCACTTGAAACCGATTGTCATAGGTCGGCTCGGGCACCCGGGAAGCGTAGGTCTCATGGTCAAGATGGTCTGCGGGAAGTTTGATAGGTTCGACATGATGAATGACGCAAATCCTGAACCCGTGGCCCGTGAAATCACAGAATGCAAGCCGACCCTCTCGCAAATCGGGGTAGTAGGCCCCCCCAACCACGGAGGTTAATGGCTCGCGCGCATCCGTCTCAAGGTCTATTCGATAGATGTTCGATATTCCACTCTTGTCGTGGGCGGTGGCAAGATGATTTCCGTCCTCGCAGAAAGTGGGATCCCGCAATTCCATATTTTGGCCTGGAATGATCTTCTCCAGCCAGAGGGAATCGGCGCCGGACGATACACCGAAAATGTGAATATCTCGACCTTCCCTTTCACTGGACGCAGCGACCAACCGCCGACCGTCAGGGCTCCAGCGAGGGTGGTAGTATTGAACACCGGCGCAGCCCCGATAGCGGCAGACTACCGCATCGTTGGAAAGCGGTTTGTGTTTCTTGGAAAGATAGTCGCTGGGCATCGGCATCAAGGCCAGATCTCGATTGCCGCCTTCATTGATCGTAAAAGCCAGGGTCTTGCCGTCAGGAGACAAATCAGGGCCTTCAGCACGAAGACCTTTGGTCAGTCGAATCTCTTTCTCCTCCTCCAGGAGATAGAGATACAGGTCAAATTGCAGAGACCCCGTCTGACTGTTCAATGCTCGACGAGAAAAGATAATTCCCTTGCCGTCGGGCAGCCAGCAGAGCGCTCCCTGAACACTGCCCGCCAGCTTCTTTACTCCTTTTGTCTCCACATCGTATGAGTAGAGACTTGACTGGCTCTCATAGTCTCGACCCTGATTGGAGATAAAAGCGACTAAGCGGCCATCGGGTGAAAGCCGTGGGAAGAGATTGACCGAGCCTGTCGTAGGAACCGTATCCGTGGCCACGACTGTGGGGGTGATTCGATTCTGCAACGCGCCGTACTCTTGCTCAAGATGACCTTTCCACAGACGATACCACTCGTCGCCCGACTTGCCGGTCGTTTTTCTTAGAGCGCGACTGAATGTGATGGGGAACGGCGAATTCATCGCCGCACTGATTTTGGAGAGAGCTTCGGGGCCGCCCGCATGGTCAGCAATGTACTTGGTCAAAGAAAATCCCTGATTGTAAACCATCTCGGCTTCGAGGGATGTCTTGCCGAAATAGCCCATTTCCTCATACGAAAGAAGCCGACTCGAAAGAGTCGCCGAGCGCAGTAGCATGTCACGATGGCTGTCCCAGAAATCGTAGGTTCGTCCGGTCAATTGGAACTGCGCCGTACCTTCCGCAAACCACGCGGGAATCGTTACAGCGGGATAGGGGTAGCTCGCGACACGATTGGGATAGCCGTAGAGAACATCGGGACGGCGCTCCGGCTCATAATCCATCCATTGAAAATACCCGGCAGGAATCCGTCGTGACCATTTGCGCGACACTCCAAGCTGTATCATATGCCCGTACTCATGAGTGATGACATTGCGCAGCCAGTGATGCGTCCCGCGCAGGTCCCAATCCATCGCCGTCGCCCAGAAGAATATCTTGTTGTTCATAAAGTAGCTGGCGGCATTCGAGATGTCGTCCGTGTCCTGAAAAATCAGCGAGACTTTCCCATCCGGGCGATAATCATAGAGCTCGCAAAGGGGTTCATGAATCTCTTCGGCAATCTTGGCTGCCAGAGCCGCAACACTGTCAAGACCGTCGGAGAAATAGATGACAAAATGCTCTGTGGCAAAACTTCGCCATTTCAGCTCGGGATGATTGTAAAGATCTCGAGCCTTTGCCGGAAAACTCCCAAACCAAAGCAGAATGAAGAGGCATAGGCTCCATTGCCACCGAGAGAAGACTATCAGCCTCGCACTCACTTCACCACCGCAATCTTGAGCAGAGCGCGCTCGGTCTTTCCATCGCCGACGATTTCGACCATCGCAATATAGACACCGGAAGTGACTCTGGACACATCCCAAGCCACATCGGAATAACCCGGACTCACGGTAGCGGACAACTCATCAATCAAATGCCCCGCAATGTCATAGAATCGAATGTTCGCTTGAGCATGAAAGGGCAGAGTCAAACGGATATTGCTGATATCCTTCGTGGGGTTCGGCCACGCATAGACCCAATCTGAGCGCGAATAAGCCTGAGAACCGATCCCGTGCTCGACGACATAGAAATAAGTGGGATTCGGATCGAATTGGCTTGGATCCGAATAAGCGCAAAAAATCTCTCGCTCCCCCGGCGCGCCTCCGACAGCCAATCGCCGCAAGTCCAACCACTTCGTTCCATCAGGGAAATAAGAGGGGGAAGTCAGCACGGCTGCCTCGGGGTAATCCTCACTGTCCCAATGAAAAATGAAGCGATACTCTCCAAGACGCGCCATGGGAAAACCCGCAGGTTCTCGCAGACTGTGCCGGAAAATGTGCCACTGTCCGTCGTCTCCCAACAGGTCCGGCAAACGGTCGCCGTCAAAATCAGCCGCAACGACGGATTGAACAGGCGCGCGCAATGGAAATTCTTCCACCGGTGTACCAAACGCCAGGTGGCAGGCTTGCCCATCTTTGATAGTCTCGGGCGTCCCATCCCCATCCCAGTCAAGAATCTGATAGCTGAAAGAACACTTCGCCTCTCGGACTATTTCACCTGTCCATCGGTTTCGCCAACCTGATTCGCACCATAACAGCGTCTCTGCCTCCGTGGCGACACACGCCAATGGGCGCAAGCCGTTGCTTCCTTCCTGCTTCCATTTGATTTCAATCTCATCCGTCAGGCCGACCATGACCAGAAGTTCATTGCGCCCCGGGGCTTCATACCCGATGGCCCACGAATGACTCGGCGGCGGCTCCAAGGCAACAACACGGGTTACCTGCCAAATCGCATCACTGGGAAAGTCCAGCGTGTCGTCTAAGAGATTTGCCTCACCGTCAAAGAGAACCAATCCAAAAGCAAATTCATTCCCGGGCTCATCTTGCTCCCAAACAGCCAATATGCGAGGCGAACTGTCCGGAGCTACACCCGCACAAAGGTGATTGTAAATACCGTTCCTTGGTTCACGATACATCGAATCAATGTCGGGCTGTCCCATCAGATTTCTTACGATATAGAGCCGACTTCCTCCAAGAAGTAATTCGTCCTGACCGTCCCCGTCAAGGTCAACGACGCGCATGTTGTTCCACACGGGCAGAACGACCTGCCGAGGAGTTGCTGTTGAATCAATGATGAGAATCGTGGTATCGCGTCCAGCAACGAGCAGCTCCGAGTGACCGTCTCCGTTGAAATCTCCGGGAAACACAATGAGCGAGTCCTCAAGCATAGAGGGAATTTCAATCGGAAAACCGGCGACACGAGTGCGATTCTTCACTCTGAAACTCATCGTGGATGAAATCGGCGAAAAATGAGAGAGTTCGTGCCAACTGTAAGCCCAATCATCCGTCCGAGCAGCGGGAAAGGTCGTGTTATTGAAGACGACTTGAAAGGCATTTGCGTTGGCTTGCTTGTGATAGTCGTTATCGTCCCACCAAGCGTCCTCGGGTGCACCCAATTCGGTGCCGCCTCCCGCGAATCCAAAACCATACTCTTCGCCGATATCCTGCGCCCCGTCCGCCTCCACCAAATCCACTCCTCGGTGCTCAGGATCAGCATTGACCGTATTGTCAGCAAGACCTTCTTGAATCTTTGTCTCGTTAATGTGCCAGATCAAAATCCCTGCGCCTGGAATGCCAAAATCGTAATTGCGCACCTCCGTCACAACTCCAAAAGCGCCATCCAAAAGGGTCGCTTCTCCTTCAAGAGTCAGTCGCATGCGTCGTCCCTGTCGGTCGAGACACTCCACATAACCCAAGCAATCCGGGTCGGCTGCTCGACTCTCGAGCAGATAGCATTCAGTTTCTGTGATGGGCAGCAGAAGCATTTCCGGCGCGTCGGTGCTTATTCCGAACCGCTTAATCTGCAGTGTCTCGATTTGAGCAGACGCCCAGATGGTGTCCGGGATCACCCACCCCATGTAGGCACGAGACCACGCTTCCGGCATCGCTGGCACGAGGGCGAACACATTGCCACTGCCCTGATCCATCATTCCCCACCGCCCGATGCCGGAGAGCCCCGTTTGCGTGTCAAAAAGGTCCGGCAGTCCCAACCAATTGCCAAAAAGCTTGACCATGACGCCGTTCACACTGAGCTCGAATCCTTCTTGGCTCTCGCCTTCGGGAAGCAGGAGTCCTCGGTCTATGAGCTTTCCGTCGTTGGTCAGAAATCCGTTGGGATACTCAGGCAAGTAGGCGCGAAAATCAGCCGGAGCAATGTAGGCAGAGGGCAAATCAAAGGGCGTGCTGTCATAGCCGATATTGAAATCCTTGCCGACTCCCGCATGAAAAACGACGACCGCGTCATTGTCTGAGAAATTGACCCCCGCGCTATCGGCAAGCTGCAGCGCCTCAAGAAAGAGTTCCGTCAGTCGCCGATTCAAAAGCTCATCATCCATGTTGTAGTTATAGTGCCACATCGGATAGGCCGCGCGATAGACACTATCCTCCTCGACGGGATAAACATCCAACCGTCCGAATGGAACCTTGTTCTCCGAGACAGTCTGGTAGTAGTGCCGCAAAAAAAGAAGGTGATCCTCGAAGTAGGCACGGTCATGCGGAAGAGGATCAATCAGCAAACCAGTCTCGAACGCCGAGCCCATCGTGCCGTCTCCCAATGTTCCCGTCATCTGGTCGGGCACAAATTCAATACGGATGGCGCAGACATCCACCGTATCGCCCACTGGCCAACGCTCGCTCACCGCCTGGGCAGCCATCGCCATCGGCGCCGGCTTTAGCCCCTCAGCAAGACAGACGCAGGGGCAAAGCAGAAGTATGACTAACAAAAGGTGCAGTCGAAATATCCTCCACGGCTCGCATCACCCACAAGAGCGGTCAAAAGGCGACGGAAAGCGAGTAGCGCATTGTATCCGAAAGCGGGTGATTCTGTCCCGCATTCAAATAACTGAAGTCGAAGCGATAAACGCTGTACTGCAGAGAGACACCAAAGGTAATCGGAAAGACTTTACCCAAGTCATCGTTCCAATAACCGGCGCGCAGTCCAACGAGAGTGCCGTACCAATATTCCGCACCCACATTCCAGATGGTTGATTTGACGAGGTCGCCGTCCCCCCATGATGTGAACATCGCCTCATAGAATTCATCGGAGGTTCCGTCACTATGCCGAACGACGAGCTCTTTGTTCAGGTCAGTGGCAATCGTCAGTTTATTGAATTCCTGGTTAATGACATGATAGGCAACGCCCATCTTCAGGTTTGTGGGCAGTGGATCCGCCTGAGCCCGGTCAATGTAGGCCACTTTGGGTCCCAGGTTTGAGAGACAAGCGCCCATCGAAAGACCCCGCAGGAAGGTCGCCTTATAGAGCACTCCAATATCAGCGGCTACGGCTGTCGCGCGTCCCGTTCCCTTCTCAGCTCCCGCACCAAAGGGAGAAAGATTGGAGTAAACGAGTTTCAGGCCCACTCCCATGGTGAGGTCTTCATTGACTTTTGCACCATAGGCGCCGGAGACTGCCAGCTCAAAGCTCGAGAAAGTCCCCAAAGAGCGATTGCTCTCGTCACGCCGTTCCGTCTCACCCAAATTCAGAAAGATGACATTGGTGCCGAAAGTACCCCACTCGGGGACATCATGGATATAGGCCAAATAGCTGTAGTAAAGGTCAGAGAGTTTGAACTGAGGCAACCATCGAGTGTACATTGCAGTAAACTGCTTCTGTTGCTGAAATCCGAGGCCTGCCGGATTCCACCAGACGGCGGTCGCCTCATCCGCCATCGCAACAAAGGCTTCACCCATTCCTGTGGGCCGCCCGCCGGGCGCGATCTTCAAAAAGAGCATCGTCGCCTGGCTCACTCCCGCCGCCCAGGCCGGAAAGGCCGTCAAGATGAGCGCCGCTCCGAGAATGACACACACTGATCGCTTCATCAGCTCCTCCGAATATCAATAAATAATACATTGCTGTAGGTGTGAGAAATCACAATCCAACGGCTTCCCGATCCCCAACTGGAAATGACGGAAGCAGACATCTATCTCAAAATGACCAACTTCCCTGTTTTTTCTGAATGAACACCTGCCACTGTCTTCGCGATGACTCGATACAGATAGACGCCATTGGCCAATTCATGTCCTGTCGCATCTCGGCCATCCCACGGTCGCGTGTTGTTGCTACGAAATCCATAGCTCGCGTCAAGATCGTCCAGAGTGTACACATGCTTTCCCGTCAGAGTATATATCTTAATCGTGACTTCAGCCGCGGGTTGAGTCAGAAAATAGGTGAAATGGGTGAAGTCCTTCATCGGATTGGGCCAGTTCAAGACATCCCGCAGCTCGAATCCGGCTGCTCCCTCCTCTCCCACGACAAAGGAAAGAGATTGCTGATCCAAATTATTAAAACTGTCCCAGGCTTCCACGACAAGGCGGTGCTCTCCCTGCGAAAAAGGCCCGAGCCGCTTCTCCAAACTCCCGCGAACATGGCTGTCAAGATCATAATTGAAGAACGGGGTTAAGTCCTCCGACAGCGATTCATCCACCCGGGCAATAATCTTATGTCCGACCTCACCGCTCAAGTTAATTCCAAAGGAGTCGCTGATGGTCACATGAAGCAAAGGACTTGAACTCACAGGATCTCCTGCCTGGAAACTCGGCGTTTCCAGCCACGCATTTATTTGAGGCGGCAGGCTGTCCGACTCGCTCCCGACGGTCGAAGCGATAGGGATGTTTTCCCTGACTCCGATTCCATCGGCGGAGTCCCCCAGAGCATCTTTCCCATAGTAATACAAGCTGATCTTGGCATTCGAGCCACCGAAGGTCACATCCTTCGGAACACGGAAAGTGATCGAAAAATGGCCGTTCTGCACAGTGGCCGTTCCGCGAAAGATAGCGTTTCCCGGAAGGCGATATTCAAACGAAGTGCTCGGATTATCACACCAATAGTAAAGGGCGGTTTCTTCATGGTCATAGACTCTCGCTTCCACGATCCCGGCGAAATCCTCCCAAAGCTGTACGGTGTCCCGCAAAACCTCTCCCTCAATTGTAAAGAGTGAAAGCGCTTGAAGGGAATCCGATGAAAGCTGGGTGACGCGCGCGCTCCCCTCAGGAGTCGCGAGGCGCAAAGCGGGATCACCGAAGAGATGATACCGCTCGGAGTTCGACTGCGAGACTCCCTTGGAAAGAAAGAGCGCCTCTCCCAGAGAAGTCCGAGGCCATCGCTGCTCGAACAGCGAATCATAGAACCAAATGAGCAGAGCATTATTGCTGATCGGCGTGGTGAAACGAGTGGCGGCCAGAGCACCGATCGCACCTGCGCCGAACTTGGCCATGAGCACTTCGGGGTGGCAGCGCAGAAGGGGTGTATCGAATTGACCCCAGCTACAGGTCGCGGCAACAAAGAAGCCCAACATGCGCCCGTTTTCGATAAGCGGACTGTCTCTGCCCGAAACAAAGACCTGCTCGTCGGACCATACCTCGGGATTCCCATGTCCCATGTAGTTGACGATGAGCGTCCCACGGTTTATACATTCGAGCAGATCGCGCGTCGCGTCGGGTTTGAATCCACCGGTAGGACTCGACCGAAATGGATAAAAGATTTCGTAGATTTTCTTGAAAGTGAAATACGAGGGCAAAACGGCCTTCAGAATCTCCTCCGAGTCCTCGGTATGAACATGTTCACCAGACTTGCAACCGTTTTTATACTCGTCGTCCGCGACAAAAGTTGCAGTGTTCTTCCAAGGACCATATAGGGGATTTCCTCCGTATTGAGTGATTTTGTCGAGGGTCACTTGCAGTTCGGTGGACGACTGAACCGGCAGACGGCCTGTGTACAGATTCGGTAGTGGACCCCCGAATTCCGAGTAGAAGTCGTCGAAACAATCTCCGTCTTTCTCCCACGGTGGCATCCAGTTATGATCCGAGGTCAGCAGAATATTTCGGTAGTCGTAATTCCCATCGCCCACGAGCACTAGATAGCGAGGCGCTTCTTGGGCTCCGTCAGAGCCACGCCAATTTGCGAACGCGTAATGGAGGAAGTCTCGAATAGCCACGGGATCGCTATTTCCCCATGCAAACTCATCGTAGATGTCGCTCAGTCTCACCCGGATGACGGTGAGAGGCTCTTCCGCATGGCTCTCGTGAAAGGTTTTCAAGGGCGCGAGCATATCGAACCATTCATCCGGTATGATGATAATCATATCGGTTTGTCGGCCGGCACGGCGCAGGATGTCGTAGTCTTCCGTTTCATGAATATCCTTCCCCACCCACTGCGCTGTGCGCAGGCGCTCAGGGGAACAAGCGTAGTACTGCCGAGGCATATCCACCCATGAACTATCTACGAAAATATTGGAGCGACCCATTCGAGGATGAAGTGGATCTGTAATATCAATGACGTGGGGAGCAGTCAGATCCGGCAGTTCATAGCGATATAGTCCCGTTGTGCTCGTGGGAGCTTCGAAGAAAAGCTCCCCACCGCTGGACGACAAATCCCTCGCATAATCGTACTCGATGAAGTTCAGCAAGGTAGATTGATTCCCCGTGTTCTCAATCGTGAGGTTGTTTGACCCTGGAACAAGCACACCGGAAGAAAAGGCAATCTCAAAGGCAAACTCACTATAGTAGTTCTCCAAGAGAATCGAGTCGTTCACAGAAATGGTGAGCTTGGGACTGCCACTGCCGCGAACCTTGAAATCCAATTTCATGCGCCCCGAACCATCGGTGACTCCGGGCAGTGTGGTCACGAACGAGCGCACATCTCCCGGAGCAACAGTCGCCATAAACCAGACAAGACCCGACTCACTGAAAGCATCCGTGTTGAAAATGAAAAGGTCATCGTCGCGCACCACTCGACCCCGCGTTCCGGTGACCGGTTGCCCTCCCACCGAACCGGCAGGAAGTGAAGGCATCCTCAACCCATCCGGCCCATTGGCATCATACTGCACAAAATAGGCATTGTCCTGCGAGTAGGGACTGTGATGGGCCAATTCGTACAGATGGTACGAATCTCCGTCAATATAATCGAAACCCTTCAGTCCTTGCCCGTAAAAAATGAAGTAGTCCTCTGGATCGAAGTTTCCATCGCCACCATCCTCGACCCAAATAGCGTCTTCAACGAAAAGCGTATCCCGCGCGCGGTTGAAGTCTCGCGGCAACAGATGACCTCCGTTTCCCAAGAGGTGAAGCTTGCGCGTTGCTTGTCCGATGAAATTGACTCCGTGCGATTGAAGCCATTCACCTGATACCCGGTACAGGCCTGTTTCACGAACAGATATTTTGTAGAGGTCTCCTTCGGGCCAGGTCGAACTCGTTCTTTCGGGCCGGCGCACGGGCGCTTCCCACCAAGTCGCCCCGATACCTCCATTGACAGCCAATCTCGACAGAATCTGCAAATCCCGCGGTGGTTGCCCGGATATTTGCCCGCCCACGAACTGAATGGTGCAACGCACTCTCTCCAGCAGGTTGGCGCCTCCACCCCACTCTCGGACGGGATAGATTTCTATATGAGCGAGCCGAAAATCCCGCCAGCGGAATTCCTCGACAAGCTTCGCGAAACTCTCGGGCGTCGCCCGCCCAGTCATTTCAGGCCAAGTCGGGTCAGGAGCGGCAAGCCCTCCGGATTCCCAATGGGTCTGCAAATCGCCAGTTTCCAGAACGGGCACTGCCTTGGGCGGTAACACAACATACACATGCCGGACTGGCTGTCGGAGTCCACCCGCAACGGTTTCATCCGTGTCCATCCATTCGCGCACTAATGCTCCAGCTCTCACCGTATCCGCATGCACCGTGGCCGGTCCCGGCGCATAGGCGAATCGGCACATCGTCGAGTTTGACACCTCGATTTCCAGCGCACTGGCGAAGAGAATCAGCGGAAGACCGAGAAGAGCGACAATCCATCCGTATCGCATAAATGAGTAGTTCCCGACGGTTGACAACAAAAAAACCGAACATTCGTTACCTGAATCATTCGGTCGCAAGAAACTTGAAAGGAGATAGCGCCCTGCCGGAAGAGGTAACGACGGAGGATGTAGTCTTTGAAATCGAATTCCCGACTCAAAAATCCTCTTAAGGAAGGGGCATTTATCTCCTGGCAAGCCGTCTGATGTTTTAAATTCTACAAAAATAAACTCAGAAAGTCAAGCCCATTCGTGCAAGCCGCCGGTCCAACTGCCACCCAGCGTTCCGGCGCAACCGGTGAATCCCCGTCCCCCAATTTCCTGATAATCAGGGTGTTAGGTGCTCAATGTGAGACTCTTGAGCGCAGGCGGGAGGGTTTTGCTTGGGGCGGCGGCAAGGAGGGAGCGGACGCTTGCGCAGCCTGAGGATACTCTCCCTCTTCGCTAATACCCGTGCGCAGAGCCGCAACGCACAATGGGCAGAATTGCTTGCCGGACTCCGCTTCCAATTGATCAAAAGCCGCCCGCATCGTGAGGGCATTTCGATACGAGCGATTAGAACGCATCGCATCGTAGGCATCGGCGACGGCCAAAATGCGGCCTTCGATCGAAATCTCTTCCCCTTTCAGACCATCCGGATAGCCTGTTCCATCATACCGCTCATGGTGTTGTCTCACAATGCGCCGTGTTTTTTCCAGAAAGGGAAGCGGCATGAGGATTTTGTCCGCAAAATCAAGGTGCGTGCGAATCATGGCATGTTCGGATTCGGTGAGTGCCGAGGTCTTTCGCAGGATGCTATCCGGAATGCCGATCTTCCCAATATCATGAAGAACGCCAGCCAGCTTCAGTTCCTCAAAACTCGCATTGTCCAATCCGAGGCGTCGGCTAGTAAGCGTGCAATAGTAATAGATGCGGTCGCTATGACCCCGCGTGTATAAATCCTTTGCCTCGATCGCCACGCACAAGGAAGTCACCGTGTGAAGATAGGCCGATTGAATTTCAGTGTAAAGCGTTTCAATTTGCTCTTTCTGCTTGCGCAGCGTTTGACTGTGTTTCTGAATCTTTGAGTGAGCCGACTTGAGGTCACGGGATTGGAGCTCCGAATCTCGACGAAGAAGCTCGTTGTAACGAAGTACCTCACTAGCCAAACGCTTCTTCTCCTCAAGCAACGCATAATGCTCCGCCGCCCTTTGGACAATCTGCTTCAGGAGGATATGGTCCACCGGCTTTCTTACAAATTTGTAAACCTTGCCGCGATTAATCGCATCCAGAGCGATGTTCAGGTCAGCATAACCGGTCATCAAAATCGGAATCGCTTCGATACCCGTCCCGTGTAATTCCGCCAAGAAATCAACTCCGTTCCCGTCCGGAAGATTCTGGTCGGACAGAACCACATGGACTTCATGCCGAGCCAGGAGAGCGCGAGCCTCGGCGAGCGTCGCGGCAAGATACACTTGATACCCGTCGCGTGAAAAACTCTCCTGCAGGAAGGCAAGAATTGCCTTATCATCGTCTATGACCAAGAGCTTGTAGTGTTCAGATTGCGTTGGAGACATCCTTTGCTCTCCTCTTCATCATTGAGCTTACCGGCGTTGCTTGGATAGACATTTCTATTCCACCGACTTAACGAGCAAAATAAGTGCCAACAGGGTTGCCAATAGACTACACGGCCATCCCGACAACGTGCATGAAGACCTCTTCAAGATCAGTCGTTTGCATGCTTTGATAGAGCTGGTCCAGAGGTCCACAGGCTTGAATGCGCCCCTCGTGGAGAATGGCAATCCGGTCACACAGTTTCTCCGCTTCGCGCATGATATGCGTGGACAGAAGAACACATCGGCCTTCAGAACGCGCTTGATGGATAAAACGAACGATTTCCGCTGCCGCCAGGACATCCAGCCCTGCGGTGGGTTCGTCTAAGATCAGCACCGGTGGGTCATGAATAATCGTGCGCCCAATCGAGACTCTCTGCCTTTGACCGCTGGAAAGTTTTTCACAACGGCTGTCGAGAAATTCCTTCATATCAAAACGAGCGCTAATCTCTTCAACACGCCTCTCAATCATCTCGGAAGGCATCCCACAAAGTTGCCCGAAATAACGCATCATCTCCCGCGCCGTCAGACGGCCATAGATGCCCGTATCGCTCGAGAGAAATCCGATACGCTCCCGAATTGCTTGAGGATTCTCGCTAACCTCAAAACCGGCCACCCATGCCCTCCCGCTGGTTGGTTGCAGAACCGTTGACAGCATGCGCAGGGTCGTCGTCTTGCCAGCACCATTGGTTCCCAAAAGCCCAAAAACCTCGCCGGCGCTGCACGCAATGCCAATGTCAACCGCCGCATGAATAGCCCCACGGCGACTGTCATAGTAAGTCTTCGAGAGTCCTTCAGTGACAATTTGCGCGGTGGAGTTCATTGTGAGAGTCTCGTTCGTTCGTCCAACGGCCGCCCACTCAGTGTCTTGAGCCAGTTGAGATCGGAAATCTCGCCACGCTTCGTCGAGTGCACAAGCTCCAGGTCCCCAAAGCCGGACTTATCGGCGAAGACGAATTGCACGCCTCCTTCGATTTTGTCATAGTACCAGATTTCATGGTCCGGTGTGTCTTCCTGCGCCGTGCGATAATCCACCAAATCCGGGGGCCCCAGTTGGGCGTAGACGCGACCGCGGTCTGTCTTCCAACCTTCCTTTTTCAGGTATGAAAATCGCCGATTGGCCTCTTCAATACGGCTGAAGTATTTCCATCGCGCAAGCTCGGGGGTTATCCCTTCCGGCTGAGCCACGCGCTCCCAATACTCTCGCAAGAACTGGACTTTCCCCTCGGGAGTCAGCCTCCGGACACGAGCAATCTCATCCGCCGTCAGGATATGGCGCATCTGCTCCAGCGCAACTTCCGCATTCTCGATGTCTGCCGCAGGCTGTGCGAACTCAGCAAGCCGTCCAACAAAAAGCGAATCCGTCGCTGTTCTGCGACCCGCTTCAAAATCCTCCGGGCGATACACCCAGAACTTCTTGACTTCTTCAGCCACGCAATTGTCGTAGAGGTCGGTGATACGGATTTCAAAGCTGTAGGTGCCCGTACTTAAGGTCGTAATGGGAAATCCGTCAGCCTCGACCGCGGTTGCTCCGGCCTTCTTCTTGACGCGAGCTGGCAACGAGCGGACCACCGTCCCCGTTTCGGCCGCTCGAATCTGCCGGTGAATCATGAAGCTGTCAGGAGAATCAGGAAAGAATCTGAAGTTGTACAACTCACAATAATAATAAAAAAGCGGCAGTTGCGTTCCATAGAATCGTACCGGATTAGGAAGAACGCGAAAGCCGTTTTTCCAGAACCGTGAGACTTCGTCCGTTTTTTCGACAAGGCAGGCCAGTTCGATATCGGACATCGCCAACGAATCCGTGGAGGCCTGTTCGATGACTGTCGAAACGGTCTTGCGTTCGCTGACTCCACTCGTCTCATCTTCCAGATCGGCTTGAGCCTCATAGTGCCCAGGTTTCAAATAGAAGGCGAACACATACGGGAAGAATTGACCGGCCCTGAGTTCACTGGAATCGGTAACCATGTCAAAGCCTTGAAGCGTGTCCGAAGCTATGACCTCGCCACTCCGCACCATGCTCATGGCAAGCCGAAACCGAGCGGCGAGTCCCGAATCGGTTTGAGCATACACAAGCTGTGAACGCTGCACCGAGGCGAACACCTCGACATAAACAAGTGAATCGCGCCCGCGGAAGCACGCGTAATCCAGGTCAATGGCCAAGCCCGCTTCCGCTGGGCGTGCTTGCCCCATAAGGGAAAGCAAGAGAAGCAATCCTATGAACCACATGGCGGTACCCCCGATAGTCCTTATTGGTTTCATCATGACCAACCTCTAAGCAAGCAAACGAACGGACACAACTTTCGAGACCCCGTCTTCCTCCATGGTCACACCCCACAGGGTATCCGCGGCCTCCATCGTCCGCTTGTTGTGGGTGACAAGAATAAACTGTGTTTCCTCAGAATGACGCCGAATCATCTCATTGAAACGGACAATATTCGCATCGTCCAGAGGTGCATCCACCTCGTCCAAAATGCAAAAAGGCGATGGTTTTACTTGATACAGAGCAAAGAGCAGCGCGATGGCCGTCATCGCCTTCTCTCCTCCCGACATCAGAGAAAGCGACTTCAACCGTTTTCCTGAGGGATTCGCCCAAAGCGTGACATCCGCCTCCAAGAGATCCGTCCCGCTAAGAATAAGATCTGCCTCACCCGTTCCAAAAAACTCCCTGAACAGTTTCTGGAAGTTGGCCCGAACCTTTCCGAAGGTTTCCAGGAATCTTGATTGCGCCGTTTCGTTGATCCTTGAGATCGTCTCTTCGAGAGTTGCCTTGGCTTTCAGGAGGTCGTCGCGGTTGGCGACCATAGTTTGCAGCCGCGCATTCTCCTGCTCGAACTCCTCAATCGCCAGAAGATTGACGGGTTCCAACTGTTGTATTTTCACGGCCAAGTCAGCAACCGTTTGCTCAGCCACCTCGGCTGAAACAATCTCGGGATGCGTCGCCGCAAAATCGGGAGAGGACAGGTCCAAGACGTACTTGCTGCGGGCACCAGTCACCAGGGCGTCGCGTTCGGCTTGCAGGCGTGTGATTTCTCGCTCGAGCTTGCGCTCTCCCTCCAAGCCTTCTTCTCGTCCCGCGCGGAGGGTCCGCAGCTTGTCTTCCTGCTCTCGCACCTTTCCTCGCGCCTCGTCCAGATGTGTATTTTGCCGATCCAGCGCAGAAGAAACTGCGTCTCTCTTGCGGAATTTCTCCAGAAGCTGTGCTTCGACTTCGCTCTTGCGGTGCGCGATTTCGCCTTCTTCCTTCGCGGCTTGTGTCGCTCGCTGCTCACTTGCTTGAAGCTCGGCGAGAATCTCTCCTGAGGAATTGACAATGCCTTGCAGCTCGAGCTCGGCGATCTGCAGCCGATGCTTCGCATCATCGTGCTGTCGCTCGGCGCGATGAAATTTCTCTTTCACAAGAGCAGACTGCCGACGCGCCGCAGCCATTTCTTTCTCCAAATCGCTACCCGATGAAACGGCCTTGTCCAATCGCTCCTGCGCCTCCGCCAGAGCGCGCGAATCCGTTTGAATCCCGCCGCTTGCCGATTCAATAGCTGCAATCAATGTCGCTAATTCGGTCTCAATCGTCGCTTGGCGATTCTGCAGGTGCTCCTGAAGAGCGCATCTCTGAAGCCGGCTTTCACGCAAATGGGTAAGTTCATTCCCAAAGGAAGCGATTCGCTCTCGGATTTTCATTAGTTCTTGGTCAATCGAGGTACGCTGCGTGAGAAGTTCAGCGTGAGCACTACTGGCCTTCGCCAAGTTCGCACGCGATTCATCAAGTCTCTGCCTCAGAAGCGAAATCTGCCTCTTCAATCCGAAGTCGGCCGGCACTTTCATCGCGGCCGCGCCACCGCACATGACGCCCTCAGGCGTGATCCATTCGCCATCCAGACTGACGAGCGTCAAATCATTTTCTTTGCCCCAGACCTGAAGCGCGCAGACCGTCGCCCAATCCTTGACAATAACCACCTTCCCGAGAAAGTGGCACGCGATGGGGTCATCAAGGCGTCCATTCAAGAAATCTATGGCGCGTCCCAAGGTTCCCTCGGGCAGTGTCGGCTGAGGTATCTCCGACTGCTGAAGATCGCGAATGGGTACGAAAACGGCTTGCCCTGCTCCCGACTGCCGCAACGCTTCAATCGCTTCAAAAGCGGTCTCGCTGGATTCGACAAGGTAGTAATAGGCCGCCGGACCCAAGATAGCCTCGAAAGCACGCGAATAAGTCTCAGGCACATCCAGAGCATCACCCAGGAGCTCCACGAGTCCGGCGACCCGCTGCTGACGGAGAAACTTCAGAGCGGGATTCGAGCGCGGGCCCCTCTCATAGAGTGTCTTCAGCATTTCGATTTGATTGGCCGCCAAGTCAATCGCCTGCTGCAATGCTCGAAGACTCTCCTCTTTACTTTGAATACTCTCAGTTTGGGTTCTGTGTCGCTGCTGAAGCGCCGCCTCGTCCTGTTGGAGTTTCACGAATGTCTCTTGAAGCTCGGTCTCTCGCTTTGTCGCCTGCCCGGCCTGAGCCTCCAAAGCTTTCGTCTGCTCCGCCATTTGCGCGAGTTCTTGTTGATGGGTCTCCCGCCGGCCCGTCAAGCTTGCCCATGCCGTTTCTTTCTCTGAAAGCTGCCGTCCTTTTGCTGTCACATCGGCGCGGAGACTTGCCGAATGTTTATCGTGATGGCGAGCACGGTAGAGAATCTCCTCGAGCGTTTTCTCTTGCTCTTCATACTCCTTTTGAGCTGTGGCAAGTTCACTTTCGGCGGCCTGCAGAGCCTTGGTCAATCTCTGTCTTTCGCTCTCTTGAGACTCCTTCTTCCGCGCGAGAACCCCTTGTTTCTCTTCTAACAGGATTCGTGTTCGTTCCGAATGGCTAATCGTGTCGCGCGCGGCGTTGGCTCGCGTGTCCAGCGTCGCATTCTCGGTTTCCAAGGCGGCTATTTCAGAGACGCAGATTTCCAGAGCAGCGCGAATCTGCGCCAGCGCTTTCTCCGCGGCGAGAGCGTCAGTCCGGAGCTGTTCCAGTTGGGCTTCTTCGACTCGCAAGAGACTGCGCACAGTAAGAGACGAATCGGCGCTGCGTTTCATCTCCTGTTCCAGAGGGGCAAGCTCCGTTTGAAATCTCTCGTAGCTGCGCCACAGGATGCTGAGCTCAGCCGATGCCATTTCAGCCTCAAGTTTCTGATACCGCCGGGCGCGCGCCACCTGACGTTTCAACGACGAGACCCGGCGGTCAACTTCCGTCAGAATGTCGGCCAAGCGTTTCAGATCTTCGTCTGTCTGGCTGAGCTTATTTTGTGCCTGCTGGCGGCGCGATTTATATTTGGCAACTCCAGCCACCTCTTCAAAAAGATGGCGCCGCCCGTCTCCTCCCTCGCGCAGAATCTCTTCGACCATGCGAAGCTCAAGAATGCTGTAGCTGTCCGGCCCCATGCCGGTATCCTGAAGCAGCTCGACAATATCCTTCAGGCGACACAACTCGCCATTTAGAAAATACTCGCCTCCTCCATCGCGGTAAATTCGACGCTTGATTTCCACTTCAGCATAAGGCGTTGGCAACCCGCCGTCGCTATTGTTGATGTTTATGCTCACCTCCGCCATCCCCAGAGGTTTGCGTGTCGCCGTTCCATTGAAAACGACATTGTCCATCCGCTCGGAGCGCAAGACGGAAGTTTTCTGTTCACCCAAAGCCCAACGCACCGCGTCCACAATATTCGTTTTCCCGCATCCGTTGGGTCCAACAATCGAAGTAACGCCGGGTGCAAACGCAATCTTCGTCGGCTTGGGAAACGACTTGAATCCGGACAATTCTATCGAAAGAAGTTGCATATCTTACTATGAAAGAAGTCTTTGCAGAATTTCGCTGGCGACCTTTGGATTCGCCTGCCCTTTGGTCGCTTTCATCGTCTCGCCAACGAAAAAGCCAAAGAGATTCTTCTTGCCTGATTTGTACTTGATAACTTCGCTTGGGAATTTTGCCAATATTTCACGCGCGACTTCTTCAATCTCCCTCGCATCGGAGGTTTGTGCGAAGCCTTCTTGCTCAATGATTGATTCAGGACTCCGGCCTGTCTCGATCATTCTATCGAGCACTTTCTTCGCGCCGCTCAGAGAAAGACGCGCAGTCTCCACCTCGTTCATGAGGCCAGCCAAGTCGGAGACGCTCACGGGAAAGGAGGCTATGTCGCAATTTCTCTCTTTTAGGATTCGCAGCACGTCTCCCTGAACCCAGTTGGCAGCCCTCCTCGGATCGCCGGACTCCTTGGCCAACGCCTCGAAATAGTCAGCGACACCGCGCTCGCCTGCCAAAACCTCTGCCGTTGCTTCGGCAAGACCATACTCTTGACAGAAACGCATGCAGCGGGCACGAGGAAGCTCTACCAGATCGCGCGAGATTCGCTCGGCCCATTCCGACGGAACGACAACTTCCACCAAGTCAGGCTCCGGGAAATAGCGATAATCATCCGAGCTCTCTTTTCGGCGCATGGGACGCGCAATCTCCTCGGTCTCATCCCATAGAAGCGTTTGCCGCGTGATCGTCCCACCACCTTCAACAACTCCAATTTGCCTCTCGATTTCATACGCCAGTGCTCGTTCAACGCCACGGATGGAGTTCATGTTCTTCACTTCAGTCGCGATTCCGAATGCTTCGCTTCCCTTGCGATGCACGGATACATTCGCATCGCACCGCAGCGACCCCTCTTCCATGTTTCCGTCGCACACATCCAGCCAACGCACGAGTCGGCGAATTTCATTCAGATACGCACGAGCTTCGGCCGGAGTGCTCATGTCGGGCTCCGAGACAATTTCCACCAATGGCACCCCGCAGCGATTCATGTCCACAATCGTCGAACCGTCCGCCTGATGCATGGATTTGCCTGCGTCCTCTTCAAGATGGATTCGGCGAATCCGAATGGATTTCCGATGACCGTCCACTTTCAGCTCAATCGAGCCGCCCGTGCTGAATGGCTCATCATACTGCGAGATTTGATACCCCTTCGGCAAGTCGGGATAGAAGTAGTTCTTTCGGTCGAATTTCGACCGCGGATGAACCGTCGCGCCCACAGCCAGAGCGAGCTTCATCGCCTGTTCCAGCATGGCTCGATTCAGGACGGGAAGGATGCCAGGCATGCCCAAACAAACGGGGCAGACGAGGGTATTGGGCGGAGCTCCATAGCGGTTGGGGCAAGTGCAAAACGCTTTGGTCTCGGTCATAAGCTGGGCGTGCACTTCAAGCCCAATAACGGCTTCATATTCGCCCATGAAGCCTCTCGATGTCGCACCCTACCTGCAAAATGAGTTCGTCCGAGAAATGGGGACCCATGATTTGCACGCCGATCGGCAATCTCTTGGTATCTTTCCCCGCCGGAACGGAAACCGCTGGAATGCCCGCCAAATTCGCCGGCGTCGTATAGACATCGGAAAGATACATGGCCAATGGGTCGTCTATTTTCTCGCCAATCTTAAATGCCGTCGTGGGCGTTGTCGGCGCAAGAATGACATCCACCTTCCCAAATGCATCCAGAAAATCACCCAAAACAAGGCGACGAACGCGCTGGGCTTTCTTGTAGTAGGCATCATAGTAACCGGCAGAGAGCACATAGGTGCCCAACATGATCCGACGGCGCACTTCTCTTCCAAAGCCTCCGGCCCGACTGTGCGTGTAGATATCCTGCAGACTCTCGGCGGAATGCTCACGGAATCCATACCGAGCTCCATCATACCGCGCCAGGTTGGAGCTCGCTTCGGCCGTCGCGAGAATATAATATACGCCTACTGCCAATTTTGAATACGGAAGCGATATCTCTACAAGATCGTGACCAGCCTTCTCGAGCCCACGCGCCACCTGAAGGACAACCTCTGCAATTTCGGCCTGCAGACCTTCTTCAAGATATTCTTTCGGTAACCCGATGCGCAGTTTCTCACCAAGAGGTTTCAGACCTTCGGTTGGATATGACATGGGATATGCCGCAGAAGTCGAATCGTGCTCGTCCTTCCCTCCCATAATGCAAAGAACAGCAAAAGCATCTTGGCAATTCGTTGCGAACGGTGCGATTTGGTCAAGCGATGAACCAAACGCAACCAGGCCATAGCGGGAGACTCGCCCATAGGTCGGCTTCAGCCCAACAACGCCACAGAACGCTGCCGGCTGGCGCACAGAGCCTCCCGTGTCACTGCCAAGCGCTGCGTGGACTAATCCCGCGGCAACGGCGACTGCCGAACCTCCTGACGAACCTCCCGGAACGCGTTCCCAATCGAGCGGATGATGGGTTGGGCCGAAGATCGTATTTTCGCAGGAAGACCCCATCGCAAATTCATCAAGATTGGTCTTCCCGATGATAATAGCCCCGGCTTTTTCCAATCGAGCGACCGCCGTCGCCGTGAACAGACTCTTGAAATCCTTCAGAATCCTCGACGCGCAGCTCAGGGATGTGCCTTCAATGGCGATATTGTCCTTCACCGCGAGAATCATCCCTCGAAGCGGCAACTCCTCACCCTGCCCAGTGGCTTGCGCAACTTCCACGGCTTTGTGGCGAGCGCGGTCTGCTAAGAGATGAACGAACGCATTCAGCGGCTTCGCCTGTTCAATCGCTTGCAGGCAGGTCTCGACCGCCGAGGGCAATTCCTCAGGATGGTTTTTCAGATGTTGGTGAGGGGGGATTTTCAGAGTCATTCACGCTCTTGGAAGCCGTTTGGGAGGGTGTCGGTTCAGATGGCGCGGTCTTTGGAGTGGTCTTGGGCGAGGTGGGTGGAACCTCGATGGACGACTGAATCTCTCTCTGAATATCCTGAGTCGCCCGCCGGAATTCGACCATGCCGCGTCCGATCCCTCGCGCCAATTCAGGTAACTTCTTACCTCCGAACAGAAGAAGAAGCACAATGACAATCAGAACAATCTCAGAAGCACCGAGATTCATAGAAGAAACCGTGGTTTTTGTTGATAACGGGGGATGAACGCCCCCGTACGCCCGCGTGAAATGCTGGACACTACTCCGCCAATACAGCACTCTGCTTGGCCACCGATTGAGCGACCGAGAGAAAAATACCCAAACCATCCGTGCGCCCGATGCTCGGGTCGCAGGCCCTCTCGGGGTGCGGCATCATCCCCAGCACATTGCCCTCTGAATTGACTATCCCCGCGATGGCGTTCATGGAGCCATTGGGATTTCCATCCAGTGCATCAAACCGCTTTGGCCCTGTGTACCGAAAGACAACGCGCCTTTCCTGCTCGAGAGTAGCGAGCGTCGCCGGCTCCGTCAGGTAGTTGCCGTCGCTATGGGCAATCGGCAGGATGATCTCTTGGCCTAACTGATACTGGGAAGTAAAAATCGTGGCACAGTTCTCCACGCGCAGAGAGACCTCATGACAAACGAATTTCAGCGAACGGTTTCGCACCAGGGCACCAGGCAGAAGCCCCGCTTCACATAGAATTTGAAATCCGTTGCAAATGCCCAGAACAACTCCGCCTGCCTGCGCAAAAGTCCTGACAGCCTCCATAATGGGAGAAAAATGAGCCAGGGCGCCTGCCCGAAGATAGTCTCCGTACGAAAATCCCCCGGGCAAGACGACAGCGTCCACCGAGCCCAGTGATTTCACACGATGAAAGATGTTCCGGACTGTGTAGCCGAGCACCCCCTCAAGCGCCCAGATACAATCTCGATCACAATTGGAGCCCGGAAATGTAATGACAGCGAAGGTCATTCCAGCTCGACTCGAAAAGTCTCGATCACAGGATTGGCGAGCATCTTGTCAGAAATCTGAGCTGCTTGTCTCTCCGCGTCCTCGCGACTGGTGGCGTCCAGTTCAATCTCGATGTATTTTCCGATGCGGACATCCCGTATGTCGCGGTGCCCGAGTTGCCGGAGACTTTGCAGAACGGTCTGCCCTTGAGGGTCCAAAACGCCTGGCTTGTGGGTAACAATCACTTTGACCATCATCGGTGGCCTCGAGATATAGTAATTTTGCTCTCGGCCGGCTCGGCATCGTCGTCATCCAAATCCATATCCGCAGAATGAGCCGCGCGCAGGGCGCCAACGATAAACGATGCCACAACCAAGGAACCCAATACCGGAAAAGCATGTCGGGGAGGGTTAAGCGCGATAAGGCAGACGCACCCAATGAGAACCAGCAGCTTCGACAGATTATACCCAGGTTCCCGCAGCGTGAGTCGAGGCAGGCTTGGCAAAGGAAAACGACTGACCATAAGCAGCCCGGCCGAAATAACCAAAACCGCCAGCGGCGCGTGCAAGCGAACTTCTCCCCAAATGGACAGATTCAAAATGAGAAAAGATGCCACGAGACATGCCTGCAAGGGTGATGAGAGCCCGGTGAAATCATGGGTTTCGCTTGCCTCGCCGATATTGAATTTCGCCAGTCGGACAGCCGCAAATAGCAGCGGGACAAAACTGACCAAGACTCCTAATACGCCGTGTTCTTGCAATGCGAGCCAGTAGATAAGAACTCCGGGGGCGACGCCGAAAGAAACCAAGTCCGCAAGCGAATCGAACTGCAATCCAAAGGAGCTATCACTCCTCATGAACCGCGCGACTTTTCCGTCAAACGCATCCAGGAGCGCCGCGCTGATAATCAACCATGCAGCGAGGCCACTCAATCCATTGAGAGCCATCAAAATGGAAAGAAAGCCACAGAAAAGGTTGCCACCGGTGATGGCATGGGCCATGCATTGCCGCACTATCATGAAACCTCGCCGATAATCGTTAGACCCGCACGCACTCGTTGCCCAAGCGCAACTCGAATTCGCACGGCAGCCGGCGTCAACACTTCCATTCGGGAACCCAAGTAAACCAAACCGAATCGCTCTCCCGCTTCCACGAATTGCCCTTCCTTCAGACGACATGAGATTTTCCGTGCCAAAGCACCGGCGACTTGAATCCAGGTTACCTCACCAAAATCCGTCGAAGCCCTGACGGTAACCGAAGTATTCATGTGAACCGCCTGGGGAGTTGCCGCATGGCGGAAGCTTCCTCGGTGCCTCTGAATTTCCTGAACGACACCGCTCACCGGATTTCGGTTCACATGCACATCCAGGACCGACATGAAGATCGCCACACGCCCCTGCTCCGCACCGCTGGATGCATCGTTGACCAAGATCACTCTTCCGTCACAGGGCGCCAGGACAAGATTCCTCCCTGCAGGGGTTTTTCTTTCAGGATCTCGAAAGAAGAAAAAGAGCAAAAGAATCAGAAGAAGAATTCCAGCGGCCAAACCATGCAGAGCCGGCAGTCTAACAAGCAAGTCCACCACAACGACGAGCAGGAAAACGCCCAGCAGCGGCAGAAGCAGCCGCCCTCCCTCCGATGCAATTCTCATCGGCCAATCTCCTAAGAGGAGTTCGTCATTCGGCCATAGAGTTCTCGATAGGCCTTCTCGATTTCCAATGGATCCTGATCCGCATGAGCGACATCCAAGCGGCAGTTTGATTTCTTGTCCCAGAAATGGCAGGTATCCAGCGAGATTTCATCGCCCACATAAATTTGCTCGCCCTGCTTTCCGAATTCCACCCGAAAACCCATCAACAGAAGTCCCCGCCGCTCGAAAAATGATTTCAAGATGGCGTTGATTTTCGATGACAGCCGCCCAATGGTCCGCATCTCTTCAGGTTGAGCGTAACCCAGGGCCAGCGCATGATGCTCGTTGACCATGGGATTGCCCAACTTGTCGCTCTTCAAAAAATATTCTTGTATAGGATAGCTTAGAGGACTTCCCTCGGCAAGGTCGAATGTTTTGGCCAATTTTGCCATGGCGATATTGTGCATCACAACCTGGACCGGGATCATCGCGAGCTTGCGCACGACCATTTCCGCGGGACCATGCCGCTCGATGAAATGAGTCGGGACATGATGACTCTCCAAATATTGGAATAGAAAGCAAGCGATGCCGTTGTTCGTTTCTCCCTTGCCCGCGATACTCATCCTTTGCCCTTCGCCCTCGTTCACGACTTCATCCTTGAATCTCTGGATGAGGCAGCCCTCCCGGTCCGTGGCATAAAGGCATTTTGCCTTCCCTTCAAAAAGTAGCTTTCTTTTTTCCAATGGCTCGACCCCGATGCTCGAAGAATGTTCTCAACCTACGATATCTCGTCTGTCAAACCCGCACGCTCATAAATTCGATGTATTCGCTTCAAGGGTGGTCGCACATCCAGCAGGGCAGCTACTCGCTCTTCTCCGAGACTATCAACGATCTCCGCATCTTTCAAAGCCGCCTTCTTGAAATCACCTTGTCCCTGCCGAACACACCAGGCCGCCTTCTGAACATGCTCATAGGCTCGCTCGCGCGTCCACCCAGCGTCCGTCAAAGCCAGAAGCAAGGCTTCGGATGCGATCAAACCTTCTGTTATCTCAAGATTCTGCTGCATTCGCGTCGTGTCAACCTCCAAACCCGATAAGATTCGAGTCAGGAGATGGAGCATGTAGTCCAAAGCCAGTGTTGCGTCCGGTAGAATGACTCGCTCAGCAGACGAATGAGAAATATCTCGCTCGTGCCAAAGCGCCACATTCTCCAGACCCACCACCGCATAGCCCCGCAAGAGCCGCGCCATTCCGCAAAGTCGCTCGCAGAGAATCGGATTGCGCTTATGCGGCATTGCGGAGGAACCTTTCTGGCCTTTCCCGAAAGGCTCGAAGGCTTCGGCCACTTCCGTGCGCTGCAGATGGCGAATTTCCGTCGCGACTTTCTCGACACTGGCACCGATGAGCGCCAAGACGAGAAGGAGCTCCGCATGACGATCCCGTTGAATAACCTGTGTCGTTACCTTCGCTGGCGTTAGTCCCAAACGCGCACACATGGCTTCTTCAAGTGCGAGATCCGTATGAGCGAAGACGCCGACCGCACCGGAGCATTTTCCCACGGCAAGGCGCTCGCGCGCGGCAGCCAGTCGCTCCTCATGTCGGCCAATTTCTTCGTACCACACCAGCCAGCGCATCCCAAAGGTCGTCACTTCCGCGTGAACGCCATGGGTGCGCGCGATGCAGGGCGTGTCCCGGAATTCCAAAGCACGACCGCGCAGTGCGCGGCGCAGCGCTCCCAAGTCCGCCTGCAAAAGAGCTACGGCCTGACAAAGCTGAAGAGCAAGAGCGGTGTCCAAGACATCCGAAGAGGTTAAGCCTCGGTGAATATGTCGCGAGGCCGGGCCAACATGCTCTGAAATGACCGTCAGAAAAGCGACGACATCATGCTGGACAACCTCTTCAACTCTCGCAATCTCCTCGGGCGAATACTTCGCGCGAGTCCGAATCTCCTCCAAATCGGCGGCGGGGATTTCTCCGCGAGCAGCCTGTGCCTCAAGAATGGCAAGCTCCACTCGCCACCAAGCTTCGAAACGCGCCCGCTCCGACCAAATCGCCGCCATTTCAGGCCGTCTGTACCGAGAAATCACGCGAAGAAGTGCTCCTCAGAAAGATTAGCCGCGAGGTTCAGGAAGCTCCTCGAGTTTGACAACGACTTCGCGGATCTTGCCCTCTCGATAGATCTTGAAAGTCAGATTGTCTCCCACTTTCAGGTCAGCATTATCAATAACACCGCGCGCTTCTTGAGTACTACGGATTTTGCGGCTATTGATTTCCAAGATCACATCCGCCGGCTCAATTCCCGCTTTCCCCGCCGGACTGCGAGGCTCGACCTGGGAAACGATAACGCCGTCAGTTGAGTTCAGCCCCAAGGAAATCGCCATCATGCGGTTCAAATCATTGGCCACGACGCCAATCCAGTAGTTCCGATTCACGCCGCCCTTCATGAGTTCATCAATCATCGAGCGAATGCGCGCCGACGGGATCGCAAAGCCAATGCCGAGCGACCCGCCAGTCTCGGTGAAGATCATCGTGTTCATGCCAATGCCTTGCCCCAGCGCATTGACGAGCGGGCCGCCCGAATTGCCTCGATTGATGGAAGCATCGGTTTGGATCATGTCACTGTAGACTCGGCCCTCGTCGTTCCGGTCGAAGTCACGATGCAGCGCCGAAATGACTCCCACAGTCACCGACGGCTGATCGTTGACCGCAAAAAGCCCGTAAGGATTGCCGATAGCGATGACCCACTCACCGGTGATGCAGTCATCGGAATCTCCCCATTCCACACAGGGCAAGTTCTGCTCATCAACTTTCAGCAGAGCCACATCGAGAAGATGATCCGTGCCGACGACTCGCGCATTGTATCGCTTCCCCGAAGTCGTTGTGACGACGATTTCAATCGCACCTTGAACCACATGCTCGTTGGTAACAATATAGCCATCCGAAGAGATGATAAAACCCGAGCCGAGGTTCTCGACTTTCTGCCGAAAGACCCGAGGCGGCAATCCAAAAGAGAACTCACGAAAGAACGGGTCATTGAAAAAAGGGCTGCGGGACACGACCTGGCGAACTTGAATGACATTGATTCCCACGACGGCATCTGCCGTTCGCGCTATGGCTCGCGTGATGGCGTTATGACGGGAGGTTTCTATCTCCGACTGGACGACGGTTGAAGTTGAACCGAAGGAGGGAGGCTTGTCGCTCTCCAAGCTGACCTGTGCAGTGGACAGCGATTGAAAAGCCGAACTCTGAAGCCGAAGCGCTTCGACTTCGTGACTGAGCGTCCGGTCCCGGTGGTAGAGAAACACCGCCGCCGTCCCGACGAGAAGGCCGATAATAAAATAGGAAATGAGTCGCATCATCTCCGCGCGCAACCAACTTTGATGAACCGCAAGGTGACAGAAACCCGCTCAGGAGTCTTTACCATCCTTCCGGTCGAATCTTCTTCCAATCTTGGAGGAAGCGGTCAATGCCAACATCTGTCAAGGGGTGATGGACGAGTTTCTCCAAAACATTCCAGGGAAGAGTTGCCACATGCGCTCCCGCCAATGCCGCTTCAACCACATGAAGCGGATGCCGCAGACTCGCTGCCAGACAGTTTGTTTCGAAGCCGTATCGATCAAAGATAGCCACAATATCTCGAACAACATCCATGCCGAAATGGCTGATGTCGTCTAACCGCCCGATGAACGGGCTGACATAGGTCGCACCCGCCTTCGCGGCCAACAGTGCCTGCGCCGGACTGAAAACGAGAGTCATGTTGACCGGAATGTTCTCGGTGTTCAGTTTCTTGCAGACCTGCAAGCCCGCCACGGTCATGGGGACTTTGATCACCATGTGTGGACTAATCGCCGCAAGCTCGTGAGCTTGCTTGAGCATCCCGTCCGGCTCCACGCTGACGACTTCACCCGACACAGGGCCCTGGACTACATCGCAGATCTTTCGTAGGTGAACCTTGAAATCCGACGCACCGGCCTTGGCCATGAGTGAGGGATTCGTCGTTACTCCATCCAAAATCCCCCATGAGACCGCCTGTCCTATTTCAGATAGGTCGGCTGTATCAAGAAAAATCTTCATGCGCCCTCACAGAATAACGCATTCCTTTCAGTTTTGACTTCTTCGGAGGCCACCTCCCAAGGGGCGTAGCCGATCTCAACCAGTGTCAAACCTTGAGGCGGCGCCACAGGACCCGCTCGCCCGACATTGCGTGCCGCGAGAATGAGCGGTATTGACCGCGGTTCAAATCTGCCTCGACCAATCTCAAGCAAGGTGCCCACAATCAGTCTGACCATCCCTCTCAGAAATCTATCGGCGACGATGTCAAAGATTCTAAGCGTTTCCTTCTCCTCCCAGAGAACTCGAAACACTTGGCAGAGGGTACTCTCGCTGTCCGCTCCCGAGAGGACAAACGAAGAGAAGTCATGCCGGCCCAAAAAATCGCTGGCGGCCTCTCTGACGAGGTCGAAGTCATATTCAAATCGCGGATGCCAGACAAATCGGCGCCAGAGCGCGGATGGCTGAGTCGTCAGGATGTATTTGTATCGTCGCCAGCACGCCTGGAAGCGCGCGTGAAAGTCCGAGGATACGAGCGACGCTTTCCTTATTAAGATGTCCTCGGGAAGCAGTGCATTCAGCGCCCGCTCTACCGTCTCCGGCGGCCTCTTGCGCGCCGCGTGAAAATGGACGACCTGCCCCGTGGCATGCACACCCGCATCGGTTCGGCCGGCGGCAACAGCCACGGTTGGCTCCCCAAACAGCCTCGCCAAGGCCTTCTCCAGCTCTCCCTGAACCGTTCGCCCTGTTCTCTGGACTTGCCAACCCTGGAAATCGGATCCCTCATACTCGACTTCCAAACGGTATGACATTTGCTCTGCCATCACGGAGCCCTGAAGCTATGGCTTATGAGAGGACGATTGCCAACGCGGTCCCACCGACCGCAAAGGCCAGTGCCAAGAGGTCGAGCAACCCAAAATGTGCTCGTATATAGGATGAACGGGGAGCACCGACTGCGAAACCCCGGGCTTCCATGGCAATGGCCAACGCATCGGCACGCCGGAAGGCTCCGACGAAGAGAGGGACAAGAAGAGCCGGTAGCTGTCGAATCTTGCCTACCCAGCCCGTAACGATGCCGCGTGCTCGATTAGCCAGAATCAATCGGCCAGCCTCATGCTCCAGAATCGGAATCAAGCGAAAGGCGACGCTAAGAACAAGCTCGATTTCGCCGACGGGTAACCGAAAGCGCCGAAGTGGTGCAAGCAACTTGGCAACAGCGCGCCCATACTCTTCGCCGCGGCCGATGTGCAGCGCGAGACGCGAAATGAACACGAAAAGCATGAAACGAAAGGCAAAGAGCACCCCGCGGGATAATCCCCCTGTAGTTATCGTGAGGCCGCCCAAGTGCGCAAGTATCTGCCCTGACGAAGGACCTATCAATCCATGAATCAAGACCGTCAGAAGGAGAACCGGCCAAAGAGCAAGCCATGCGAGGACAACGAGACGAAAGGGAACCCGCGCAAAGGCCCCCGTCACGATGAGAAGTGCAGCGAAAATAGCCAACGCAATTGCGTCGTCAACCAGGAGTAGCCCCATGATAAGGACAGCAGCCACTCCGAGTTTCGTGCGGGCATCAAGTGCAAAAACAAGCGGCTGACTCAAGGCGTCTCCAGGAAATCAAACAAGAATTTTGACAACAAATTATACAGATAAAATCTTTGATAGTCAAGTTATTCTCGTTCCACTCATCCTTCCACCACCGCCTGAGAGTGGTCCGCCAAACCCATGCACGGCAACACCCCTCGGTCGCCTAAGCCTGTTGTTCAAAGACCCTGGGGATGCAAATTGCCATAAAATTTTAGAGTTTTTTGCTTGACTTTCTACTTTCCATTGCTTTATTTATAGTGATTGCTATGCGGCTCAGTATGCGAGAGGAACACCCGAACACGAAGTCAGAGTCGGTATAGATTCTAAGTATTTGACAATTCAGATATTACACAATCATTCAGGCCTCCATGCCCTGCTCCCTGACACAGAGCCGTGAGGCAAACAGCATTCACTAACCACCAAGAATAGAGAGGTAATACCATGACCAAAAAAGGAACCATCTTCCTCGCGCTGGCTCTGGGAATCGGTTTGATGCTTGTCGTTTCTGCTTGGGCTCTCCCCAATCCGAAGGCCCTTCCTGGGAACCATGAAAAGGCTGTCCGGCTACCCTGCCAAGGGAACGGACACCTTGATCAGAATGAAATTCAGTATCGGTATGTGAAAACCACCGACTATGGTCACACCTGGTCCGATATCCGGCAGGCGGGGGACTTGTCCGATCTGACAGGTTGGAACTCCGAGATGTATGACTTCGGCAGCCTGTGCGATGATCAGAACAATCTCCATTACTTCGGGGTAATCAACACCCATGCAAGCGCCGCAGACGACGGAGTCTACGATGTCCACACGACGAATGGCGGAACAGACTGGGTGGAGACACTCATCGCCGCTCAGGGAACCAACACCTTCTCCTGGGCGAGTGCGGCCATTGACCCCTCCGGCAATCTGTACTGCCTCATATGGGGAACAGATGCCCGTGAGAATACGACCTTCTGGGCCTCCAAGTCCACGGATCATGGCGCAAACTGGAGTGCGTTGGTCGTAGTGGCGACCGAGCCAACCATTCATGCAACAGCCCAGTATCCGCACTTGGCGGAGAAGGCGAGCGCCAACAACTTCTTCTTCATTTTCCAGGATGCGGACGGGGATCGCAACCAATACTTCGCTCGCTTCCCAACATCCATGGCGGGCACGGCGACCATCTACGACCCAAATGACTACTCCGGAACCGAATACAGCTACTACATTGGAGCCTGTATGCCCATGGCCTATGATGTGGACAACAACGCCCTCTTCGGCTGCTTCCGAAACTCGGATGTATCGGCAACAGCCGTCTATTTGTCAATGGATCAAGGCTCGACTTTCGGCGGCTCCACGATTGCCGGTGCGCAGCGCTATCCATCCTCGGCGGCTGACCCCACAGGTCAAATGCCGTGGATATTCTCCAACGCCGGCGTTCCTGCGACCGGCGCCTACCACAAGAATTGGTATGCCTTCGACGAACTCGGCTACAACGGAGGCTCTTGGACGGGAAGAACCTTCCTTGATTCCCTCCTGTATGACGGAACCCGCGACCTTCTCTATGTGCACCAAGGCTATTTCAGTGGCAGTAATGCAATCGCGATGTGCAATGTCTGGGGTCAGTTTACTCCGGAAGGGCTCTGGGTGAACTACTCGACCGACGGCGGAGCCACTTGGGCCGGCGGCTGGAAGCTCTGGGACATTTTCGAAGATGGCTTGGTCGGCGGTTTCATTGAGCAGTGCCAATTGGATGGCGGCCAAATGGGCGTGGCCTATATCACTTTCTGCGCTCAATATGGACAGTCGGACCTCGAGGGTCCCGTGATTGCCAATCAGACATTGGTCACACCTCCCACTTCCCTCGGCCCCTATGTCGTCAGCGCAGACTTTTCGGATGCGACGGGAGTTGACTATGACGGAGGCAATATCTTGGTGAACTGGATGAGCAATACTCACGGAGCCGAATGGAATTACGCCAACCCTGATAGCTATTCATGGACCGATCCCGAGACTTTCTCAGGGACCTACTACTTCACCGTTCCGGATACGCATTTTGACGGTGCTCAGGTCGCTGACGGCGACACCATCTGGTTCTATTGTGACGCCTATGATGTCGTGATGAACTACTCGGCACATGCAGAACACGCGGTCGTTGCCGGCCATGTGTGGTTGGATGTCAAGCGCTATCCGCATCCGGCACAGCCGACCGTCTACACCCTCTACGGCAATTTCCCGAATCCGTTCAACCCGACGACGACCATCAAATTCGATGTGGCCTTGCCGACTCAGGTGGAGCTGAAGGTCTACAACACGCTGGGCCAGGAAGTGGCGACGCTGCTCGATGAGCGGTTGCACGCCGGCTCCTATTCGATTCCGTTCGATGCCTCCAATCTAACCAGCGGCATCTATATCTACAGGCTTTCGGCCAACGGTTTCAGCGAGAGCCGAAAGATGGTTGTGCTGAAGTAACACGAGAGACAAGACTCTCTCATTTTTGTGGTGACTCGAATCTGGGGCAAGGTAGACTGCCTTGCCCCAGACCGGAATTTCTTTGTTCCATCCATTCCAAACTGCGACGAACGAAAGAGCCTTGCGATTCAATCATGCACTGACCGGAGCAACCCATAGTGCAGGAGGTGTTGAGGTGAACAGGCGAATCCTATTTCTGATTTTACCCTTGCTCATTTTTGTCCTTGGTGCGCCGGTGATGGGAGCGGTCACCGGAAAGATCGCCGGCGTCATCAAAGACAAGGCGACCGGTGAGCCGTTGCCGGGAGTGAATATCCTTATTGTCGGAACCACTCAGGGGGCTTCGACCAACATTGACGGCGAATATTTTATTCTCAATGTTCTGCCGGGAACCTGTGACCTGCGCGCCACAGCGATCGGATACAAAACCATCATCATGACAGGGGTGGTGGTTGTCCAAGACCTCACAACGGAGCAATCCTTTTCGATGGAGCAGACGGTGCTTCTGGGAGAGGAAGTCACCGTTGTGGCCGAACGCGATGTCGTACGCAAGGATATCACCTCGTCCACTCACATTGTTACTCGGGAAGAAATTGAAGCCCTTCCTGTAACAACTTATCAGCAGGCACTTGCCGCAACAGCCGGTGCTGTGGGAACGGGAACGAATATCCATATTCGCGGCGGCCGTCGAGACGAAATCCTCTATCTGGTGGATGGCCTTCAGGTCAAGGACCCGCAATTTCAGCAACGCTCGCTGGATGTTGGGTCGGGTTCCATCGCCGAGATGATTGTCCTTACGGCAGGGTACAATGCCGAATATGGTGAAGCGCAGTCTGCCGTGGTGAATCTGGTTGTCCGCGAAGGCGAACCAGCTTACCACGGACAAGTGCAGCATGTGATGGATCTCGATGCGAAGGATTTTGACACGGGGGACAGCTATTATCAAGATTATGACTATTCCGAGGCGTCCATCTCGGGTCCGGAACCAATCACGACTCACATTCTTCCCCGTCTTGGCACACGCCTTCCCGGAACCATGAGCCTGTTCGCCTCGGGCAATGTTCGGTCGCGAAACACCAATGAGCACGGCATTTGGATCAACTCCAGCCGTTGGTATCGCCACCAGGTCACCGACCTGTTCGGAGCGGACATACGCAAGAATCAGGCGTACACCGCGTCGAATGTGAAACTGACCTACGCCCCCGCTCAGGCATATAAAGTGACTCTCGGATGGAATCAATCTCAACAATGGGAGAATCCGTATTGGTACCGGCTATCTCGGATTTTCCCGGATGATTTTTCGCAAGAAGAGGATTCCTTGGGAATGCTGGCCTTGGCCTCCACCCAAAGCTATGCCTCAGATGCACCGTCCTATGCCAACCGATTCGGCGAGGACGATGACGGCGATGGTCGCACCGACGAAGAAGCCCTTAACTGGGCCGATGACGACCTGGACGGCCTGATTGACGAGGATCTGCAATCGTACAGCTATAACGCCAACGACCACACACGAACCGACCGCGTACGGGATCAACAGGTATCCCTTGGCTGGAGCCACACCGTCAACCAGAAGACTTTCTACACGGTCAGACTCAGCGCTTTCAGCGCCAGCCGCACTTTAGCGGGAGCCGACAAGTCTGCAAGCGAATATGGAACGGCAGGTGAACCCTTCACGGATCTTCCCAATGCCCTGGGAAAATACAACCAGCGGTACGACATTGGAGAACCTTTCTCGGATCAGGACGGCGACGGGCTCTATGACGCCGGCAATCCCTCGAACAGCTATGACCATGTAAACGGATTCCACATTATTGGCGATGGGCTGGCCGGAAACTACCAGCAATTGGTTCCCGACTGGGCACACTTCGAGTCCGGCACTTGGACCGCGAAGTTTGACCTTGCCAGCCAAGTCACGCCGCGACACCTTGTCAAAGCCGGGCTCGAATACAACTACTATGATGTGAAGGCGGAAGACCGACCTTACCCGACGATTGACAATGCAGGACAAGGCATCTACACGGATGTCTACCATGCCTTCCCGTCCCAAGGTGCCATTTATCTCCAGGATAAGATGGAATATCGGGACATCATCGTCAACATGGGACTGCGGATGGACTACTGGAATGCCGGCTCAACCATCGAAAAGCCGATTGCTCAGACAGGAGCGGAGAATTACATTGACTACGAGCCGCCTCCCAAGGAAGGAAAAGTCTACCTCTCTCCCCGGTTTGGCGTTTCCTATAGCGTGACCGAGAAGGATGTCTTCCATTTCAACTACGGCTATTTCTACCAGCGTTCACGGCTCGACTATTATTTTACGGCGGTGAACCAGCTCCAGACCGGCGGCACTCCCATCATTGGAAATCCCAACCTGGACCCGATGAAAACGATTGCCTATGAGTTGGGAGTCCGTCACCAGTTTGCCAAAGATTTCTTGTTGGATGTTTCGACCTATTACAAAGACATCAAGAACTGGATCCAGACGGCTTCTCAAAACCAGCTTTACTTCGACCTTTATGGTCGGCGTATTGTTGGCACAAACGCAGCAATATACTACAACGCAGACTATGCCTCGATTCGCGGATTTGAATTCAGTGTCTCCAAGCAATATGGAGCGAACCTTGCGGGGCGTTTGAGCTATACGATTTCATGGGCCAACGGCAAGAATTCGTATGATATTGGGTCGGATGTCACGCGAGCCAACTATGTGGATCCGAAGCGCGAGACGCCTCTGGCCTGGGATCGCCGGCACACCATCGTCGCAAACATCGGCGCACACAGCCTGCTAAGGGGCAAGCCGTTTTCGGCCGCTTGGTTGAGGACGGGATGGAGTGTGAACATCCTCTCGCAGGCTCTTTCAGGTCTGCCCTACACGCCGACGAATGCCAACGGCACCGATATCGAGGGGCTGGAATTCTCGGAACGCTCGCCTTGGTCCTATACGACCGATGTGGATGCATCGCGGCAATTCAAAATAGGCAAATTGAGTTGGCGTCTACTTCTGGAGATACGCAATATCTTTAACGCCCGCAATATTCTTGGCTGGGATCTGAACCGCTTCACCATTGATACCTATTCCGAATTTGACGGGCGAGCCGGCTATGTCAACGACAATATTTCTCCAAACTATGGCCTGAATCCCAAAGCGGGACCGAATCCCGATGCCTGGGATGCCCGACGACTTGTCCGTGTGGGCCTCGGAGTTGAATTCTAAGGAGAGGAGTAAAGAAGCTCATGCATAACCTTTCCGGAAGACCCTTTGTTGCCGGAGTCTTGGCCACTCTAACCCTCGCCGTCGTCCTGGTCTCGGCACGAACCGTGATTGAGCAGCGCCGCGGCGAGCCTCCGACTATCCAGAGTGCAGATCTCAATGCGCGTAAATCTTTGATTATGCACGATATCGGGAATGTGCGAATGGCCATGGCGAATTGGGGAGAACAGGGAAATCCCGATGGTGCGGTCGGGTACAAGGGTTTCGAGTTCCCCATTAACTCAGGCAACGATTTCCTGTTTTCTTCGGGTGTCTGGATCGGGGCCATCTCAAACGAGCGCCGACTCGTTACGACGGCCACCGATGGCGATAATGGAACGAACGAAATGTATCCCGTCCATATCGGAACCTATCCTCAGGCGAATTCATCCGCGGATTTTGGCGATTGGGTGGTCACTTCAACGACGCTCGAGAGACTGGGTGAACCTCCTCGATTCTATGTGAAGGGCGCTAAAGGTGTGGATGACGACGGAGATTGGAGTCTTGCCGACGACCTTGACAATGACGGCAAACCCTCAGCCGATTGGGACGGAGACAGTCTGGACGCCAATGGAGATGGCAATCTGCGCTACGATCCCGAAACCCACATGGACGAAGATCCCGTCGGGGACATGGCGTCCGACTACATTGACAATGACTTCGATGGCCTCGTAGACATTGAAGATCCCGATTTGGACGGAGACAAAGTCCCCGGGGCTTTGGACGACGATGGCGATGGGGAGATTGACGAAGACGGTGTGGCTCGAGGAGTCCAGGAGTATTTCTGCGTCTATCAAGACGACATTGAGGCCACCTATGTAGGCAGCCCCGATGCGGATGGCCATACCCCTCTCAAGATCCAGGTTTCGCAGCGCACCTACGCGTACCCCGAGGACTATGCAGCCGAGTTTATCCTTCTGGATTTCAGAGTTCGCAATATCGGGCAGCTTTCCCTGCGCGATGTCTATATGGCCATGTTTTCCGATCCCGATATTGGAGCGCGGGGAGAAGGCGGGGATGCGGCCTCCCTTGATGACTACAACTACTATGACCCAGGCCGGCTCATGATGATTCAGTACGATGATCCGAATGACGACGACGGGCCCGCCCCAGGCATCTTCGCCATTCGTGTGGTGCAGACTCCCGTTCCGCTGGAAAGCCTCGAAGTGACCTTTGCGAACTTCGAGCGCGTGGCTGGCGGCGACCCCGAAACGAATGCAGATAAATACAACATGATTTCGGCAGGTACTATTGCTCCGGCCACGCCGCAAAAGGGGGATTGGCGCATGCTTTTGGGCTTCGGACCAAGTGAAGGAGAATGGATCATTCGGCCGGGCGAGGAGCTCCCGATTACAGTCGCCTTTATTGCCGGAGGAGACACGACAGAGGGCTCAAAAAACGCCGACTGGGCGCTGCGCCTATACAATAATGATTTTCAAGGCCCTGCGGCACCAAATGCGCCGATTTTTACCGTAGGGTATCATCCTCCAGATACGGTTCGCATTTCGTGGTTGCCGAATGCTGAGGAATCCATTGATCCGATCACGCAGGACATGGACTTTGAAGGGTATCTGATCGAACGCTCCTTCAACCAGCAGGATTGGCATGCGCTTGCCTACTATGATCGCATTGACACACTCGAGGGAGAATTCGAGTGGCAAAACTACAACCTCGGAATGCCCACGAACATTGATTCCCTCGGGCAGTACTACTTCGATGATACCGACCTCATTCCCGGTCATACTTACTACTATGTGGTGAGAGCTTTTGACAAGGGAGTCGAAGGCGCAGGAATCTTGATGTCCTCCAGAACGGGCAATTACAGAGAGATTAAGACCGTGCGAACCGAAGCAACCGGCGCGTCGCCGATCCTGAGCGATATCTATGTCTATCCCAATCCCTACAAGGGCTCTCACCCTGGCGAAGCTGGCGGTGAGGTGAATCCCTCGAAGGGACTCATTGAATATCCGCGCAAACTCTACTTCATGCATTTGCCCGCCAATGGCGTGCCGGGGCGATGCAAGATCAAGATTTTCTCCCTGGCGGGAGATCATTTGGCCACTCTCGATCACTGCAATGGGACCGAACAGGAGACTTGGAACCTCATCACCAAAAATAGGCAAGAAATCGTGAGCGGCATCTACCTGTATGTCGTCGAACACAAAGCGGACGAGTTCACACCTTGGGATCGCTATATTGGCAAGTTCGTTGTCATCAAATGAAAGAAGGGCTGGTGCAACGAAGCGAATTCCGATTGAAAGGAAAGACCTCTATGAAAGTATTAGAGCTTCTTCTCTTCATGTGCCTTGTGGCCTTGCTCGTGGCCGGCTGTGCGGATCCGCGGACACCACCGCCCGCCTCCTCAGAACAAGCGAATACGGAGACCATCATACTCTGGGAAGACGCCCTCTCGGGAGTGCAGGCGCTCAGTGCCACCTTTCAAGTAGGTGACCTGTTGGAATCTGCCAGCATGACGATCGCCGGCTTCATTCACCCGGACAGTACTATTGACTCGATGGAAGCCATTATGAACATCTGGCTCCCTGCGACGGCCGACAGAATCACCAGCTACCTGGTGGTGCTGGATATGCTGGGTGCCGATTCCACTTGGACTCATGAAGACAGCCTCATCGGCATCCCCACTCGAGACAGTCTAAGTCAAGCGATTGCCGAGACGACGGCCATGGGTAACAGTCGTGACTCGCTCATCATCGTCGCGGACAACCGGTTCGTTCTTTCCCTATGGCTCGATGACTTGGCCTATGACTCTCTGGCCAAATACCCCGAAGCCGTCTATCTCAACGATACGACCTTGTCCGGTCAGCACTTCTATGCCAGCCCGACAGATTCGGCATCGGGAATGAAAGGTCGGTCCTTTCAGCTCCGAATGAGGCAGTGGAACGCCGCGGATCCAGCGAATGAGGGACGCTACATCGAACTGAACTGGCTGGCGCGACTGACGCCGGGCGAACATGCCCTTCGGGCGAGAGTAACGCAAGAGGGATCGAAAATCACGGGAACAATTGTGCTTGTCTATGGAGAGTAAGATATGAGCCATCAAAATGCGCATTGGAAAGGCCTGATCGCTTTTCCGGTATTGCTCTTGCTCCTGCTTGGGATGCTAACTTGCCCCGCATCCGCCTTGGAGAAAGTAGGAACCACATCCATTCAAGTCTTGAAGATTCCCGTGGGTGTGCGAGGCGTGGGGATGGGAAATGCTCAAGTCGCAGCGTGCCGAGACGCCTCGTCCGTCTTCTGGAATCCCGCAGGGCTCGTCTATTTGGAGCGTGCCAAGGGAGAGCACTACGAGGCCGTTCTTGGACAGATCAACATGCCGGCGGACATCCAGCTGAATACTTTCGTGATTGCCCGCAAATTCGGCGTGCAAGCGGCTTCGCTCCATATCATCAATCTCTACACGGGCGACATGAAAGTCCGAACCTACTACAGACCTGAGGGCACGGGCGAGAATTTCAATGCCTATGATTTCATCATTGGAGGGAGTTACGCCCGGCTGCTCACGGACCGATTTTCCCTTGGAGCGAATTTGCGCTACCTCCGCTCGGGACTCGAGAATTCGACCTACAATGGGTTGTCGCTCGACTTGGGGACGCTCTATCAGACGGGTCTGCGCTCTCTGATGATTGGGATGGCCATACAGAACCTGGGTCCCAATGTCACCTATTCGGGCAGCTATTTCGACTATCGGAATCAGACGAAAAGCGGTGGCCTCTTCGAGCGTGGCTATGAGGATGCAGCGCTGCCCACGATGTTCCGGTTGGGTGTGTCAGCCAATCTCTTTGAGATGGTGAAAGCACACCCCGGAGATAAGCATGACGCGATTGTCTCGGTCGAGATGAATCACCCCAATGACAATCGAGAGCGCCTGAATATCGGAGGGGAGTACATTTGGAATAAGGTGCTTGCCCTTCGGCTTGGAGGCAAATTCGCCTATGATACCGAAAGTTTCTCCGCTGGCTTAGGACTTAAGATTCCAATGGGTAGGGACTACCGCCTCACCTTCGACTATGCCTACTCCTATTTTGGCGATATCACCGCGGCTGTGGAGGAATTCAGTATGCAGCCACACCGATTTTCGCTTGGATTTGCATGGTAGAAGGGCGCTCACTTTTCCCGGAAGGAGTTACTCAAATGCGGAAAGATATTTTGCGATTGACTCTCTTTGGCTTGCTGGTGATCGCCATTGCAGGGTGTGAAGTCAGCGATCCGGGAAGCGCCATCCCGAATCAGCCGCCCAAGACCCAGCTCATCCTGCTACCCGCCGAGCAAGATACTTTCAATCACTTCGTCCATGTGAGATGGTCGGCCACCGACCCGAATGGAGACATCGCCGGCTTCTGGATTATAGATAGGATCATCTCGCCGGACACCACGATCATAGATACGCTCATGTTCACTTCGGCCTACGACGATACTATCGCCTTCTATGCCCCCGGCGACACCATCGTGGCCCATCGAATTCAAGTAATCGCCGTGGACAATGAGGGGATGCAGGATACCTCACCGCCCAGTCGCTCTTTCTATGCTTCCAACACGCGTCCAAGCGTGGCTTTCGCTGCAACGAGCGTCCCCGATAGCGCGACGGTTGGGAGGGGATTCGCAATTGAGCTCGAAGGCGAAGATCCCAATCCGTCCTCCCTGTTCTACTCGATTGCCATTGATGATAGTGTCGAGGAATGGTCTTCCTGGTCCCGTAATCCAATTTTCCTCTTCTGCGATACCATCCTTTTCCGTAAAGTCGTTGACGGGATTCTTAGAACCGTTCCACCACCGAAAACCACTCTGATGCACAAGGATCTGTTGACGGTTGGCGAACATACGATCTATGCCCGCGTGAAGGATGCCGGCGAGGCCCCCGGGCGGGCCATGATTTCGCTCCGCTTGACTGTCGCTGAAGGCTTTCGACCTACGATGGACACGGTTGTCGTTGGAACCTATGGCGCGGACGATTTCTATCCGGATGGCTCGGTCTTTTACAAGGCCAACCGCGAAACAAAGCTGACTTTCAGTGCGAGTGCCGCAGCTTACTTTGGAAGAATAAGCACCTACAGCTATGCAATCGGCGACGAACCCTTCGATCCAACGCTATGGCAAGAAACTCCCGAAATTGTGCTCTCGGACGCTCCGGCCAGTCAGTATTCATTCCGCATCAGGGCCCGTGATATTGCCGGAGAAGTCAGTGACACGATATCATACAGAATATTCATCCTCGAATTGATGGAGTCAGACACCATCCTGATCATAGACGAGACGCGTGACGGCACGGGCGGCGCGGGCAGCCCCAATGACGTACAGGTGGACAACTTCTACGAAGCAATGGTCGGCACCCATCCTCACCTTCAATTGGACTATGCCACCCACCAAGTGGGCGGAGTGAGCTACCTTTCCCCCTTGGACCTCTACCACTACGCCTTAGTGATCTATCACGCCGATGACAAGGCAAACTTGAACATTCTCAGTAATCGAGTCGTACTTGCGGAATATTTGGATCGAGGAGGGAAGGCAATCTTTAGCGGGTGGGATCTGTTCGAGCCTTTTGGCATCAACTACCCACCGGACTCGGCTTCCTATGGGCCGGTCGGCGCATCAGACAATCCGTATCGCTTCGTTTACACCTACATGCGGCTCTTCTATGCGATACAAAGTGCCGGCACGAGCCCACGCGAGTGCAAGGGGATTACGGGTGTGACAGGCTATCCGGATGTCGCGATTGATCCTGCAAAGGTTCCCGCAAGCTGGGCGGGTGCACTGGACAGGTGCTGGATTTTCAACAACCGGGGCGAGACAATCACTCTCGGCAAGTTCGACGCCGCCACCGATGACCCGCGGCTTGAAGGAGGCAACTGTGCCCATGTCTACCTGGGGCCTGTTTACAGCGTCGCTGTCTTTGGCTTTCCTTTCTACTTTGCTTATCAGGAGCAAGCACAGTCGTTCATGGATCACCTTCTTACGGAAATGCTGGCCCATTAGGCAACATATATCCTTTTAACAGCATGAAAAAAGAGGTTCCGTTAGGAGCCTCTTTTTCTATTCCATTGCGACATGTTCAACAGGTCATTCGGAAGGCCATGAGGTATCTATGCCCAGGACATAATTGTGAATGGAACGCGCGGCTTGTCTGCCCGCCCCCATCGCAAGAATGACTGTGGCGGCCCCGATCACAATATCGCCGCCCGCCCATACGCCGCGATGGGAAGTTTTTCCCGTTTCCGCATCTGCGGTGATATTTCCCCACCGATTGGTTTTCAGACCCGGCGTCGCTGCCGGCAACAGGGGATTTGCGCCGTTGCCGATGGCGACGATCACCGTGTCGCACTCAATTTCAAATTCCGTGCCCGGAATTGGCACAGGCTTCCGCCTCCCCGAGGCATCCGGTTCCCCAAGCTCGTAGCGCAAACACTCCATCGCTCTCACCCACCCGTCGTCATTGCCGAGGATCTTCGTGGGATTGGTCAGGAATTGGAGTTCAATTCCCTCCTCCTCGGCATGATGAATCTCTTCGATACGCGCCGGCATTTCAGTGCGCGACCGCCTGTAAACGACGGCGACTTTCTCCGCTCCCAAACGAAGGGCAGTGCGAGCCGCATCCATCGCCACATTGCCGCCGCCCAAGACGCACACGCGTCGCGACCGTGCAATGGGTGTGTCCGCTCGAGGAAACTCAAAGGCACGCATCAGATTCGAGCGTGTGAGGTATTCGTTCGCGGAAAACACCCCGTTGAGATTCTCGCCCGGAACTCCGAGAAAGTAGGGCAGGCCAGCGCCCGTTCCAATGAAAACGGCGTCAAAGCCCTCCTCAAAGAGGTCGTCTATGGTCATGGTGCGCCCGATAACGACACTCGGCACAACCTTTACACCCAGGCTGGCAATATAATCCACTTCGGCCTGCACAATCGCCTTGGGCAAGCGGAATTCAGGAATTCCATAGACAAGAACGCCTCCCGTTTTGTGCAGTGCCTCGAAGATTGTGACCGAGTGTCCCCATTTCGCCAAATCTCCCGCCACCGTCAGCCCCGCAGGCCCCGACCCGACAATCGCAATCTTCTTGCCCGTTGCAGGGGCCAGCTCCGGAACCTCTACCAGTCCATGTTCGCGTTCCCAGTCTGCCGCAAATCTTTCTAAGCGCCCGATAGCCACGGGTTCGCCTTTGATGCCTATCACGCAGACCTTCTCGCATTGGTCTTCTTGGGGACAGACTCGACCGCAGATTGCTGGCAGAGCATTCGCCTCTTTGAGCTTGCGAGCGGAAGCCGCAAAGTCTCCCTCAGCAATCAACTTGATGAATCCGGGAATGTCAATCTCAACAGGGCAGCCCGCAACGCATCGAGGCTTCTTGCACTGAATGCATCGCATCGCCTCGACAACCGCAATTTCCGGCGGGTAGCCATAGGGCACTTCCCGGAAATTGTGCCTGCGCTCATCGGGCGATTGCTCCGGCATGGGCTGCCGCGGAACCTTCGGCGTCTTTGCAGGGAGATCTGGCTTCAGAGAGGGAGTCGCGCTCATGAGTGACTCTCCTCCAAGAGACATCGGTGCTTCTCCCAGTATTCGATCGCTTCCTTCTCGAGAGTCCGATAGGCCTGCAGTCTCTTGGTCAATTCATCGAAATCCACCTGATGACCATCAAAATCCGGGCCATCAACGCAAACGAATTGCGTCCGACCTCCGACGGTGACTCGACACGCCCCACACATGCCGGTGCCGTCCACCATAATCGGATTGAGCGACACTTCGGTGGGTATGGAATATTTTCTTGTCATGTTGCACGCAGCGCGCATCATCGGCACGGGACCCACAGCGAAAACCTTGTCCAGTTTCTCGCCCCGATCAACAAGTTGCTGTAGGAGATTCGTCACGAAACCATGAAATCCAAAAGAACCGTCATCGGTTGAAATAAGAAGTTCAGCCGAAGTCTCGCGCACATCGTCGAGGACGATGAGGAGTTCCTTCGTCCGAGCGCCGACGATTGAGATAACGCGATTGCCCGCCAAAGCGCAGGCTTGCGCCACCGGCAGAATTTCGCCGGTTCCAATGCCCCCTCCCATACATACGACCGTGCCAAATTTCTCAATGTGAGTGGGCTTGCCCAGAGGTCCGACGACATCGGACAAAAACTCACCCTCTTTCATCAGCCCCATTTCCATCGTGGATTTCCCCGCCTCCTGGTAAATCAGCCGAATCGTGCCAGCGATAGGGTCACCCCCAGCAATGGTAAGAGGAATACGCTCGGAAAGCTCTCGCATGCGGACAATAACAAATTGGCCGGCCTTGCGCTTCCGCGCAATCAGCGGCGCGTCCACCATCATATCATGGGCAGCCGGAGCCAGGAGTTTGTGAGAGACAATTCGGTGCATGAGTTCGTTTCTATTCCAAACCTGTTCTTCTGTACCGGCCATTCCGGCTCAAGAAGTCTTCGCCGCCACGGGTCCCAGCGTAGACTGAGTCTCTTTCTCCTCAACAATACGGCGCGTGTCATCCGCAATGACCAGCTCTTCATTCGTTGGAATGACCAAGACTTTCACGGCCGACTGAGCCGTGCTAATCGCCGTGTCTCCCTGCAGAGGCTGCCGATTCTTGGCAAGGTCTATCTCGATACCCAAGAAGCCCAAAGTGTCCAGACACATTTCTCTCACATAATACGCGTTCTCACCAATGCCGCCGGTAAAGACAAGAATGTCCAATCCGCCCAACACTCCGGCGTAAGCCGCAATGTACTTCTTCAGCCGATAGCAGAAGACATTTAGAGCCAGCCGAGCGCGCTCATTCCCCCTTTCCGTTTGTTCCCATATCTCGCGCATATCCGATGAGATTCCGGAGATTCCGGCCAAGCCGCTATGCTTGTTCAGAAGAGCATTGGCCTCCGCTGAAGTGAGTTCCTCGCGGCCCATAATATGGAGAATCGCCGACGGGTCCAAATCACCCGTGCGCGTGCCCATGACGAGCCCTTCCACCGGCGTGAATCCCATGGATGTATCCACGGAGAGCCCGTTCTGCACCGCGGTAATGGAGCAACCATTCCCCAAGTGGCAAGTGATGATTTTCAGGCTCTCGATGGGTTGTCCGACGAACCGTGCCGCACGGCGCGAAACATAGGCGTGCGAAGTACCGTGAAATCCGTAGCGCCGCAGCCCGTAACGCCGATACAGAACGTGAGGCAAGGCGTAGAGAAAAGCGTAATCGGGAATCGTATGATGAAAAGCCGTGTCGAAGACTGCCACCTGCGGCACGCCAGGCAGAAGACGACGGCAAGCCTCGATACCCTTGATGTTATGCGGATTGTGCAACGGAGCCAGCTCAATACATTCGCGTAGCTTTTCCATGACCGCCGCGTCAATGAGAACCGATTCGGTGAGAGCTTCACCTCCGTGCACGACTCGATGCCCTACGGCCGCAATGTCGCTATGAGCTCGAATGACCCCATGATTCTTGGAGAGGAGAATCGCTAAGATATATTCAATCGCAACTTGATGGTCCAGGATTTCACCGGCCAGCTTCACGCGGTCACCGTCCTCGCGGAAGTGGTTCAGAATAGCGCCGCGCATCCCAATGCGCTCCACAGAGCCTTTGGCGCGCACCTGCGACGCGCCATCACGAAACTCAATCAGTTGATACTTGACGGAGGAACTGCCGCAATTAAGGACGAGAACGATCATCCAATACGCCTGCCTTCGTGGTCATACTTGAAAAAGCCCTCTCCGGTTTTGGTTCCAAGCCGGCCAGCTCGGACGAGCTTACGCAGCAGTGGACACGGGCGATATTTCACATCACCTAATTCGCGGAAGAGAGCTTCCATCCAACCCATGCAAGTATCCAAACCAATCATATCGGCCAAGGCCAAAGGTCCCTTGTCAAAACCGTAACCGAGCCTCATCGCCGTATCAATGCCATCGGCGCTGGCCACTCCTTCCATGAGAGCGTACATCGCTTCGTTGAGCGTCGGGACAATAATGCGCGTCGAGATGTAGCCCGGAGATTCGAAAACTTCCACGACGGTTTTGTCCAGCATTTCGGCGAAACGCTTTACGCGAGCGTAGGTGGCGTCGGAAGTCTTCAGCGCACGCACGACTTCGACCAGAGGCGTCCGCGAAACGGGATTCAGGAAGTGCATACCGATAACCCGCTCAGGATGCCGCGTCGCTTGCGCAATTTCTGTCACCGACAGCGCGGAAGTATTCGAAATGAAAACAACGGGGTCATCCCAAAGCTCATCGAAATGAACAAACAGTGCCATCTTCAATCCGAGGTCATCCGGGACCGCCTCCACGACAAGCTGCACATCCCCCACATCCTCCAGGTTCACCTTGCCGGTGATTCGAGAGAGAATGGCTCGCTTGTCGCTGCGGGTAATCCCCCAACGAGCGATTTCTTGGTCCAAAGTCTCGCCCAGTGCGGCCAGGCTCGCCTGCAATCCTTGTTCGTCTCGCTCGACCAAGACGACATCAATCCCTTTTTGGGCAGCGACTTGAGCAATCCCGCGACCCATGACACCGCCGCCAACAATGGCGATGCGCGCAATGGCCATATCAGACGATGACCTCGCGGATGCGAGGTCCATCTCGATTTCGTCTTTCAGCGATTTTTCTCTTACTTCAGGCATAGCCTCTCTTCCCGTCACTCAGGGAAAAAAAACCGCGACTCCACAATTCCATTTTCCACGGAGTCGGATCCATGGACCGCGTTTCGCTCAATATCTATTCCGTACAGAGCCCGAAGCGTTCCGGGCGCCGACTTCTTCGGATCCGTCGCGCCAATCACCTTCCGCCAATGCTCGACCGCTCCCTCGCATTCCAGCCGTCCCACGACGACCGGACCGGAAGTGATGTAGCGTATCAAACCTTCAAAGAAAGGGCGCTCCCGATGAATCGCATAGAACTCTTCCGCTTGCTCGCGAGTCAGATGCAAGCAGCACAAGCCGGTGATTTCAAGATGCTCCGCCTCCACCCGCGAGATAATATGCCCAATATGCCGCGCTTTGACGGCATCGGGCTTGATGATCATCAAGGTTTTTTCCATTTCCGCTTCTTCACCCCAAAAGTGCGAACTACTTCTTCAGCGGCTGACCTCGGCCTTCACTGCCGCCGCCGCAGCGAATCCGACATCCAGCGCCTTTAGATTCTGCGTTTCTGTACCGGGGGGAGCATGCTCCTCAACGACTTTTCGAATGGTCTCATGCTTCACCACCCCCGTCAACTCGACCATCGCTCCCAAAGCCACGACGGAAGTATAGACCATTCGTCCCAATTTCGTGCGCGTCAGCTCAATAATCGGAATCCTGAAGACATTCGCACGGCCTTTGCAGTCATGCACGAGATTCGGGTCCACGAGAATCGTGCAGTCCGGTTTCAAGCCGACCGCAAAAGCATCAAAGGAGCGCTGCGCCAAGCTCAGGAAGAAATCAATGGCCGTCGTTCGTGGATAGAGGATTTTCTCCGTGTCTATGATCACATCAATCTTGGTCGGTCCTCCACGCACTTGAGCGGTGTAGGTCGGACTCTGAACAGAAAACTTCCCCTCCTCATAGGCCGCGTGTGCCAACAGGTCTCCCGCCAAGATGACGCCTTGGCCTCCAACCGCCGAAAGCCTCACTTCAAACCGATTCGACATTCGCTATGTTGCCTTCCCTTCTTGGGCAAAGACCTGAGTGGCCTCACGCCACAGGCACTGCCGTTTTCTTCTTGCTGGCCGCTTGCGCTCGCTGCTGCAACTTCGCATATTCATCGCAGAATTCAGGGCGGTCGGTATCTCGGAAAAGTTCCCCAACCACGAATTTGCCTGCCAGTTCCGCCGAATCCATTTTCTCTGCCTTCGACTTCGGCACAGTCTTATCCTGAATGTGCTTGATAAGCTGCATAGGATCAGGCAACTTGTTTCGGCGCCCGAACTGCGTGTGGCAATTCGACAGAGCCTCGATGACCGCAAAGCCATGATGATCAAGCCCGTCGCGAATAAGGCGCTCCAATTGCACCCCATTGCCCACCTGACCACGAGCCACATAGGTTGCTCCAGCTCCCATAGCCAATTTCGTCAAATCAAAGCATGGCTCCATATTCCCCCAGGGCGCCGTGGCCGCTTTCGCTCCATGAGGCGTAGTGGGCGAGTATTGCCCGCCGGTCATGCCATAGATATTGTTGTTGTTGATAATGCAGGTGATGTCAATATTCCGGCGGCACGCGTGAATGAAATGATTGCCCCCGATGGCGACCATATCTCCGTCGCCCGCAATCACGATGACATGCTTGTCCGGCCGCACGAGCTTAATGCCCGTGGCAAACGAAATGGCCCGCCCATGCGTCGTGTGCAGCGTATTCATATCCAAATAACCGGGCGCCCGCGATGTGCAACCGATACCGGAGACGACGGCGATGTCGTCTTTCGACCAGCCAAGGCGGTCAATCGCGCGAATCAAACTCTTCACAACAATGCCAATGCCGCAGCCCGGACACCAAAGGTGAGGCAATTTGGACATTCGCATATAGGGCGCATAATCAAAAGCCATGGCTAAGCTACCTCGCGAATCTTCGCAACGATTTCATACGGTTCCACAGGAACGCCGCCGACTTTTTGACAGCCGACGATCTTGATATCGCTGTGCGCCGCGCGTTCAACCTCGAGAATCATTTGTCCCAAATTCATTTCCGCCACGACGATGGCCTTTGTTTTCCGAGCCAAACGCCGTACTTCTTCATCGGGAAAAGGCCAAACCGTAATCGGCCGGAACAGGCCTGCGCGAACTCCCTGCTTTCGCATCTCCAGTACCGCCGAATGAGCTCCGCGCGCCGTCGAACCGAAACTGACGACAAGAATCTCCGCATCCTCCACCATGACTTCTTCCCACGAATCAATCTCGGCTCGATTGTGCGAGACCTTCGCAAGCTGACGAACTTCATCCTGATGGCACACGATAGGATGCGTCGTCGGGAAACCGGTCTTGTCGTGATTCAAACCCGTCGCGTGAAAACGATAGCCTTCAAAATAGCTGGCCATCGTCGGCACAAGTTCTCCATCCTGCACTTCGTAGGGATTGTATTTTTCCGGTGGGCAGGTGGGCTTCACTCGATTGATGACCGTGTATTCGTTTGGCGTTGGCGCTTCGAAGCACTCGGACATATGACCCAGAATTTCGTCTATGAGAACAATCACCGGGACACGGAATTTCTCAGAGAGATTGAAGGCGCGAATCATTTCAAGATAGAGCTCGCGCAAATAGGCCGGTGCGAGCGCAATCGTCGTATGGTCTCCATGCGTGCCCCAGCGAGTTTGCATCAGGTCCGACTGCCCGGGATGGGTCGGCAATCCGGTCGAAGGCCCGCCGCGCTGGACATTCACCACGACACAGGGTGCTTCAACCATACACGCGAAGCCGATGTTCTCCTGCTTCAGACTGAATCCCGGCCCTGAAGTCGCCGTCATGGACTTCACACCCGCTAATGATGCACCGATAATCGCGCCCATCGCCGCAATTTCATCTTCCATCTGAATGAAAGTTCCGCTCTCTTCCGGAAGGCGCTGTGCCATGACCGCGGCGATTTCCGACGACGGAGTGATCGGGTAGCCTGCGAAGAAACGGCAGCCTGCGGCAATCGCGGCTTCCGCACAAACTTCATTCCCTGTCCAAAAGACCGCTTTCGCCATCTAAACCTCCATCGCTTTCTTCGCCTTGGGAGCAGCGTACACCAAAAGCGCAAAGTCCGGACATTCGTGCTCGCAGATGAAGCAAGCAATGCAAGCATCAATATCCTTCACGCGCGCTGTCGCTCCTTCCCATCGGTCAATCGCGCCCACCATTTCGAGAACATCCTTCGGGCAGATTTCGACGCAGATTGTGCATCCCTTACAGAGAATCTCGTCTATGGCAATCGCGTGACCGGTCTTTTCGCTCTTGACAAGAACGACCGAGTCTGCGGGAGTCACTGACATCTATTTTCTCCATCGTAAAATTCTTATATTATAGCCTTTTTTCTCCACAAAATCAAGCACCAAAATCCTCCCGGAGCACGGCTCGCTACCGATTTCCTCCTTTCGCCATTGTCACATGACAGCCTCCCCTTCTCTTCCACTGACATAGTGAAAAGAAACCAAGACTGTCTCTTAGCGTGATCGCACGGAGAGATTCAAAGTTATAGAATAGGTCTTGAGCGGGAGTTGCAAAATGGGATATATTGATTCAATATGTGGTTTAAATGACTGAAAGTCGCTATTTCATCTATTTTCCACTACTTCCAACGGGAAAGCACAGATCAGCGGTACCTTCACCCTTTGAACGAGGTCATAGCCCGGTCCGATTCGGAAAGGAGCTATTTTCCTTTCTTAAGTACCTGCTCTAAAGTCGCACCTATATCTGCCGGTGAATCGGCGACATGAATTCCGGCAGTTTTCAATGCAGCAATTTTTTCGGCAGCCGTTCCTTTGCCACCAGCTATGATCGCTCCGGCATGGCCCATCCGTCGGCCTGGAGGGGCTGTACGGCCTGCTATGAAGGCTACAACAGGCTTCGCGAAATTCGCCTTGATGTAGTCTGCGGAGGCCTCCTCTGCTGTCCCGCCGATTTCGCCGATGAGAACCACGGAATCGGTATCGGGATCCGCGTTGAACAGCTTGAGTATGTCAACGAAAGTGGAACCATTGATGGCATCGCCGCCAATACCGATGCAGGTGGATTGGCCGATGCCGCGGTCGGAAAGCTGTTTCACGGCCTCATAGGTCAGCGTCCCTGAGCGCGAAATGACGCCGCATCGCCCGGGCTGGTGAATGAATCCCGGCATGATCCCGACCTTCGCCTGGCCGGGGGTAATCACGCCGGGGCAATTCCCTCCGACCATGCGCGACCCGGAGCGATTGAGCGCTTCCTTGACGACAATCGTATCCTTGACAGGAATTCCCTCGGTGACGGTCACAATGACGGCTATCCCAGCGTCAATCGCCTCCAAAATGGCATCCGCGGCAAAAGCAGGCGGCACGAAGATGACCGTTGTGTTGGCACCCGTCTCGCGGACGGCTTGTTCGACGGTGTTGAATACAGGCACTTTGTCTTGCCATTTCGTCCCCCCTTTTCCCGGGGTGACGCCCGCCACGACTTTCGTACCATATTCAATCATCTGCTCCGTGTGAAAAGTGCCTTCCCCACCCGTGATTCCCTGCACGAGAAGGCGAGTTTCTGAGTTGACTAAGATGGACATGAGATGGATTATCCGTGGCTATTTCCCAACTTGAAACAATCAGAGTCTCTTCGACCGAGTGGGTGGCACACCCGTAAGGACGCCGCGCCGGATTCCTAATCCGGCCGGAATTCTCAGTCTATTTCCTCGCGCCAACTGCCGCCACCGCCTTTTTCGCTGCATCAGCGAGGTCGTGAGCGACGATAAATTTCAAGGGCGATTCTTCCAGCATCTTCGCGGCGACATCCGCATTTGTTCCTTCAAGGCGAACAACGACCGGCAAGTTCGATTTCACTTTGGAAATCGCTTCAATCACGCCGCTGGCAACGCGGTCGCAGCGGACAATGCCACCGAAGATGTTGATGAGAATCGCTCTGACATTTGGGTCCTGAAGGACAATACGGAAACCATTCTCGACGGTTTCAGCGGATGCGCCGCCGCCGACATCGAGGAAATTCGCCGGCTCGCCCCCATGCAGTTTGATGATGTCCATCGTCGCCATCGCGAGGCCGGCGCCATTGACCATGCAGCCCACATTCCCGTTCAGCTTGACATAGTTCAAGTCGTATTTCGAGGCTTCGACTTCGGCTGGCTCTTCTTCCGAAAGGTCGCGCATCTCGCCCAAATCAGGGTGGCGAAAGAGCGCGTTATCATCGAAATTGATTTTCGCGTCGAGAGCCACAACCTTGCCGTCTTTCGTCACAACCAGCGGATTGATTTCCGCGAGACTTGCATCCACCGCTTCGTACGCACGATAGAGCCCTGTCAAGAATTTCACGCCGGCTTTGAACGCATCTCCACTCAGCCCAAGAGCAAACGCAAGTTTTCGCGCCTGAAACGGCTGAAATCCTGCGACAGGGTCAATTGCGGCTTTGACAATCTTCTCAGGTGTTTCAGCGGCCACCTTTTCAATCTCAACGCCGCCCTCTGTGGAAACCATGAAGGTATTGCGAAAAGTGGCGCGGTCGAGGACAATGCCCGCATAGAGCTCGCGGGCTATCGCCATTCTTTCTTCGACAAGCAATCGTTGAACCATCTTCCCTTGCGGTCCGGTTTGATGCGTGACGAGATTCATCCCGAGCATTTTGCCTGCAAGTTCGCGCACCTCAGCCTCGGAATTGGCGAGCTTAATACCTCCCCCCTTCCCCCGGCCACCGGCGTGGATTTGTGCTTTCACCACAACCGGCCAGGTACCTAGCGAAAGCGCGACTTTTACTGCTTCATCCACGGAGAAAGCGACTCCTCCGCGCGGCACGGCGACATCGAATCGGCGCAGGACTTCCTTCCCCTGATGTTCATGAATTTTCATTGCTGTGTGCTTATGAATTTATGAGAGTCAAAATTGTCTTTCACGGAACAATCAGTGTCCCCGCTTTTCCATCGAGTGCCAGCGGCAGATTCTCCAGAGCACAAATTACAACGCGCTCACCGCCGCTCTCCAAGAAAGTAATGGCAGCCTCAATCTTCGGTCCCATGCTTCCATCAGGAAAATGTCCCTCAGCAGCAAACGCTTTCGCGTAAGCGACCGTGATTTCATCCAAATTGCGCTGACTCGGCTTGCCAAAATTCAGTGCCACTTTGTCGGTATCAGTCAAAATATAGAGCTCTTCCGCACCGATGTCTCTCGCCAACACAGCCGAGGCGCGGTCTTTGTCAACGACGGCATCCACACCTTCATACCATCCGTCCGCTTCGCGATAGACGGGCACTCCTCCGCCGCCTGCGGCAATGACAATCGTTCCCGAAGAAATGAGCTGCTTGATGGCCGCGCGGTTGATGATTTCGAGAGGAATCGGCGAGCCAACAACGCGACGCCACCCTCGGTCTCCGTCCTTTTTCAACTGCCAACCCGATTCCTCCGCCAGCCGTTCCGCTTCCGTTTCAGAATAAAACTGCCCGACGAATTTCGTGGGATTGGTCAGGTTCGGATCATGTTCATCCACGACAACTTGAGTGACAATGGAAACGACATCGCGTTTGAGGTTCGCCCTGAGCAGAACATTTTGCAGACATTGTTCAATCATATAGCCCATGCCGCCTTCGGTGTCCGCAACGATAATCCCCAAAGGCAGAATAGGCGCCTTGCCTCGCGCCAATTCGACGCGCAAGAGCGCGTTGCCAACCTGAGGGCCGTTCCCATGCGTGATGACGAGCCGATAGTCGCGTCGCACAAGTTCCATCACCCCGCGTAGCGCTTCGCGCGTGTGACTGAACTGATTGGCAATCGTGTCAGGAACACCCGGTTTTGAAATGGCATTGCCCCCCAGGGCAACGACCGCCGTCCGCTGGTTTTTCATCGGATCGATTTCCGCCTGCGAGGCTTCGCGCGGTTGCTCTTTGTCAGAAAAGGAGCAAGAACATCGGCAAGATCAGGCTTTCCGATCTCTTGAAGACTGTAAGTAACATGGACTGTCGGTGCCTTGATGTCAATGATGCGTCGCAGATCCACTGGCGTTCCCATCACAACAACCTCCGGCTTGGCACGGGCGATGGTCGCCTCAAGGTCCTTAATCTGCTCTGAGCCATAACCCATCGCGGGAAGGAGCTGGCCAATCGCTGGATAGGCCTCGAAAGTCTTCCTCAGTGTACCAACGACATAGGGACGCGGATCTATGAGTTCCGAGGCGCCGAACTTCGTTGCCGCAACGACTCCCGCCCCGTACTCCATTTCGCCGTGAGTTAAGGTCGGGCCATCCTCGATAACCAGTGCACGCTTTCCCCGAATCTTCTCGCAATCTTCGACATGAATTGGCGAAGCAGCCTCGATAATCACCGCTGCCGGATTGACCGACCGCACAGACTCGCGCACATCATCCACATCTTCAGGAAAAGCGGTGTCTATCTTATTTATCACGACGGCATCCGCGAGCAGCAGGTTCGTTTCGCCAGGATAATAGCGAAGTTCGTCACCGGCACGATGTGGATCGGCCACGACGATGAAGATGTCGGGTTTGTAAAATGGCAAGTCGTTGTTGCCGCCATCCCAAAGAATGATGTCGGCCTCTTTCTCGGCTTGACGCAGAATCACTTCGTAATCTACACCGGCGAAAACAACCATGCCCTGCTTAATATGTGGCTCGTACTCTTCCATTTCTTCAATAGTGCAATCATGGGCCTTGAGGTCTCTGAGTGTTGCAAAACGCTGCACGGCTTGCTTCGCCAAATCCCCATAGGCCATGGGATGGCGAACCACCACGACGCGTTTGCCTGCATCACGCAGAAGAGTCGCAACTTTGCGCGTCGTTTGCGATTTGCCCGCACCGGTGCGAACAGCACAAACCGCCACGACAGGTTTCTTGCTTGTCAGCATGGTCGGGCGACTTCCCAAGAGTCGGAACGAAGCTCCCGCAGCGATGATGCGCGAGGCCCAATGCATGACATGCTCGTGCGACACATCGCTATAGGAAAAAATGACTTCGTCCACTTTCAAGTCGTGAATGAGCCGCAGCAAGTCACTCTCAAGAAAAATGGGAATGCCGCGCGGATAGAGCTTTCCCGCAAGTTCCGGCGGATACTTTCTCCCTGCGATATTGGGAATTTGGGTCGCCGTGAACGCCACCACCTCATAGCCGGGATTATTGCGGAAGAGAAGATTGAAGTTGTGGAAATCGCGCCCCGCAGCGCCTTGAATAATGGTGCGAATTACTGTCATAATCAGGTATTCAACTAATTGGATGATTGATAAATTGTCGCGAAAGCAAAATAGAAAGGGGCGAACGGGCCGCCCCCTTCAGGGTAAGGCGGTTTCATTTCAACGGGAGTTTACCTGCTCAAAAATAGCCAATATTTTTTGAAAAATCAACCCCCATTTGCCATCTGTTTTATCGCGCCATCTCATTTTCAAGTATCTCCCGTTGGCCCTCCAAATGCTCCCACTCCTCATAAAGTTGGGGCAATTCGCGTCGTATCTGTTCATAGGCGGCAACGATTTCGCGCACAGCCTCCCCATGGCGATAAGTTTCTTCCGAGCTCAGAAGTTCTTCCAGTTCGGATTTCCGGGCCTCCAATCGTTCAATGCTTTGAGAGAGCTCATCCAATCGGCGCTGCAGGAATTGACGGCGTTGGAAAAATTGACTCCGTCTCTCGGCCTCGCTTCGACGCTGGTCTTTCGTCTTGTGGCCGACCACCTCGCTCGAATCTCTCACTGGATTCCGCGGTACTGCCTCTTTCTCAGATCTCTGAAAGAGCGCTTTTTGCTCCAGATATTCGCCGAAATTCCCCGGCCATTCTTTCAGTTTTCCGTCTTCGAGTTCAAGCACTCGGTCAACCAATCTTTCCAGAAAATATCGGTCATGAGAGACCATGAGCAGAGTGCCTTGGTATTCTTTGAGCGCGGAAAGGAACACTTCTTTCGATGGAATGTCCAGATGATTGGTCGGCTCGTCAAGAATCAGGAAATTAGAGGGACGCAGGAGAATCTTGGCAATCGCCAATCGAGACTTCTCGCCGCCTGAAAGCACATCCACAGGCTTGAAGACATCGTCTCCCCGAAAGAGGAAAACACCGAGCATTCGACGCAAATTCGGCAACTCCGAAATGGATGCCTCGGCGGATAATTCCTCCAGAACAGTGCGACCTCCTTTCAGGTGAAAATCGGCCTCCTGAGCGAAATAGTCCAAACGAACTTCGTGACCCAGCCGAAGCTCTCCGGAAGTGGGTGGCTCGAGTCCGGTAATCAAACGGCAGAGAGTGGACTTTCCCGCCCCATTCACACCGACCAGAGCTACTTTTTGCCCTCGCTCCAGGACAATATCAATATCTCTCAGAACCGTCTTGTCGCCATATTGTTTCGACAACCGCTTCACCTTCAGGACGATCCGTCCGCTATGGGGCGCGTCGGGGAAATGAAAACGGATATGGCGAGCTTGCGTCTCCTGTTCGACTTTCTCAAGTTTCGACAGGAACCGCACACGGCTTTGGACTTGACGAGCCTTGCTTGCCTTGTAGCGAAATCGTTCGACAAAGCGTTCGATACGCTGCCGCTCGGTCGCCAGACGCGCCGCATGCGCCTCAAGTTTCTCCTGGCGACGCTCGCGTTCGCGCTCAAATTCGGAATAATTCCCCGCATACTTCCGGAAGTGGCCGCGGTCAATCTCGGCTATGGAAGTCACCATTCGGTCAAGAAAAGCGCGGTCGTGCGATACAATGATCAGTGCTCCTCGAAATTCCTCGAGGTATTCCTCCAACCATGCAAGAGTCGGCAAATCTAAGTGATTCGTCGGCTCGTCGAGCAGAAGAACATCGGGAGATTGCAGCAGGAGCTTGGCAAGATGAACGCGCATGCGCCATCCGCCGGAAAAAGTCGAAACAGCTCTCTCATAATCATCTTGACGAAATCCCAGGCCGTGAAGCACGCGTCCTACGCGAGATTCCGCTGAATAACCCTCCATCGCCATCCATCGCGATTCAAGAACTCCATACCTTTCGAGTAGTTCATCACGCGAATCCTCAGCAACCATTGCATGCCGCAGCTCCTCCAATTCCGCAGCCAGAGCAGGAATGTCCGGCAGCGCTCCATAGACTGCTTCAAAGAGCGGGCGATATTCTTCGGCGGTCGTCTCTTGCGGTAAGTAACCGCATTCGAGATGTTTCAGACGCCAAACCGTGCCATGACTGGGCTCGATTTCACCCGCAATCAGGCGCAAAATCGTTGTCTTGCCCGCTCCGTTGGGTCCGACTAAACCATAGCGCTCCCGCGGAAGGATTTGCCACGACAGTCCCTCAAGGAGAGTTCTCTCGGCGAAGTGAATGGCTATGTTTTCGAGTCGAACGAGACTCATTTTCTTCGTGCAATCACAATGGCACGCTTCGCCTTCTCGATGCGCGTGTCTCCCTGGGCAAGAGCCTCAAGATACACAACATAAATTCCGACAGGGAGCTCCCTGCCCAGCTCATCTTTTCCGTCCCAAAGCTTCTTGCCCTCTTGTGCCACGAGCTCGTTGTTCGCAAGAGAACACACTTTCCGACCACGAACATCATAGACTTTCAAATCGAGACGCGAGTTCGGATATTTCAAATGATACTGAAGAAAAGCGATGTCCTCAAATCCATCTCCATCCGGAGAAAAGGGATTGGGTTCGATTGAGAGGATGTTGGCTCCAACAGATGACGGAACATAGAGTTGACTGTTGGGTCGCCCCGGCGTACTGCCTGAGGGATCTGCACTCGAGGCCCAGTTGAGCGACACATTGCCTGCGCTTGTTGGCGAGATACGTTCCAAGGAGATTCCGTCCTCGTTCCGACCCCAGTCGGGATCATAATTCACTTGATCAGTCCGCTGACCGCTCGTGTCCCAAATCACAAGCGAATCTCCGGTGTCATTCAAGCGAGGAGCTCCGCTGCCCCATACAAAAACCGTGACGGTTTCGGGCAGGGACTCCAAAAATATGGTCGAGTCGGCCGCCAAAATGAGAAAGTCGCCCGGCGAGAGCCAAAGGTCTGGACAAGTCCAGCGCTTATCGGAATTCGCAAGACCCGTCGCCTCAGAGAATTGCCAGCCGCCAATATCGAGCGGATACATGCCAGCATAGAAGAACTCTACCCATTCACTTTGCCCTTCAAATGGGCGATACTGTATCTCATTGATGACCAAAGCAACTTGCTCAGGTGAGATGTTCTGCCAAAGGACACGACGATCGTTCGTTGAATCGTCATCGTCCAGTTCAAGTTCAGCCAAGAAAAGACGCGGACCTTCCTCAGCAACGAGCACGAATACGCTGTCACTTGCAGAATCTCCGGGTGAAAGCGCGCGGATGTCTCGCTGGGCAAATAGCTCGGTTTCCTCAAATGTTCCGGAAAGATCTCCGTCGAAATAGAATGAGAGACCGGCGTTTGGCATTGGCTCCAAGCCATTATTTCGAATGAGCACAAAGAGAGTGAAGGAGCTTCCGACCGACGGCTGCTCAGGCTCACTCCAGAAATTCGCTATTGCCAAATCATAGAAAGGAGGCGAGACCGTATTCCAAGCCCCCGGCGAACCCTTCAGCGTTCGCGAATTCGCCCAGTTTGTCAGGGTGTCCCCTGCTCCGGGCATGATCTTCTCGTCCGAATAACCTTTATCGTTCTCGGGGCTATAAGCATATTGAGAAACGGTATCACCGGCAGCGCGGATGAGCGACACAACTTCGGACTCATCATTCAAGAGACCATATCCTCCGAAAGTCGGTCCGTCAATTGTCAGAACAAGCGCTGAGGTCGGTACCATTCCTTCGTAGGTGTCGCTCTCATGCTCGAAATAGTCGGGATCGAGAATAAGGCCAAACTGTCCGGGCTCGAGAAGAAGTCCTTGGTCGAGTGCGATAAGCTCGTCATCGTCCTCACCATCAGAAATTCTCCATCCCGACAGGTTAATTGTTGATGTCCCCGTGTTGTAGATTTCAATGAATTCGTCTAAATCTCCATCACCGATGGGGTCGAACATGATTTCGGTCAGAGTTACCTGCGAAACGCCGCTGCCAAACCAGAGAAGAAGACAGATAATCCCACCAAGAAGAAACGACAATGTCTTAGAAGGCGTTTTCAAAATGCTTAATTCTTGTTTCATTCCCTTCACGCCAGACAGAGATGACATCAAACCGAATCGAAGTGTTCTTATCTGTGGCACCTTGCAGATAGGCTTGCGCGAGCGCACGGAGCTTCTGCTGCTTCCGCGCTCCCACACGGTATTCGGGTCCAATTGCGGAGGGCTTCGCCCCGGACTTGACCTCAACAAAAACCGTATCGCGTCCTTTCTGGGCGATGATGTCAATTTCGCCCATGCGCAAACGCCAGTTTTTCGAGACAACACGATAGCCGTTGCGACGAAGATGGAGAGCCGCTTCCCGTTCACCCCAATCACCAACGCAACGATCACTCGGCTTTTCAGGGAGCTTCTTGCTCCAGAAGCTTTTCAAAAAAGTTGACAAGCGCATCACGGAACCTGGAGAACGCCACGAAAGGTTGTGCGATGGATATATGTTGGCCCCAGGCGTCTCAGGGCCTCGAGGTGTTCACGCGTGGGGTAACCCTTGTGTCGGGCGAATCCGTACTCGGGGAATTCTCTGTCGTATTCGAACATACGATTATCTCGAGTGACCTTCGCCATAATCGAGGCGGCTGAGATGACTCGGACTCGCGCATCGCCCTTGATGATGGCGCGCGATGGCGTTTCAGCGGACAAAGCGTAGGGTCCATCCACGAGGACAATATCGGGCAATATTGCCAAGGAATCAACGGCTCGTTTCATGGCCAGAAGCGATGCCTGCAGGATATTCATGGCATCAATTTCAACCGGAGATGCCTCGCCAACGCCGACCTGCGCAACTTTCAATATCTTCTCGAAGAGTTCCTCGCGTTTAGTCGGGCTCAGTTTCTTCGAGTCACGGAGGTTCGCGATGTGGACGGGCTCAGGAAAAACGACCGCCGCCGCGACTACCGGACCCGCCAGCGGTCCGCGCCCTGCTTCGTCCACACCGCAAATGCGCCGATAGCCGCGCGAGAGATAGTAATTCTCGGTGCTGCCGTTCATAGATAAACACCTGCAGAGCGCACGATCACCAAGGAAGGATTCTCAAACAATCTTCCATTAATATAGCGATTTCGCCCTGAAGTGTCAATCCGTTGGCAGATGCCATTGCCGCGACAGAGTGGACTGCCGCCAAGAAGCCTGCGTGATCTCCTCTCCGTTCGCGGTCCACAGGAGAGTGCCCTCTCTTCCGGTGATATGATAGGAAATCGCGAGTCCGTCCAATCGCTCAATTACATCAGCCGACGGATGTCCATGCGGATTGCGGCGACCCGCCGTGATAACAGCTACCTTTGGATGAACCGCTTCCAGAAAAGCGTCACTACTCGAGGCTTTGCTGCCATGATGAGGCACTTTCAGTAACTCGCTTCGCAGGAAATCTCCCCACGGCAAGAGACGCTGTTCGGTCAGACCATCAATATCGCCCGCAAACAACGCCGAGGTTTGCCCTATTTCGACACGCAGAACAAGCGACCTTTGATTCAGAGTCAGCCCCTCCATCTGCCATAGGCTATCCGGCGAAAGCACCCAAACAGGAAAAGGACGAAGCGCATCCACGAGATCCCCGGTTCCCAGCGGTTTCACTTCGAGTTTCTTCACTCGCATCTCCCTCATCATTCTCTGGTAGCTCTGCGTGTTATGCGATACGCCATTCGTGAGAACCGCGCGGATTGGAAAGTCACGAATTAACGCGGCAGCGCCTCCGATGTGATCAGATTCGGCATGTGTCAGCACCAGTGCATCCAGAGTATCTATACCGTGACTCCTCAAGGCAGGAAGAATGCGCCAAGAGGCATCCCAAGAATCGAATGCCGGGCCGGTGTCTATCAGCATAGTTCTCTTGTGAGGCGTTTGTAGGAGAATCGAGTCGCCATTTCCCACATCCAGAAAGTAGATTTCGAAGTTCACTTTTCGCCACTGGAATACCTCGGGCCAAATCAACGAGTTGAGAACAACGAGTGAGCCGAGACCGGCCCTTCTCCAATCAAATTGCTTCTTTTGGAACCACATCACAGCGAGTCCCAGACAGATGCCGACCAGGGCAAGAGGAGAAAGGTAGCCCGTCGAAAGACTCGCCGCGGGAAGAGCCGAAAACCATTCCACGAAAGCATGCAGAAAATCCGAAAGGACATTGACTGTAGCGGCAAACGATGCCGACACAAAATGCGAAATGGGACTTGCGAACAAGAGAAATATCTCACACCAAAGCAGAAAGGCAAACGCGGGGACGGCAACGAAATTCGCGAGAAGACCCAGGAGAGGAATCGTCCCAAAGAGTGCAGCCAACAAAGGCAATGTGCCGATTTGTGCGCCGATTGTGGCGAAGGCGACATCGAATAGAGTGCGAAGAGAAGGTCTCGCGGTTGCGCTGGATCCCCAAATCTTGATGGTCACGGCCTTCAGCCAAATATAGGTGAGAACGATGCCCAAAACCGCCAGGTAGGACAACTGAAATCCTATGTCCACGAGGTCCAGTGGTCTCCACAAGAGTTCAAGAAATGCCGCGGCCCCAATGATATTCAGAACATGTGCTTTGCGATGAATCAGATGACTCACGAGAAAAAGAGAGCACATTATTCCCGCACGCATGAGCGAAGGAATGCCGAGGCCCAAAGCGACATAGAAAACCGTCGCAGCCAAGGCAAGCCAATGCCTCAGTGCAAAGGGCAAAGGGAGAGCGGTGGTGAGCAACCAAACCAACGAGACAACGAGGCCTACATTGAGACCACTCAAAGCGAAGATGTGACTGAGACCCGTCGCTTTGATTTGCTGGCGAAAGTCCTGTGAAAAACCCGAGCGATCGCCGAGAAGAAGAGCCTTGCAGAGTGCCGAAGCTTGCGGAGAGAGTTCCTTGTCCAAGATGCGGACAATCTGACCTCGCAAAGAGTGAGTCGCGCGCGCACAAGATGCTTTGCCAGTGGGAGTAATGAGAGGTTTGGCATCATCTCCAGTATACATGTAAGCTGCCACCCTCTCCGTAGTCGCTTGCCGAACATGGCCGATTTGCCCCGGGACGCGCGGGTCTTCGGGCAGTTGAAGCGGGCCTTGTGCCACGAGCCAGTCGCCGACCTGAATGGATTCCGGTGGAAGAGTAGTGCGCACATCAAGTCGGAGTGATGTCAGCGACAGCGTGTCTTCCCCAGCAAAGAGGACTCCATGTCGTAGCAAGACCCTGCTGTGCGCGGCCCAGTCGCGACTCGCCACGACTACTTGGCCGAACGCGATCGCCGTTCTGTGTTTAGAGACAAAATCCGCGACCGCGCTGCGTTCCATTCGAGCGATGGAGGCCGTGCCGCGCGCAAGGCCGAGGCTCATCACAAGGAGACCCAGAGCTGGAAGCGTAATTTTGGATTGCGCGCGAAACAAAAAGAGCGCGCCGCAAATAAGCAGCGCGCCACCACCTACCACAAGAGTCGCTTGCGGAGAGAAATCCACATAGAGAGCGAGGATGATCCCGCTGATTAGAAAAAGCGCAGCAAGGAGGGCAGGTCGCGAGCTCACCATGGTCTATGGCGAGCTACTTGGACAGCCCGCACAACTTGTGCTTTTGCAAGATGCGCAACCACTCGCGCCCGTTGAAGGAGAGAATCGCACGGCCCCTGCGATTCCAAAGGCGGAAAAGAGTTTTTCCACTTGAAATGATTGGCAATGCGGGCAGGAAATAGACTCCGGTACTCTGGAGACGAGCTCTTCAAATTTTTCGCCACAATTCCGGCAACAGTATTCAAAAATCGGCATCTTCGACTCACTTCTGCACAACGAATAGCGAGACAACTCCTCCAGCGAGTTTCTCATGCGAGCTCACAATCCATCCGACTCGTGCCAAGCGCTGGCCAAGCTCAGAACTCGTGGGGAAGCTGTCTATCGAGAGTCGCAAATAATCATAGGCCGTCGCGTGCCTCGAAACAAGCGCTCCAATCGGCTTGACAATGTGCATAAAATAGAAGCGGAAGAATTTCTGAAAAATGGGATGACGGTCCGGCGTGAATTCGAGAATGGCACCCTTGCCAGCGCGCCGCGTGACGCGAAAGAGCTCGGATAATCCTGTATCAAGTTCAAGGAAATTGCGAATTCCAAACGCGACGACAATCCGATCGAAGGACTGCGAGGAAAAGGGCAAGACCTCTGCATTGCCTCGCACGGCCTGGATTTTTGCATCGGGAAAAAGCGAGAGTTTTTCTCGAGCGCGCGCCAGCATGCCCTCAACAGGATCAAGCAGCACAACATGAGCCGAGGGGACTTGTCTGCAGACTTCAACTGCCATATCCCCCGTCCCTGCTGCGCAATCGAGAATCGCTTGGTTGGCACCAATGCCCAACGCAGCGACACATTTGCGCCGCCATGAAGCATCAAGCCCAAACGAGAGGAGCCGATTCAACAGATCATAGGTTGGCGAAATCGCCTCGAACATCTGAACGACTTGCCGATTCGGACCTTGGGGCTTCGACTTATCAATGGTAGGGCGAAGTTGATCGCCACAATGGAACGCGGGCAACTGACTTGGCGCTGTCATCGGATCAAAAGATAAGCATATAGTGCGGGAGTCGCTAGGAAAAGACTATCGAAGCGGTCGAGTAGTCCACCGTGCCCCGGCAGAAATCGCGAAGAATCCTTTATTCCAGCCTCGCGTTTCATCAGAGATTCAACCAGGTCGCCTGCTTGACCTAATATCCCGACCGCGATGGCGAAGGCCATGACATCCCATCCTGTAAAGGCAAAAAATCCCAGAGGCCTCATAATGACTGGCACGAGCACAGCCCCGACAACTCCGGCGATCGCTCCTTCCCAGCTCTTGTTTGGACTTGCCGCGGGCATAAGCCGGCGTTTTCCTACAGCTCTGCCTGCAGCGTACGCTGCTGTGTCCGTCACCCACACGCAGACAAAAAGGGCGATGAGCCATTGCCTTCCCTGTGCCTCAGCTATTCCTCCAACGAGACGAATTGTCCACCAGAGCGAAATGGGAACGACTACATAGAATAGCCAGAGAGCGAGATGTCCCAAATCCCTGAGGGGTGCGCGAGAGATCCGCACAATCTGCGTCGCAAGAAGGACAAGCAGAATCAGAATCCCAACAGAGAGGAATATGCGATTTCCCGCCGAGAACTGAATGAGAAGAATGGCGACAGCACTCACCCAAAGAAACGCAAGCGGGATGTCTGCTCCGACGCACCGGCCAAGATATTGCCATTCGCGAGCCAAGAGGAATAGGAGCAGCGAAATCAAGATGGCAAGAAATAGTTCGCCGAAATACAAAGCAAAGAGAAGAAGCGGAATTCCCCATAGAGCCACGCCAAGCCTCTTTGCCAAATCACTCATGGCAGCTACCGCCCTCGCCTGCCCAAAAGCGATTCCTCAGGGGGAGGCCACCCCGCTTCTTGGCTGGTATGGATGGTATCGGCTTCAGCCTCGACGACCGCTGGGACCTTCTCTTCAGCAAGTGCCGCCAGCGTCGTTGTGTCCAGTCGCTGAGCCAGCACGGTGGTAAATGCCGAATCGGGATAGAGAGAGATGATACGCTCGTAGGTTGCCCGGGCGGAATCACGGTCACCGACCCGATGCTCATAGAAATACCCCCTTGCCCAGAGCGATTTCAGAAAATAGACTGAGGAGGTGTCAGCAATCATGAGTGAATCGAGGGACACCAAGATAGAATCAGGACTCGCCGTCGTATCAAGAATGCTCCCTTCGAGCTTCAAATAGTTCTCGCGGAGAGTATCGCGTGGTGTCTCCTTCAGCGGCAATCCAAGCGCTTCCCGTGCACGGTTTTCCGCATCAATAGGGATACCCGGAGTCGCCAATGCGGCTTCATAATGCGACCGAATCACCATGCTGTCCGCTCCACGCCTCTGAGCCAATTCAGCAAGCACGAGATTCGCTTTCCATTGAATTCGGTGGTCCATAGTGTCGTACGCAGCCCATTCAAAAAAATAAGAGGCTGAGTCTTGATCTTGCAAATCATGCAGGAAGAACTCCCCGATTTGAAAGAGTACTGCCTGCAAATCCCGCTTCGCCCGATGGAGCTCATCGAGGGTCGGAAGTTGAGTGACCCGCGTTGAGCTGTCGGGCATCGCCTCGTGAATGGTGCGTCCTGCCACAGTAGTGTCTTCGCCTACTTGGCCGCCAAGCTCCACTTTCTCGCTATCTTGCGCCGCCGAATCGGCCGGTGGAGAAGGTGGCATGAAAGGGCTTCCTTCCGTCGAAGAAGCGCTCTTCAGGAGGGAGTCCAAGTACTGCAACTTCCACTCGATGTCCATCCATTTGTTGATGTGGGCCAATCCACGCTTCAGCATTTGAGCCTGTGCGCGCGCCGAATCGGCCAAGATTTTCGAACCTCCCGCGTTCTGAACGCTATCGAAATAAGCGGCTGCCTGGGCAAGATCACGGTAATGGTCTCGGTAGATTACTCCGATGCAGAAATAGGCGTCTGCCCTTTCAACACCGGTGGGATTCGCCTCGAGATAGTCCAGATAGATTTGCGCCGCTTTGTCGAAGTGGCCCTGGTCAGCCTCGATTTTTGCCAGCGTGAGCTCAATTCCCGCGGAGTAATTCTGATAACGCACATCTCTTCGCAGATCTTCCAACAGTTCCAGCGCCGCCTCGGTGTCGCCCAACTCAGCCATACACCGGCCAGACTCCACCAGAGCCTTATAGATGAGTTCGCGCGACGGATTGAGTTTGGGAATCTGGTCAAAGGCTCCCTTCGCTTCCTGGTAATCCTTGAGCAGGAACAGACTGCGACCGAGCATATAGAATGATTCGGCACGCTCCAGGTTGTTCCGATATCCCTGCGCCGCGTTCCGAAATGCATCCGCCGCATCCCGGTAGCGCATAGTATCAAAGTGAACCGTTCCCAGAACAAAGGACGCACGCGCCATGAAAAGCCTCGATTCTGGCGAAGCGCACAACGGCTCAAGAATCGAGATCGCTTCCTCGCTCCGGTTCATCGCAATCAGCGTCTCTGCCAACCAAAGTCGGGCTTCAGGAATCAGTCTACTCCCGGGGAAATTGCTGGTGAGCTCTTCGAATTTTCGCTGGGCTTTCGGGAACTTATTCGACCGGAAGTAGGCTTTGCCCATAAGAAGAAGGCAATCATCCATCCACCGGCTCTTCGGATAAAGCTCCAAGAGCCTTGAGCCTGTCTCGATACACTTCTCATAGTTCTTCACATCGCGGGACTGGCCCGTCGCGGCGTTTCGCTTCGCGCGCTCGCCTGCCTCGAAATGCTTCTTGGCGTTGTAAAATGTATTGTAGTAAGCGCAACCCTGCATGAACGCAAGAAAACCGAAAACAAGAAGGATGCCGCAAAAAGAAGCCAACTTCGTTGGACGCGATTTCATTCTACATTCGCTCTCTGAGCCATCCACTCGTCGAAAAGCTCCGGCAGAATCTTGCCGGAGGGTCCTTCGAGGAAAAGGTCTGCCATTGGCGTCAGGACTGTCGGTTCGATGTTTATCTCGAGCAGAAACGCTCCGCTCGCCTTGGCAACCTCCGGCAGCGAGGCCGCCGGATGGACGATAGCAGAAGTCCCTATCGAGAGAAAAAGGTCGGCCGCTTCCGCCGCAGCAAAAGCATCGTTCAAAGCTTGGGCTGGCAGCATTTCACCAAACCAAACGACATCGGGTCGAAGCATTCCGCCGCAGTCGCAAAGAGGCACTTTCTCCTTGAAAGGAACCTCTTGGCCAGCACCGATGTTCCCACATTTGAGACAACGATTGCGCAAAATATTCCCATGGAGTTCAATGACTCGGCGGCTTCCGGCTCGTTGGTGAAATCCGTCCACATTCTGCGTAATAAGCGTAAATCCTGCAATCCGCTTTTCCCACTGTGCAAGAGCCACATGACCTGGATTTGGTTGAGCGTTCGTGACGATGTCTCTACGATATTGATACCATTCCCAAACCAGCTCTGGATTTTGGATAAATGCCTGAATATTAGCAAGTTCCTCCGGACGGAACTTGCTCCAGAGTCCCTCTTTGCCGCGGAATGTGGCTACCCCGCTTTCAGCAGAGACACCAGCGCCGGTCAGAATGCAGATTGAAGACGAATCGCGCAGTGCCGCGCGTGCCGAATCGGAAAGAATGATACTTCTGCTTGACAATGACTGCCGTTTTGATTATATTTTCTGTCCAACTTTCCAACCGGTAGCCCGGCCACGGTGGAACTCCGCCGGGCTGCCGCTTGGAGCGGGCTGTAATTCCGTCATTATTTAGCAAGAATGTGAAATATGCCGCAACACAAATCCTGTAAGAAAAGAATGCGCACTAACGCTGAATCCCGGCTGCAGAATCGGGCCTACAAGTCCCAGATGAAGACGGTCGAGAAGAGGGTGTTGTCCGCCAAGAACCGTGCTGATGCCGAGGAAGCCTTCCGAGCTGCCATAAAGCTGCTGGATCGCCTCGCCGTCAAGGGTATTCTGCATCAGAATACCTCCGCGAACCATAAGTCGAAGTTAGCGCGATGTGTCCGCGGATTGACTCTTTAGGCTTTTCCCCGCCGAGCCGGTGTGCCCCTGGCAGTTTTTCCCTCTTGTGCCAAGGAGGACCACCGGCTCTTTTGCTCTTGTGACTGAGACTCAGTGCGTCGAGAAGCTGGCCGGCAACTCGTAGTTTGGTGCCTCTCGGGTAACGGCCACATTGTGAGGATGACTTTCAAGAAGCCCCGCCGATGAAATTTTCATCAGTTGGGTTTTTTCTTGCATCTCTTGGATGGTGGTCACGCCACAATATCCCATGGCCGACCGGAGCCCGCCCATAAGCTGAAAGACCGTGTTGGCCAATGGCCCCTTGTAGGGAACACGACCCTCAATGCCTTCCGGCACGAACTTCCCCTCCGCATCGCTCTGGAAGTAGCGGTCCGCCGCTCCCTCGCGCATAGCGGCAAGAGACCCCATCCCACGGAAACCTTTGTAGCTTCGCCCCTCATAGAGAATCATCTCACCCGGGCTCTCCTCAGTGCCTGCAAACAAGCTCCCAATCATGACTGAATCCGCGCCTGCGGCGATTGCCTTGGCAATATCACCCGAATAGCGGATCCCGCCATCTGCAATGAGCGGAATGCCTCGGGGCTTCAATACCGCGACACATTCGAGAATGGCCGAAATCTGAGGCACGCCGACACCGGCGACGACACGCGTCGTGCAAATCGAACCGGGTCCAACCCCTACTTTGATGGCACTGGCACCGGCATTGACAAGTTCCACCGAAGCCTGCGCGGTGACGACATTGCCACCGACAATCTCGAGGTCGGGATACCGGGATCGGATCTCTCCCACGGTGCGTATCACATTCATCGAGTGACCGTGCGCCGAATCAACGACGACGACATCCACGCCCGCCTCAACGAGAACAGCCAGTCGGTCAAGCGTATCCGACTTCACACCGACAGCGGCGCCGACTCGAAGACGCCCATGTTCGTCCTTGCAAGCATGCGGGAATTGGAGACGCTTCTGAATGTCCTTGACGGTGATCAGACCGGCCAATCGTCCCACATCATCCACAAGAAGCAGTTTTTCGATACGATGCTTCTGAAGAATTGATTCCGCTTCAGCAAGGGGCGTTTCGGCGGACGCGGTAACCAACCGTTCTCGGGGAGTCATAATCGCCGTGATCCGCAAGGTTTCATCACGCTCGAATCGCAAGTCGCGGTGAGTCACAATTCCAACAAGCTTCTCCTCGTCCACAATCGGAATCCCGCTCACACCCCGCTCTTTCATGAGGCGGAGGGCGTCGGAGATCCTGGCTGAGGGCGGCAGCGTGTACGGCTTGGCAATGATGGCCGATTCGGAACGCTTGACGCGATCAACTTCCTCCGCTTGCTTGCGCGCCGGCATATTCTTGTGGATGATGCCGATGCCCCCTTCGCGAGCCATCGCAATCGCCAATGCAGCCTCCGTTACCGTATCCATCGCCGCTGACACCAAGGGAATATTCAGAGCGATGTTCCTGGTGATGTGTGTCCGGAGTTCCACGGCGCTTGGAAGCACATCCGATTTTCGTGGAACGAGTAGAACATCATCGAAGGTGAAACCCTCACCAATGATTTTCTCCGTCATAACGAACTCACAAGCTATTTGGAAGTGATTTGAACGAGTCGCTTTGGCTGGCCGCGACACCTAAAGACATCAAGGCGCCATGACATGCCAATAATAGGTCCAATAGGAAACCGTGCCGATGGACGCTTGCAGCAGCAGAATGAGACCGAGGAGCACCAGCCCGCCCCCGCTCACAGCAACGAAATACAGGCGAGGATAACTCGTGCCATAGGCAACGCGGAGAGCGTTGGAGAGTCGAAGCCCAAACCAACACACAAAGCCCAAGAGAATCAGAATGCACGGGAGGAGCATGTCTGGCATGCCAACCAGTTGGTATAAAACGACCGCGAGAGGCAACAAGAAAACGAAGTTCGCTCCCGCCCACACCAGATAGGTCACGGCCTTCCCCATCGTAACCCGAGCCCGAAAAAGGAAAGCCCCGAGCTTAATGGCTATTGCGAGCACAAGAAAGAGCACGATAGAAAGAAGGGTCAAAGTCGCTATGCCGACCATGGGATTCCAGACCAAGATGAGGAGATTCAGCTTTATCGCAGGCCATCGAACGAGGTGAGTCAGGAGATAATCAAAGCGATACGAATAGCGAAGTCCATAGATGAGACTCGAGCCGAGCAGAGCCCAACAGATTGCCTCGAACAAGACAAGAACAAAGGTCTGGCTGGTTTGCAGGAAGCGGCGAGCATAGATGTCGGAAAAAAAGCCGTGAGCGTGACGAAAAGCTCGCTTCATATTCTGTTTGAAGACATTATTGCGCCGGATCTCCAGACTGAGCAACACGATGAGCGCGAGGCCTGCAATGGGAAATTCCACGCGCGGAGATTCGGTTGAAGAACTCTGAGATATGGGAGACGACTGACCTGTTTGAGCCAAATCCCGAAGCTTGAAAAACGATACCCGTTCGCGGCGCGCCAAATCAACAAGTCCAAACGAATAGATGAAGGGGTCGTTCTTGTCATTCTGTGCCAGGGATGGTATCTGGCCTCGATAATCCGAGTAGGAAAAGATAAGTAGGCCTGCGTAAGGAGTCTCCTGAGACATCTTATCGAATTGCCCGAGCAAGAAATCCGCCTGATTGGAAGGACTTCCCCGCCACTCGCTCTTCCCCGCGTCGGTGACCAGCATGCCGACTCGGCTCAGAATAATGGGCTTCGTTGTCGCTTCCGGATCCAAGGGAACATCCCGCCTCCACGGCATAGCCGCAAGCAGGAAGAAATCCACAGGATATTGAGCGACTTCGACCAGGCGACATGCCTCGAGGAAGATGGGTCGGCTGTCAAGAGTCTGCAATTGATTGACAAGACTTCCGATGACTTCCAAGGTCGCAGGGCTTTTCCAATCCAAATCTTGACCCAATCCCCAGGCAGCCACAGAGACATGCGTGCGGTCGCGACGCACCAGGCGTCTCAGCGCGTATTCGCATTGGGCTTGATAGGACGCCCGG